>NZ_PDIY01000001.1:2039642-2369285 GCF_002563655.1 Bacillus sp. es.034 | reverse complement strand
GGATCGAAAAGCGTGCCCTCATGAAAATGTTTCATGAATTTTACCGGGAGGAAAAAGAAAAAAGGAATAAATCACAATAAAGAAAAGCGGTCCAGGGACCGCTTTTCTTTATTGTCTACTCTACACTGACTTCAGCCGAAATGATCAAGCCAATCACAGACGTCAGGATAAGACCCATGATCATTGAAAACATTGTCATCCTCTCCCTCGTTAAACTGCATTTCCTACTATTAATGTATCACGAAAAAACGGATATTCCCCTCCCATTCGTGAACAACTCTTTACTAAGTATTGACAGATATGTGACCGAAGACAAGAAGAGGACCCCCCGAGCCTTCGGGGGTCCTCCTTCCATTGGTTATTTGAGTTCACGGGTCTTCTTTCTATGGAAGAAAGCAGACCAAATGACGATATTCAAAAACATCTCTCCACCACCTTCTTGTTTCGTTAGGCAGTATCCTTCTCTACCCATAGCGCATTCAGCATTTTCACCTGTACATAAATCATTTTTCATTCTCCTCTCCTTGTGTAGGTTTTTTTAGGATTAAAACATTTGAGGCATATAGTGCTGCTTTGTTTTCGTTTCTTCATAGCTTTTTGAAACCATCTCGTTGTGAGAAGCTTCTTCAAACGTTTCCTGTTTCTTATTGAAGGTTACCGTTATAAATAAAAGATTCAGTGTCATACAATATCACCCCTTTCAAAGTTCCTGCAGGACTGCAGGGCATAGTAAAAAGCCACAAAGCGACCGACCCCTTGTGGCACAAAAAAGCCACAGGGATCCACATTCTCCCTGTGGCTATTATTGAATGAAATTCAAATTAAGCAGAAAACATCCCACAAGCGGTCGAATGATCAAAACAATATGAAGTTGTGTTTACTTTTCCAATAAGCACGAACATTTCCTTCGACCTCCCTCTTGTGATTTTTTTCTTACATTGGTTAGTATATCCAATTCTTACATCAAAGTAAACTCTTTTCTTCATTATTTTTTCTACAAATTTCCACATAAAAAAGCGAACCCTCCATGAGGACCCGTTTTTCTTTGTCCAGCTACAGGGCTTAGAGGCTCGAGGTCATAAGTCAAACCATCCATAAAGGCAAAAGTACGCCTTTCCGGATGGTTCACCTTATGCTTGTCGCCTCTGGGCAAAGCCCTTCCGCTTTTCTTTGTCCAGCTACAGCGGCAAGCCCCTCGAGGTCACAACAAAAAAATCCCATAAGGCAAAAAACGCCTTTTGGGATTTTCCTGTTGTGCTTGTCGGGGCTGATCGAGCCGCTTCCGCTTTTCTTATTTATTCATCTGCTGATTGCAGATCTTTTTTATATTTAATTGCTTTTGTAAAGAAGTATAGTGACAGCCCGAGTAAAACAACGGTCCCTGTCATGAGGGGGATCATTTTGCCTGGTGTGACCGTCACTGTCGGAATGATGACACCTAAATACATAAAGACACTCAGTGCAAGTAATGTAAAACCAAATCGTTTGAAATCGACGATCTTATGTTGAATGGTCTTTTTGCTTGTGTTCTTCATTAGTTTCACCTACTTTTGAACTAGTAAACTCTCATTCTATGGTAACATATGATCCCATACTGCCTACCATGTAATTGATACCAGTTCTTCCATGGGTTACTTGGAAAGGGCGTTGTCAATATCTTCAATCAGATCTTCCACATCTTCAAGTCCGACGGAAATCCGGACAAGACCGTCTGTGATCCCCAGTTCGTTCCGACGCTCTGCCGGAATGGAGGCGTGCGTCATGCGTGCCGGAACGGAAATAAGGCTTTCCACTGCTCCGAGACTTTCAGCCAACGTGAAATATCTCGTATTGGTGAGCAGACGGTCTGCATTTTCCTCACTGCCTACATCGAAGGAGACCATCCCGCCGAATCCTGATGCCTGCTTTTTGGCGATGGCATGATTCGGATGATTCTCAAGTCCCGGATAGTAAACTTTGGATACTTTCGGATGAGCCGTCAGGAACTCGACGATTTTCCTGGTGTTCTCTTCATGCTCTTCCATGCGCAGCCCCAACGTCTTGATCCCGCGAATCAATAACCATGAATCCTGCGGCCCAAGGACACCGCCTGTTGAATTCTGCACGAAGAACAATTCTTCAGCCAGTTCTTCTGAATTCACTACAACGAGACCTGCCACAACGTCACTGTGACCACCGATGTATTTCGTAGCACTATGGAGGACAATGTCCGCTCCAAGAGTGATCGGGTTCTGCCAGTAAGGTGTACTGAACGTATTATCTACGATGGTCAGCAGATTGTTTTTCTTGGCGAATGAAGCCGCTGCTTCGATATCCGTGATTTTCAATAACGGGTTGGTCGGTGTCTCAATATAAACCGCTTTTGTATTCGGCTGGATCGCCTTTTCGATGTTGCTGACATCACTTGTATCAACGAAGGTGGACTCGATGCCGATCCGGTTCAACACCTTGGTCATGACACGGTATGTTCCGCCGTACACATCATCTGTCATCACGATATGATCCCCGCTGTTGAACATCATCATGACTGCAGTGATCGCCGCCATACCCGAACCGAATGCAAAGCCTTTTTCCCCGCCTTCAAGATCTTTGATCAGTTCTTCCAGGGCATGTCGGGTAGGGTTTTCTGACCGTGAATATTCGAATCCCTTGTGCTTTCCTACTTCATCCTGCTTATACGTACTCACTTGATAGATGGGAGTGGATACGGCACCTGTTTGAGGATCTGTCGGGATACCACCGTGGATTAATTGGGTTTTCTTTTTCATGATTAGATTCCTCCTTGGTATATTTTTTTGCTTAAATATCTCTCACTTGAATCTGGGAAGATGGTGACGATATGGCTACCCGGTTCAGCATTTTCCACTTCCAATAGCGCTGCATGAAGGGCAGCTCCGGAAGAACTGCCTACCAGCAGCCCTTCCAATAATGCAAGTTCCTTTACCCTTTTGAAGGCATCCTCATCTGTTACGGTATGGATACTGTTAAAATAACTTGAATCCATATATTCAGGCAGGAACTCCATTCCGATGCCTTCTGTTTTATGAGGGCCAGACTCTCCCCCATTCAGGATCGATCCTTCAGGCTCAACGATCACTGTTTTAATCGTCCCCTTCATTTCTTTAAGGTAGCGGGCAGTCCCCATAAAGGTCCCGCCAGTCCCTGCGCCGGCAACAAATGTATGGATGTTACCGTCCATCTGGTTCCAGAGTTCCGGTCCTAATGTTCTGTAATACGTATTCGGGTTGGCTTCGTTCCCAAATTGCTGCGGGGAATACGAGTTAGGGGTCTCCCCCACCAATTCAGCAGCTTTCGCGATGGCACCCTTCATGCCTTCTTCCGTGGGGGTATGGACGATTTCCGCTCCAAGGGCTTTCATCAGTTCCTGCTTCTCGGTGCTGAATTTTTCGGGAATACAGAATTTCACTTTATATCCTGAGTTCACAGCGGCTAAAGCCAGGCCGATTCCCGTATTGCCTGCCGTCGGTTCGATGAAGGTTCCCCCGGGCATGATCTTGCCATTCTCCACTGCATCCCTTAACAGCTCAAGCCCCAACCGATCCTTCACACTGCCACCGGGATTAAAGAATTCAAGCTTCGCGAAGAGGCGGACCCCGTTCTTCAGCGGGAAATGTGTCAGTTCAACGATCGGTGTATTCCCTATCAGGTCATGTACACTTTTATACACGTCCATCTATTCAACCTCCTTTCAAACAAAAAAACTGACCCTTTCACCAAACCGTCTTCATTACCCATGAATGGACTGTTCGCCTGAACAAGCCTGGTACACGCGGTAAGAGAGGTAGATGCCTGGGTCAGCTGTATTCTCTTTCTATTAAACAGATTTCACGATATTCATGACCATTTTAGCGGAATGAAGTGCAGCCTTTTCCAAGTATTGATCAAACGACACATCCGATTCTTTGCCTGCGATGTCGGAAAGGGAACGGATGATGACAAATGGTACGTGGAATTGATGCGCCACTTGGGCGATCGCTGCCGCTTCCATTTCCACTGCCTGCAAATCCGTGAATTTGTCACGGATTGCATCCACCCTCACTGGATCATTCATGAATGAATCCCCAGTGGCAATCAATCCGGAAACCACCTGTGCATCTCCGAGTTCCTTCACACTATTGATCGCTGTTTGCTTCAAATTCTCGTCTGCCGTGAAGGCTGCAGGAAGCTGGGGAACCTGGCCGTATTCATAACCAAAAGCCGTTACATCCACATCATGATGTCTTACTTCAGTTGAAATGACTACATCACCGACGTTTAGAGAAGGATCGAATCCTCCTGCTGACCCTGTGTTGATGATGCAATCCGGTTTGAAGTGCTGCAATAGTACCGCAGTTGACATCGCTGCATTCACTTTCCCGATTCCTGAACGAAGCAAAATCACTTCTTTGTCATGCATTGTACCGCTTGTATATTCACACCCTGCGATGGTTTCCACTTTCGGGTTTGAAATATTCTCTCTTAATAAGGCTACTTCTTCTTCCATTGCTCCGATGATGGCGATTTTCATTGCTAAAACCTCTTTCTACTGTTTAGTCGCCTCCATGATCCACACAAATGTATTCACTCTCTGAAACTGTACGGAAAACCCATTCTCATGCAAAAGCTCTCTTAACACTCCGAGAGTCGTGTAATATTCCCGTTTTAAATCCTCAGCCAGATTGACATACTCTTTTTTGATCGCTTGGGATATGGCGGCTTGATGATGCTGATCGGTCTCAAACATTGTATCAGCAAATACTATTTTACCACCTTGTACTAGAAGCTTTCCATAGATGCCGAAAGCTTTTCCCTTTTCTTCATCGGTTAAATGATGAAATGCGTAAGAGCTTACTATGGAATCGGCTTTTCCCTCTTGAGAAAAATCCAGAAAGTCGCCGTCCCGGAATGTGACACGATCACCGAGCTTCTGCATTCCAATCGCCCTCATTTCAGGAGAGGGTTCATAGGGAATGACTTCGAGTCCCGCATCCAATAGCTTCTTGGTTAAATTTCCTGTACCGGGACCAAACTCTATCACCTTCCCCTTTGAAAGGGCGACCACCCCGTCAAGGATCGAATCATAATGTTCGAATACGGCTTGATATTCCACATCTTTTCCTGTCACTGTATCATCATAAGAATCTGCCCAATCACCGAACAGATCCAAAAATTCTCTACCCATGGTTCAGCACCTCAGCTGCATTAAGTTTATAATTCCTATAAACATACTATGAATTATTTTTAAAACTGTTATTAAATTATCATATTCTCCCGAGGAATTCAACAATAATTCATTGTCAAAAGGGTGGTGGGACTCTAAAATAGAGGGAGAAAGCCTATCCAGTTCATACGTAATAAGGAGGTTCACCATGAATATTTCATTTGATTTAATAGAAGATAAAGTGGAGTTTTTTGAAGCTGACAATCTCAGGACTTTGGAGAAAAAGGTAGATGAACAGATCCAGCATAATAAAGCCATCATGCTCTCCGTCCATCACGTGGATCATTCCGTTTCCATCGATGAGAACGGCAGAAGATTATATAGTGCCGTGGTTCATTTTAAAGTGAAGAAGTAAGTCATGTAAAAAGGCCCTTCATTTGGAAGGGCCTTTTTGTTTAAATCAGTCTTTATCATTTTCCTTTAATTCCTGCACTTTCGTCGGTTGCCATCCTTTGCCGTCGACCCATTGCAGATACACTCTGTAAGGCGTCTTGGTGTCTTTAGCTGTGACTGTAGCCATTGATTTTTGAGGCCCTCCATTCCCTTCGATATACCAAATGGTCATGTTACTTTCGGGAATGGCCGTTGCATAAGAAGTAGCCTTTACTTTTTCGTTCCAGTCGACGCTTCCTGTATCATATGAAGAAACGTGTTCACCTGTCTGCTCGGTGCCGATCGGCTTCCAGTTTGGATGCACCATGGTTTTCACCACATTCGGTTCGGTACCTTCCTCGACTTTCATCTTACTTTGGTCTTCCCCATCTAATTTGACAGAATCCTGATCCTCATCAGAGGACTCGTCTTTCTTTTGTTCATCCTCTTTTTTCTTATCTTCATCTTTTTGTTTATCGTCCGCTTTATCCTTCGAATCGTCTTTCTCATCCATGGAAACGGAGTCGTCTTTTTCTTTCGTCGCCTTATCGCTCTTGTCAGCATCCTTGGTTTCTGAACTCTTCGGGGCGTCTGTTGTTGCCTTTTCGTCGCCTCCCCCTCCAAATACGATGGTGCCTCCCACCACGACAATTAATAGAAGTACGATTGCAATCATTATGTTCAACAGTTTATTTGTATTCTTTTTAGATCGTTTGTCTAATCGAGATTGGTATTTCGCCATTTTGTTCCCTCCCTATTATCCTAAACATTTTAACATGATAAGAGGAAAAGAATAAAGCGAAACATTATCCATCACGGAATGATTCAGCTATAAAGGGAAAAAGGTCACAGAACACGCGTATCCCTTCTACTCATGATCAATCCAGTAGACAGCATCGACGCTGTCTTTGAAGATCGGGTAAATTCCCCCTTCCCCTATAGTCACGTCCATGTTGACGGCTACCAGGGCGTATTTGGGATCTTCGAAGGGAAAGTAGCCTGCGAACCATTTATTATATAATTCGTTTGCTTTCACCCTTTCTCCCCGGTAATTCCCTGTCTGTGCCGTCCCAGTTTTCCCCGCAATGGTGTAGGCGGCGTTTTGCAGATAGGGTGCCGTACCTTCCGGTGAGTTCACCACACCTCTTAAGTACTGTTGCAGCTTCATGGCCGTGAAAGGGGTGATCGTCTCTCCCTCGATCTTCTGTTGAGGGAAGGAAAACATATTGGTCCCATTTTGATACTGCACGGAAGAGACGGCACTCACCTGAAATTTCTCGCCTCCCCTGGCAATCGTGGCCATCATATTGGCGATGCCGAGGGGGGTGACGCGGACTTCCTGTTGTCCGATACCTGTTTGGGCGACCAGTTTAGGTTCTGCCCTGTCCCCGTCTGAAGCGAAGATCCTTCCTTCACTCACCTGAAGCTGGGGAAAGCTTTCGTAATGAAAGACATTCCCTTTCCAGGCAATGTCACCGATCAGTCCGATTTTCTCGGCGTACTCATCAAGGAGGTGATCATCCTTCTCTGTCAGCTCTTTAGCAAGATCCGCAAATGTACGGTTACAGCTGACAGCTATGCTTGTCTTAATATTAATGTTCCCGTGAGGCTTTTCGGCGGGCTCACCACGGATGCCTTCATCACATGGGAAAAGCCTGCGTTCGTCCACCATCCCCTCATCCATGGCTGCAGCTGCCACGACGGTCTTAAACACAGAACCCGGGATCAGCGCTTTCAGCATGAGATTCCCCGCTCCTCCACTGAATGGGTCCCGGCTCTTCATGACAGGTCTTGAAACACTGGCTAGTATCTCGCTGCTTTCAATATCAAGGAGCAACAGCCCCCCTTTTTGAATGTTATACGTATCAGCGACTTCTTCCAGTGCCACTTGCATCCTTCTATCGATGGTCGTTTTCACATTCAGGGGATAAAAGGGGTTGGCGGGTGCCAGATACTTTACATCCACCCCGAATAAAGGGCCTCCCCTTGCATCGACATGATAGATCAGTTTCGCTTCCTCTTCTGTGACCAGCCATTCATCAAAACTCTCCTGAAGTCCTGACACCCCGATTTTCTGATTGGCTCCCTTTACTTTGTCAGGGTAGCGTTCGTGAAATACGTCTGTATTCTCCCCCGTGACCCCTATCAGCTGGGAAGCAGGCACTTCGTCGCTTTTATACTTTTTCGTAAGGGCGAACACTCCCTGTATTTCAAGTGAATTAATTTCCTTCATCTGTTCTTCTGAAAGCCTTAAGGGATCTTTCCCGCCGAAAACGATCGGCCCTTTTGCTTCCTCCACTTTCGTTCGGATCGTTTCTTCAGGAACATGAAGGATCTCTGCCACTTTTTCCACCGGCCAATCCAGTTGATTAAGAAACGGAAAAAGGACCAGCACATTTTTTTCTGTATACGTAAGGGGTTCACCATTCCGATCGAGAAACTCCCCCCTGCCTTCATCGATCACCAATGCTTGTGTCCGTTGCCTGACGCTTTCTTCAAGAAGATTGATTTTATGTTTGGAATAGGATTCAGTCTGGAATAATTGCAATTGCATCAACCTCACTGAAAGACCAGAGAGAGCAAGTAATAGGACGATACTGAACAGCCTGATTCGTTTCCGTTTCATTTTGTCACCTCGTCCCCATTGTTGACGAGTTTCCTGTGAATTAATCATAAAAAAAGAAGAGGCTCTAGATTCGAGCCCCTTCCCGGTTGATCAGCTTACTTCTACAATCTTGACGCTCATTTCCCCACCTGGAGTCTGAACATTCACTTTAGCGCCTACTTTATGTCCAAGAAGGCTTTTCGCGATTGGTGAATCATTTGAAATCTTTCCTTCAAATGGATCCGCTTCTGCACTACCGACGATTGTGTATGTTTCTTTGTCTCCGTCCGGCAATTCCACGAATGTCACTTTTTTCCCTAATTGTACTGTATCTGAATTCATGTCATCTTCTTGAATGATCTTCGCATTGCGAATCATGTTTTCCAATGTTGAAATACGACCTTCCACGAATGCTTGTTCATCTTTCGCTGCGTCGTACTCAGAGTTCTCGGATAAATCCCCGAAGCTGCGGGCGATCTTGATGCGCTCGACGACTTCTTTACGTTTAACCGTTTTCAAATTCTCCAGTTCTTTTTCTAACTTCTCTTTACCTTCTGCTGTCATAGGAAATACTTTTTCTGTACTCATGACCCTCTTCACTCCTTTTCTATCTCAGAGCTTCCCGAGCTCTATATGTAAATGTGCTGCGTATGTAAAGGGAGGGAATGGAGGGAGAATTTCATCTCACTCCATTCCCTGCTTCTTTACAATCTGGGAAATGTTAACCTGCGCCTATATGTCTTTATCTATGCTATCGTATTACAAAAATGACTTTTGTTCAAGAATTGTTTGAATTTTTGTTACCATTAAATCGATTGCCACGTGATTATGACCGCCTTCAGGGATGATCACATCGGCATATCGCTTCGTCGGTTCGATGAATTGATTATGCATCGGGCGAACGACCGTAATATATTGATCGATGACAGAATCGATGGAACGTCCGCGCTCTTTAATGTCACGAAGCATCCTTCTGATGATCCGAAGATCTGCATCTGTATCAACATAAAGCTTAATATCCATTAAGTTACGCAATCTTTCATCTTCTAATACTAAAATCCCCTCTAAAATTATGACATCTTTCGGTTCAACGAGGATCGTATCATCCGAGCGGGTGTGCATTTTATAATCATAAACAGGCTTATTGACGGGCTGATGATCCAATAGACCGTGCAAATGTTGAATCAACAAATCATTATCAAAGGCTAATGGGTGATCATAATTGGTTTTCAACCGTTCCTCAAATGGTAGATTGGATTGATCTTTATAATAATAATCCTGCTGCAGCATTAAAATCGAATGACCTTGGAATTGCTCGTAAATGGCTTTGGTGACGCTCGTCTTCCCAGAGCCGGATCCTCCTGCTACACCGATCACAACGGGTTTCTGCTTCATAAGTGTTAGATGTTCTCCTTTCGCATCATGTTATGGGGATAAACCCTCTGATGCACCTTGAATTTCACAATTTGTAACGGGTGGCGGGCGACTTCAAGTTCATTTCCCCGTTCATCCCATATTTTTTCTATAACCTGCGTAAAATTGGAGATTTCAGGTCCGAAAAACTCAACTTCCTGTCCGGCCTTAAAATGGTTCCGTTGCTGCAAAGTGACGATCTGGGTGGCTTCGTCGTAGTCCAATACGAGTCCGACAAATTCATAATTTGTATTCTTCTTGTTGTGGACTCCGAACATCTGCTCCTTGAATCCGGGTACCCCTTCAAAGAATGCCGGGGCCGTTTCACGATTCGCACACTTCTCAAGCTCCTCGAGCCATTCCTTCTGAATCTTGAAGTTATCCGGGTCTTTACAATATTCATCGATCACTTTGCGGTACACACTAACGACAGTGGCCACATAGTGAATGGACTTCATCCGCCCTTCGATCTTCAAACTGTCGATCCCCAATTCAATCATTCCAGGAATCGATTCGACCAGCTTCAAGTCTTTCGGACTCATGGCAAAAGGAGCATCTTCTTTATCATAAAGAGGATTTTCCCCGTCTTCATTCAATTCGTATAAATCATAGTCCCAGCGGCATGACTGACAGCAGCCTCCGCGATTTGAATCCCTCGCCGTCATATGGTTACTTAATGTACAACGGCCGGAATAGGCAATGCACATCGCTCCGTGAATGAAGGTCTCAATCTCGATATCCACTTTCTTTTTCATTTCCTGGATCTCTATGCCGCTTGCTTCACGGGCAAACACCACCCGGTCCAGTCCTTCTTCTTTCCAGAATTGAACGGCTTTCCAGTTTGAAAGGGACTGCTGTGTACTTAAGTGCACCTCTACGTTCGGCGCCACCCTTCTGCATGTTTCAATGATAAGGGGGTCTGCGACAATGATCCCCGCTACTCCGGCTTCATCCAGTCCACGAAGATAATCTTCAAGACCATCCATGTTCTCATTATGAGCATAGATATTCGTGGTAACATAGATCTTTGCACCATATTTCCGGGCGAACTCCACGCCTTCTTTCATATCTTCAAAGGTGAAATTACCTGCATTCGATCGCAGTCCATATTCCTGCCCGCCGATATAGACGGCATCTGCACCATAATGGACAGCAATCTTCAATTTTTCCAGATTACCGGCAGGAGCCAGTAATTCCGGTTTCTTCACAATGACACGCTTCCCGTCCACTACCTTTGAAATCGGTTTTTTCACAACCGTGGTCATCATAACTCCTCCGTTCTGATCAATCTATCGTTCTTAATACACGGTTTCTTTAAAGAAGAATCCAGTATCCAACGGACGATTATCCGGCTGTAGGCTTTTCGCTTCTTCCAGAAATTCGTCTTTCTGTTCCTCATATCCCTCTTCGTCCTCTGCACATAAATCTATGGCCTTACGATACAGTTTCGTCACTTCCAGGATATAATCAGAAGACTTCATCACGCCATCGATCTTGAAAGAGTCGACACCCGCTTCCATCATTTCACCAAGCTCATCGATGATGCACATATCATTTGGGCTCATGATGTGCGTGCCGTTCCCATCCTCAAAGATAGGATACTTGTTGTGACGCTCCTCATCGTGAAGGAACATATTGCGCTGTTCTTTCCGGTTTTCGATTTCCATCACTTTGCCTTGATATTCAAAATAATTCCCCAGCAATGAGCGTTTGGATTGAAACATGCAGGTCATACCATGCACCTGTACCTCGATTTCAACCTCTGCATGTTCTTTCATTTCCACAATGCTATCCATGCTCAATTCGCGAGCGAGTACTGCACGCTTTGCCCCTTTTCTGCCCCAATAATTACAGGTGTACCAATTGGTGGCCGTCGTTTCCGTATTCCAGTGAAGCTTCATCTCAGGCGCCACCTCACGTGCTGCCATCAATACGGCGGGATCACCGAAGACAATGGCATCCGCCCCTTGATCTTTAAGAAATGCAATATAGTCATCCAGTTCGGCGATTTTATCGTTATGAAAGAGGGCATTCATCGCCACATATACTTTCTTATTGTGCTTGTGGGCGACTTTGATGGCTTTTTTCACATCTTCCCTGGAGAACTCCCCGGCAAGCCTCAGGCCGTACCGCTCTTCACCGATCATGAAGGCATCGGCACCCGCAGATGCCAATAGTTCAATATCGTATACACAGGCAGGGGTCACAAGAAGTTCCGGCTTTTTCATCGTTGTTCACCTCTTTTTTTGCTGATGGCAATTCCGTCACCGACAGGTAAAATACTCGTATCAAACTCTTCATGATTCATTAGCCACTCATTATAATTCTTCAGCTTCTTGACCATGTTCCGGATTCGTTTCTGTTCCACCTGTTCCTCGGCAACAAGCCCTTTGAATAAGACATTATCCGAGTAAACGACGCCGTTTTCAGACAGCATACCGGAATAGAGTTCAAAGAATTTCAGATACTGACCCTTTGCAGCATCTATGAAGATGGCATCGTACGGTCCGTGCTTTTCCACTTCTTCAGAAAGCTCCAAAGCATCACCGAACAGGGTGACCACCCTCTTGCCATCTTCAGAACGGGAGAGGAATTCCTGTGCTGCTTCAAATCTTTCTTCATCCCGTTCAAGGGTGACGACCGTCGCATCTGGAAGTGCCCCCGCCATACGGAGGGCTGAATATCCGATGGCCGTGCCGATTTCAAGGATCGCTTTCGGCTGTTGGATCCGTAACATCCCGAGGAGCGCTTCGATTCCGACCAGTTCCATAATAGGTACATTATGAACCTCTGCATAATGCTCCATTTCGGAAATCAAGGCCGGACGTGTTTTCACGATTGATTCTATATAGCCAATCACTTGTTCGTTCATATATAAGCCTCACGATCATGTTCATAAATGGTGTCGGGTAACGCTTCTTTCTTAACATGAAAAGAAGAAAGCTACAATGAGCTTTCTACTTCACACGTTCATTAAGATAACGCCCGGATATAAAAATAACTTGTACTATTTTACCACACAGAGAAGAGGAAAGCGAATGTTTCTTTCCTCTTCTCACAGTGCTATTCTTCTTTGTTGGTAATATATTTAGCCTTTTTCTCGTTATGTTCATCCAGCGTTTCAGAATAGTATACCGAGCCGTTGGAAGCAGCGAGGAAATAATAATATTCTGTATCCTCAGGCTGCAGGGCGGCTTCGATCGAAGACAAGCCCGCATTCGCAATCGGACCAGGAGGCAATCCCTGCACTTGGTACGTATTATAAGGCGACTTCACTTCAAGATCTTTATACACGGTTTTGTCTTTATGCTTCCCTAATGCATATAGGACCGTTGGATCTGTCTGAAGGGGCATACCTTCTTCCATACGATTATAGAACACACTTGAAATTTTCCCTCTGTCCGCTTTTTCCGTCGCTTCTTCCTCAATCAGGGAAGAAAGGGTGAGAAGCTCATGAGGCGTATAATCATTTGCTGCCATGGCTTCCTGATATTGAGCCAATACTTCATTCGTTTGCGCGATCATCTTCTTTAGGATCGTGTCTAAAGATGGCTTCTTTTCATAGAAAGGGTACGTCGCAGGATAAAGATATCCTTCCAGCGGTCGCTTGATTTCTTTCTTGAAGATTTCATCTGTAATCAATTCCGGATATTCCTCTTTTAATTGCTCGAGCCATTTCTTATCGTTTAATTTCTTTTGGATCTCATCTTTTTTATATGGGGACTTTTCAGCGATGATTTCTGCGATCTGATCTAATTGAAGTCCCTCTGGAATGGTAATCTTAAATTCTGCTTTTCTCATGACCTTCCCAGTCTTCAAGCTGTTAACAATTTCATTCAAGGTCATGGAAGGCGTCAAATCATAAGAACCTGCCTGGAATCCTGCTTCGTTATTGAATTTCACGTAATATTTAAAGACTGTTGAATTCTTAACGATCCCTTTGTCCTCCAGGATCTTCCCAATACTCGATACCCCGGAGCCAATAGGGATGTCCACTTTCACCGTTTTCGTATTATCAGGGTCAACCGGTTTCAGGGCTGAATTCACATAAAGGTAGCCTCCAACGGCCGTCCCCCCTATGATAATGACAAGACAAAGAATGACAAGTCCTACTACTTTTCTAATGACTTTGGCCTCCTCTTGCCTTTCAAGCAATTTCTTCATAAGTGTCTCTTTTATCTTTTTCTTTTCTTCCAACGCTTTCATTTCCCCCCTTCGAGCAAAAAAGCGGGCTATCCGTCATGCGCAATTCGACATCATCTCCACTATTATACAATATTTTGCACAAAGTGAAACAGGGACCTGCAAAAAGGGTGAATTTTTTGTCCCTTTTTGCGGTCCCTGTTTCAAATAGTCCTATGACGAATGCTTATTCAGCGTCTTCTTCTTCATCAAGGAAAGTGTTTAACATTTCTTCGATCATGTCCCACTCTTCTTCTGTTTCAATCGGCTTTAATTCGCCTTCCTGACCTTCGTCACCAGCCATGAATGCAGAAGCATGAATCTCGATTTCTTCTTCATCGTTCTCATCTGCTCCAAGTGGATAATAAAGGACATAAGATTTATTGAATTTATCTGATTCAAATGTGAAAAGGACCTCGCATAATTGCTCATTTCCTTGTTCGTCAACTACTGTAATTTGCTTTTCTCCGTGTTCCATGAACATTCACCTCATTATTTTTGGCTGTCAAGGTATCCTTGAAGGATCATCATCGCAGCCATTTTATCGATCACTTTCTTACGTTTCTTCCTGCTTACGTCGGCTTCTAAAAGCACTCGTTCAGCAGCCATTGTGCTCAGTCTTTCATCCCAGTATTTAATGGGAAGGGATAACTCCTGTTGAATCAATTCTCCATAAGCTTTAGACGCTTCCCCACGTGGACCAATCGTGTTATTCATGTTTTTAGGCATTCCAACCACAACGGTATCCACCTGGTATTCATCGGCAAGTTCCTTTATTCGATCCATCCGGAACACACCTTGATCTTCGTCGATCTTAATCGTTTCAATTCCTTGAGCCGTCCAGCCAAGCTCATCGCTGATTGCGACTCCGACTGTTTTAGAACCAACGTCTAAACCCATTACACGCATCTATTATCCCTCTTTGTGTTGTTTCAAATACGATTTGACTAATTCTTCGATGATCTCATCTCGTTCTAAACGGCGGATGATATTTCTGGCATCTTGATGTCTGGGGATGTAAGCCGGGTCTCCAGATAATAAGTATCCTACGATTTGATTGATCGGGTTGTACCCTTTTTCCTGCAGAGCATCGTGAACCTGTAAGAGCACTTCCCTCACGTCATGTTCGAACGGCTCCTCTGAAAAATCAAACCGCATCGTTTTGTCAAAAGAACTCATTTTTAGCACCTCTCTTTAGGCTTGTCTTTTTGACAACCGAATTGTTAATCGTTACCTCCATTGTACACCACTTTCACACGGAGTTAAATGGATTTGACCCATTCTTCTACAAATTGAAGGGCTTCTTCGACTTTTTCCGGGTTTTTACCACCGGCCTGGGCCATATCCGGACGACCGCCACCGCCGCCGCCACAACGTGATGCGACTTCTTTGACCAATTTTCCTGCATGATATCCTTTTTCGACTAAATCACTAGTAACTCCTGCAATGATGGTCACTTTATCTTCTCCAGTTGTTGCCAGTACGATCACCCCGGATGAAAGCTTCTGCTTAAGATCATCCATCATCGTGCGCAATCCGTTGCTGTCAACTGATGCCACTTTTGCAGACAGGACATTCACACCATCAATGACCTTCACTTGATCCGTTAAGCTTCCTGCTTCTATATTAGACAACTTTGCAGATAATGATTCATTTTCCCTTTGAAGCTCTTTCATCTCACCTAATAATGAGTCTACTCGATTGACGACTTCTTTCGGATTCGACTTCAGTTTCGCGGCAACCTCTTTCAGTTGAGATACCTGATCATTCAATACTTTATACGCATTTTCTGCCGTTACGGCTTCGATCCTTCTAGTACCGGCACCGATCCCGCTTTCAGTGAGGATCTTGAATAAACCGATCTCGGTTGTATTGGATACGTGACAGCCTCCACATAGCTCCAGGCTGTAGTCCCCAATCGATACGACACGCACTTCTGAACCATATTTCTCACCGAATAACGCCATGGCACCCATCTCTTTCGCCTCGGTTAGAGATTTAAGAGCCGTGTTCACCGACATCGCCTTCCAAACCTTCTCATTGACGAGGGTTTCGATCCGTTCCATTTCTTCTGATGATACAGATCCGAAATGAGAGAAATCAAAGCGCAGACGATCCGGTTCAACAAGGGAACCTGCCTGATTCACGTGATCTCCAAGGACGTCTTTCAAAGCCTGATGAAGAATGTGGGTAGCTGTATGGTTTTTCTCCACTTTTGTTCTGGATTCCCGGGAAACCCTGGCAAGGACCTCGGCCCCCTGCTCCAAAGTCCCCTCTTCTACAACTGCCGTGTGAAGGTTTTGTCCATTAGGTGCCTTTTTGACCGTTTTGACGAATACTTTTACGCCATCTGCTTCTATATAACCCTTATCCCCGATCTGTCCTCCGCTCTCTGCATAGAAAGGAGTCTCGCTGAGGATGAACTGGCATTCCTGACCTTTACTGACTCTAGGCTGGCGCTCATTGTCAACCAATAATTCAAGGACTGTCGAATGGCTTTCGAGTGTGTCATATCCGACAAAGCGGCTTTCCACTGTAATATCACTCAGGACCCCACCTTGCACCTGCATGCTTCCTACATCCTGGCGGGCAGATCTCGCTCTTTCACGCTGACCTTCCATCTCTCTTTCAAAACCTTCATGATCAACCGTCAATCCTTCTTCTTCTGCGTACTCTTCCGTTAATTCTACAGGGAAACCATACGTGTCATAAAGGCGGAAGACATCTTCACCTGGGATCACGTTACTTCCGGAAGATTTTTGCACCTTGACGATGGAGGAAAGGATCGCAAGGCCTTCATTCAATGTCTCATGGAAACGGTCCTCTTCATTTTTCACCACTTTTTGGATGAATTCTGCTTTTTGCTTCACTTCCGGATAGAAGTCAACCATGATGTCAGAAACGACAGGAACCAATTCATACATGAATGGGCGGTTGATTTCGATTTGTTTTGCAAAGCGGACAGCGCGGCGAAGAAGTCTTCTTAAGACATATCCGCGGCCTTCATTGGATGGAAGGGCACCGTCGCCAATGGCAAACGAAACCGTTCTGATATGATCGGCAATGACTTTGAAAGCCACATCAGTATCGTTGTCTTTGCCGTAAGACTTTCCTGAAATTTCTTCCGTTGCAGCGATGATCGGCATAAATAAATCTGTATCAAAGTTCGTAGGGACTTCCTGGACGACACACGCCATCCTCTCAAGGCCCATACCAGTATCAATGTTCTTCTTCGGAAGCGGTGTGTACGTCCCGTCAGGATTGTGATTGAATTGTGAGAACACCAGATTCCACACTTCAAGGTAACGATCATTTTCCCCGCCTGGATATAATTCGGGATCTTCCGGATTGTCTCCATATTCTGGTCCGCGATCGTAGAAGATTTCTGTATTTGGACCACTCGGACCTTCGCCGATATCCCAGAAGTTCCCTTCGATACGGATGATGCGTTCAGCAGGTACGCCCACTTTTTGGTTCCAGATGTCAAATGCTTCATGATCCTCCGGGTGGATCGTGACAGATAGCTTTTCCGGATCGAATCCAACCCATTTTGCATCCGTCAGGAATTCCCAAGCCCATTCGATCGCTTCGACTTTGAAATAGTCACCGATGGAGAAATTCCCCAGCATTTCGAAAAACGTATGATGACGGGCTGTTTTTCCTACATTCTCAATGTCGTTCGTACGAATTGATTTTTGGGCATTCACGATTCTCGGATTTTGAGGGATCACACGTCCATCAAAATATTTCTTTAATGTCGCTACTCCGCTGTTGATCCATAATAGGGACGGATCTTCATGGGGAACGAGGGATGCACTCGGTTCTACTCCGTGTCCTTTTTCCTGAAAGAAATCTAAAAACTTCTGACGAATTTCTGCGCCTGTTAATTTGTTCATAGCAAGCTTCCTCCTTTATATGTATGGTTAAAAAAGAATACAAAAAAGCCCTCATCCCTAAAACAGGGACGAGAGCTGTTTCTCGCGGTACCACCCTGGTTATGAATAAACGTTCGCTTATTCATCCCTCAATACACCTTAACGCGGCAAGACGGCAGGCTTTACCTGCACTCAGGATTAGCATTCCGTTATCCTTCATCTGAAATCCCTTGCAGCCTGGGGGATTTCTCTCTGGAAGATGGACTATAACGTACTCGGTCCTTCATTGCTTTCATTTATGCGAATACTTGTATATGTTGGATTATAGAAATATTCATGGTATTTGTCAATGATCATTCCCATTTTTCAGTATTATCATTCTTCATCGAGTGAAGAAAATGGGTCCGGCCATGTAAAATAGCCACCTTTATGACAGCAAGAAACGGCACTGCCACGATCATTCCGATCACTCCCCCCACCTCGCCACCAAGGATCAATGCCCCCATGATGAAGAGAGGATGCATATGAAGGCTTTTCCCGACGATGAGGGGTGATAGGATGTTCCCTTCTAGGAACTGCAGGACCACGACAAGGATGACCACATAAATCACCATATTCGTGGAAATCGTACTTGCCACGATGGCTGCAGGTACAGCCCCGATGATTGGACCGAAATAAGGAATCACATTCGTCACCCCAATGATCAAGCCGAGAATGAGGGGGTATTTCATACCGATCAGCCATAGGGTGCCCGCTGAAACACCTCCGATAATCAAGCAAACCAAGAGCTGTCCCCTGATATAGCCACCGAGGGATTCATCCACATCATGAGAAAATGATATCGCACTCTGCCTCCATTTTTTTGGCGTGAGCCGCCACATGAATGCCTTTACTTTTGTGATATCCTTCAATAAATAAAAGGATACGAAGGGAATGATGGCGACGATGAGCAGACTGTTCATGAACTTCATGAGGGTTGCCAGCACCAAAGCCACAAGCCCCGTCACCCACGCTTCGAGTCCGTCTATTCTCTTCTCAAGCTGAGACTGTATCCCGTCCGGCCACGTGGAAGTCTCGCTCTGTACAACCTTCAGCCAGCCCTGGTACTGCTCTGTGAAAACCGGCGCGTTCTCCGATAAATCCTTCAGCTGATGAATGACGGCCGGGGTCCCTTTATAGATGCTATACCCCAATCCCCCGAAGAAGAGGACGTAGATAAGCAGAATCGCGATCCCCCTGTGTATGCCGGCTTCATGCAGCTTCTCCACTACCGGATGAAGCAGGTAAGCAATGAAGCCGCCTATGAAGAAAGGAAGCAGGGAAAAGAATAAGACCTCTAGTACCGGATGCCATACAGGCTTCAATAAATAGAGTACATATAGAAATATTACAAGAATAAGGGCCATCGAAAGCCTGTATATCCATTTGGTATAAGGTTTTCTTTCCACCATCCGCACCTCCCTCTTTTCTCCTCTAGTGTTTGAAGATAAGAGGTGGTTTTATTCATGGGGATTCATTCACCCTTCCATTGTTCATAAAAAGAACAAAAAAAAAGACTGACTCACAATGAGCCAGTCTCTTTCAGCTGTTAAAAAAGTTTCTTTACTTGTTTACGGATTCGTTTCATTTGTCTCTGACTCATCATATTGGATCTTTGAGAATAGATGGAAGCCGCGACTCCTGCTCCAAAACCAACGATGGATGCAAATGTTTTATTCAAGAAAGACACCTCTTCCTAGCTTAGTCGGCGTTCTTCCTCATCAAACAAGTCATCTAAGGAGCTGAGTGATCCATCCTCTTCCACCTGGTGAGTATGAATGACTCCCTTAGATAAGGAAAGTTCAATATAGCATCCCCAACAATAGTATTGGTTGATGCCGATCTTTCCGATATCTTTGCTCTGACAATTTGGACACTTCATCGGTACGTTCACCTCAGGGCTTCACCGGATAATGGTGATTATTCCCTACCATCATGTCCAATCAGTGCATGTTTTATACTTGTTTAATGAGTTGTGACGCCCGAACATTGATGCAATATCAACGTTCTTATATAGTGTGGGATATTTTCCTGAATTCATGATGAGTAACCTTTTCCATAGCATCCATTGAATTTTTATCGTGTGGTGACGGACTCCCCGATTTCTTGTTTCACATAGTCAATTTCAAATCCGAGATCTTCAAGCATTTTATGGTCCGCTGTGCCGTCCTGCCCGGCTGTGGTCAAGTAATCCCCGACAAAGATCGAGTTTGCGGGATAAAGACCCAATGGCTGAAGGCTTCGGAGGTTCACTTCACGCCCACCGGATATCCTGATCTCTTTCGTCGGATTGATGAAGCGCATCAAGCAAAGGACCTTTAAGCAATATCTCGGGTTCAGTTCATCCGTTCCTTCAAGAGGTGTCCCGTCGATGGCATGAAGAAAATTGACCGGAATCGAGTCGGCATCGAGAATCTTCAGGCTATGCGCCATATCCACCACATCCTGCAGCGTTTCTTTCATTCCGACGATGATTCCAGAGCAAGGAGAGATCCCCTGAGCTTTTGCCTGCTCCACGGTATTCACCCTGTCTTCATATGTATGGGATGTGGTGATGTTTTCATGGTGGTTAACGGATGTATTGATATTATGGTTGTACCGGTCCACCCCTGCTTCCTTTAACCGTTTCGCCTGGTCACCCTTTAATAATCCGAGACACGCGCATACTTTCAAGTTATACTGTGCCTTGATTTCTTTTACCGCCGATACAACATGATCCACTTCCCGATTGCTTGGGCCCCGGCCACTTGCGACGATGCAGTAGGTGCCGACATTTAGTTGATGAGCATTTTCAGCTCCCTTCATGATGGTTTCTTTATCCACCATGCGGTACTTCTCGATCGGTGCATCAGAGACGCTCGACTGGGAACAGTACCCGCAATTCTCAGGACACAATCCCGATTTGGTATTGATGATCATATTTAATTTGACCTTATTTCCATAATAATGTTTCCGGATCACGTACGCACTGTGCAATAACTCCAGAAGCTCATCATCCGGACTTTGCAGGATGGCTAAAGCTTCTTCATTCGTCAGTTCTTTCCCCTTGATCACCTCATCCGCAAGTGCTTTCCACGATTTCATCTGACAACCTCCCCATTAAGCTGCACGCTTTAAATTTCTGAATGTACTTTTTGACAGGACCGATTTTTCTAAACGATGAGCCATGACACCTGCACAGACGGCTAAAATGATGTCTTTAGGCAGTGGGACGACCATCCATGCCCATGCGAGCTTATAGGTGAATCCTTCCGGTGCTTGTGCCCAGAACTTGTAGGCAGCGTACATCCAGTTTGTTCCGACTACATAATTGACCACCATCCCGACCAGTGCGGCGAAGATATATACGTTGATTCCTTTATGTTTTTCCACGATTTTACCTGTGATGTAAGCCGTGAAAATAAACGAAACGACAAATCCGAAAGTTGGGCTCACTATAGAAGATAACCCTGCTCCAAATCGTGCAAATACAGGGACACCCACGAGTCCGACCAATGCGTACACTGTCATGGAAATCGCCCCGATCCTGCTTCCAAGGATCGCCCCTGCTAAAATGGCGAAAAAAGTTTGTAACGTTATCGGCACACCGCCCACCACCATAAAAGGTACGAATGTTGTGATGTTGGCACCGATCGCCATTAGTGCAACAAACATCCCTGCCAGTGTAAGATCGATTGTCCTTAGTTTTCTTTTCATCTGTCTTCCCCCATCTGTCATTTTTTCTACAAGATAAGGATATCGCTTTCAATAAATATATGTCAACTTAAATTTAATATCGGTTTACAATAAACTTAAAAAAAGTTGATGAATGAAATCGTCATTCACCAACTTTATGCCTTCATGAAATCGTAAGGAGAGATCCCTTCCATTCCAATCATCGGGTCTTCATTCAGCAGGATTTCTTCAATGCGTAAGTCCTCACTTGATAAATCCTCTTTTACATGAGCCTCAGGGTCCAATAAGCCTCTCAGCTTCTCACTCAAGGTCGTTTTCCTGAGAAAGTCATCTTCCCTCTCCACTCCAAGCTTGAAAGCATCGAGCTCCCCGCAGAGAATGAGGAACTGTTTGCTCCTAGTGATGGCCGTGTATAGGAGATTTCTCCGTAACATACGGTAATAGCTCTTCACGACGGGTAAAATGACAATGGGAAACTCGCTCCCCTGGGATTTATGGATCGAACAGCAATACGCATGGGTGATTTGCATGAGGTCCTGCCGTGTATATGTGACCTCATTGCCTTCATATGAAACAATGATCATGTCCTGTTTCTCAGTGTTTTCCTTTGCATAAAAGATCGAAACGATTTCACCGATATCCCCGTTAAAAACATTGTTTTCAGGCTGATTGACAAGCTGAAGGACCTTATCCCCGATCCGGTATTTCACGTCCCCGAAGGCGATTTCTTTGCGGGTCCCATCATTACTGTTAAAGATTTCCTGAAGCAGTTCATTCAAGCGGTCAATACCTGCAGGACCCCTGTACATAGGGGCAAGTACCTGTATATCTTTAGGTGAGTAGCCCTTTTTCTTGGCATTTTCCACCACTTTCTGAACGACCTCGGAAATCTGATTTGTCCTGCAGGGAAAGAACGAACGATCTTTCTGCTGTTTGGTCAAATCTGCGGGAACCTGTCCCCTTTTCATATAGTGAGCAAGTTCAATAATCGAGGAACCCTCTTCCTGCCTGTAAATATCCGTCAACCTGACAGTCGGCACGCTCTCCGAATTCAATAAGTCCTTCAGTACCTGACCTGGACCGACAGACGGCAATTGATCTTCATCCCCGACAAATATCACTTGAATATCCTCAGGCAGAGCCTTCAGCAATTGATGGGCAAGCCAGGTATCTACCATGGACACTTCGTCCACAATCAACAGCTTGCCCTCGATCGCCCGTTCTTCATCGCTCTGAAATCCTTCCTGACCATTCCATCCGAGAAGTCGGTGGATCGTCATGGCCGGCAGCCCCGTGGATTCTGTCATCCGCTTAGCTGCACGTCCTGTAGGGGCCGTCAGCAATACGGGGAACGGTTCATCCTTGTAATCCTTGGGATCCAGCGAACACCCGTGAAGATCGGCGAACAGTTCGACGATCCCCTGAATGACGGTGGTTTTCCCCGTACCGGGTCCCCCCGTCAATAGAAGCATGGGAGACATCAATGCCGTCTCGATGGCTTCCTTTTGAGAAGGCGCATACTGCACCCCAAGCCTGTCCTCCAGGGCCCCCAGTGACAGAAGGAATTCAGACTGGGGGAATTGATCTTTATACTGGGTCTGGGAGAGTATCTTTTCAATATTGGTCACAATCCCCTTTTCAGAGAAATATAGGGAGGGAACATACACCTTCGTCCCTTCACCGATGACTTTGCTTTCTTCCTCCAAGGAAACCAATTGAGTGGAAATGTCCGTGTATTCGATTCTTTCAGGCTGACTTTTCTCAAGGAGCTCTTTCACCGTTACAATGAGTTCCTCCGCTTCAAGATACACATGGCCCTGCTTGACGCATGTTTGTTCCAGGGTATATAAACAGCCGGCTTTGATCCGGTCCGGATGACTGCCTGTCAAACCAATCTTTGACCCCAATTCATCTGCCCGGGTGAAGCCGATCCCTTCAATATCTTCCACAAGCTTATAAGGATTCTTTTGAATGATTTCAAGTGCCTGCTCTTTATAAGCCTGATACACCTTCATGGAAATCTGGGGACCAAATCCAAGCTCATTCAGCATGATCATGACCCGCTCGAGTCCCTGATGCTCAGATAACGTATCATAGATACTCTTCGCCTTTTCTTTTGGAAGCTTTGGAATTTCATCCAAGAGGCTTGGATTTTCGAGAATTTTACCTATCGCATTTTCCCCGATATGCTCCACGATCTTCTCAGCTGTTTTTTTCCCGATCCCTTTGAAGAGATCACTTGATAAATAATGGACGACGCCCTGTGTAGTTTGGGGGATTTCTTTCTTGAAATGCTTGGCATGAAACTGCATGCCGAATCTCGGATGCTCTTGAAATCTCCCATAAAATATATAGGTCTCATCTTCATGTATCTTAGGAAAATTCCCAGTTACGACCGCTTCTTTATCCTCATAAGAATCATTTGTTTCATCTACACGGATTCTGACAACCGAATAGAGGTTCTCCTCATTATGAAAAATGGTGACAAGATGCCTTCCTTTTATATAGATTTCTTCCTCACCAAACAGCTTTAAAGAGTCTTGCTGGCTCAAGGCAGTGAACCCCCTAACTATTCACTTTGTTCATTTTTAAGCTTCTCGATCATCTTGATGCCATAACCCGCCAGCATATGATCAGGTTGAACGTCAATGGCTTTGTTGAAATACATGAGTGCCGTATCAGCATCATCCTTATGACCTGCATACGCAACCCCCAGATTGTAATAGGCATCTGCATGCTCCGGATCTGCTTCCACCACTTGGGATAATTGAGTGATCGCTTCTTCATATGCTTCCACTTTAGCAAGACACAATCCTAATTGGAAACGCGCTTCGATGTCTTCTTCATTCAATTCAACACTTCGCTGAAAGTA
The DNA here is from genome assembly GCF_002563655.1 of Bacillus sp. es.034. Classification (GTDB taxonomy): domain Bacteria; phylum Bacillota; class Bacilli; order Bacillales; family Bacillaceae_B; genus Rossellomorea. The sequence goes on along the minus strand of NZ_PDIY01000001.1, from coordinate 2,345,031 downwards.
CGGTAGTGCAAATCTTGGCTGATCTAACTGGAACAGACTCATTCCCAGCATGAAGAATACATCGGCATTCTCCATTCCTTTGGAGATGGCCTTTTCAAATTGATCTTTTGCTTCGTCAAACTTATTCTCATTGAAAAAGAGATTCCCGAGAGAGTAATAAGCTGCTCCTGCGTTTTCATCGACGGAAATCGCCCGTTCAAAAAACTTCTTCGCTTTCTCATTGTCGCCAACCGACATCAATACATTTCCAAAATTGATATACCCGACCGGCTCCTTCGGGTTTTCTTCGATGGCTTCTGTAAAGAGTTTTACCGCCTCTTCTACTTTTCCTTCTTGCAATAACTCAATGCCTTTTAAATTCTTATCCAATGTAAACACCTCTATATGGTCTATTATTTATGTATGTACTTCCTTTTATCGTTACTAGTATAACATAAGGGACATCCCGAAATGGAATCCTTCCTTGATGAAAAAAAGGACTGAGAGAAAAGAGATTCCCTCTCTCCTTATCTCAGTCCTTTTGCTTTATCCGACGTATGTCAGTTTTTTGTCATCTTTAATGATGGTGTCAATCGTTCCTCCACCAAGACACTCATCCCCGTTGTAGAATACAACGGCCTGTCCCGGTGTCACCGCTCGAATAGGTTCATCAAAGATGACCTTCACCTTGCCATCTTCCATAGGGATGACCGTTACCTTATTATCCGCCTGGCGGTAACGGAATTTTGCCGTGCATGCGAACTCAGAGGATTTCTCTTCGTTCGATGTCCAGTGAACATCCGTCGCAAGGATGGAATCGGAATAAAGGGCTGGGTGCTCAAAGCTTTGACCTACGTAAAGGACGTTTCTTTCCAGGTCCTTCCCGATGGCGAACCAAGGCTCACCTGCACCACCGATGCCAAGGCCGTGACGCTGACCGATGGTATAATACATCAACCCATCATGTTTCCCCATCACTTTCCCATCCAGTGTCTCCATCTTTCCAGGCTGCGCCGGAAGATAGTTACTCAGGAAATCCTTGAAGTTACGTTCACCGATGAAGCAGATTCCCGTACTGTCTTTCTTGGTTGCAGTAGCAAGGCCCGCTTCCTTGGCAATTTCACGTACCTTCTTCTTATCGATGCCGCCTAGGGGGAACATCACTTTCTCAAGCTGTTCCTGCCCGAGCTGATTGAGGAAGTATGTTTGATCCTTATTGTTATCGACGCCACGGAGCATCTTATACTCTCCGTCACGATATTCGACCTGGGCATAGTGACCCGTTGCGAGATAATCCGCCCCTAATTTCAGTGCATGATCAAGGAATGCTTTGAACTTGATTTCCTTATTGCACATCACATCGGGATTCGGTGTCCTGCCGGCTTTATATTCATCCAGGAAGTACGTAAACACTTTATCCCAGTATTGTTTCTCAAAATTCACAGCGTAGTAAGGAATCCCAATTTGGTTACATACCCGAATCACATCGTTGTAGTCTTCGGTTGCCGTACATACTCCGTTTTCATCGGTATCATCCCAGTTCTTCATGAAAATCCCGATGACTTCATAGCCCTGCTGTTTCAATAATAATGCGGCTACAGAAGAATCCACCCCCCCGGACATCCCAACGACCACTCTCGTATCCTTTGGTTCTTTTTTCACTAACGCCACCTCCTTCTTTCTTTTCGATCGCCCCATTAAAGACGACCCTCTTATGTTGTTAATCTCTTCACGATGTTTGCGACTTCATGGGCCGTCCTCTTAATCTGCTCCTCCGTATTTCCAAAACCGAAGCTGAAACGGATGGAATTCCTTGATTGCCCAGACTGTTTCCCATACATCGCCACGAGTACATGTGATGGTTCTATCGATCCAGCCGTACAAGCGGAACCGCTTGAAACGGCGATACCTGACATATCCAAATTCATCAGCATGGATTCTACATCCGTGCCGGGAAAGCTTAAGTTTAGCACATGGGGTAATCCGTGCTCAAGGGATCCGTTCTCTTCGAATTCAATCCCCTCATCACCCAATGTTTGTCTAAGTAAATTCTTGAGACCTGAGAGCGACGCACGCTTCTCTTCAAGAGAATGCTGGGCCAGTTCCACTGCCTTGCCGAGACCCACGATTGCAGGGACATTTTCTGTTCCGGCACGACGTTTCCGTTCCTGCTCGCCGCCGTGTGATCCCGGCTGCAGGTCCACCCCTTTATGGGAATAAAGAAAACCAATTCCCTTGGGACCGTTGATTTTATGACCTGAAACGGAAAGTAGGTCAACCCCCAGGTCCCATACATCGATGCTGGTCAATCCGAAGGCCTGTACAGCATCCGTATGAAAAATGGCCTGATGACCCCGTAATAATTCACCGATTTCTTTAATCGGCTGCAAGGTCCCCACTTCATTATTCCCGTACATGATCGTGACGAGGATGGTTTCATCACGCAGTTCCTTTTCCAGGTCCAAAAGCGATATCCTTCCTGAGCGGTCCACAGGCAGGTACGTGACCTCGAAGCCTTTTGACTCGAGAAATTCACATGCATGGAGCACTGCATGATGCTCGGTCTGTGTCGTAATGATGTGGTTACCCTTTTCCTTATTGGCTTCGGCCGTTCCGATGATCGCCAAATTATCCGCCTCAGTTCCACCACTGGTGAAAATGATCTCATTGTAATCTGCATGGATGCTTTCTGCAATGATGGTCCGTGCATGATCAACAAGATGACGTGATGCACGTCCAAATGAATGAATGCTTGAAGGATTACCAAAGGACTCCTTCATCACAGCTGTCATTTCATCGATCACTTCAGGATGCATGGGCGATGTTGCAGCATGATCCAGATACACTCTTTCCATTGATTGTTACCTCCTAGATATAGAACATATACGCATCTGATTCCCCGTCATCAGAGTGGCTGGCCAAATCTTCTATTGTAGTATTGTCGAGTACTTCTTTGACTGCATCACGGATCCTGATCCACAATTCACGCTTTGCCGGTTCCTCGTCCTCGATTCCTTCCACGGGACTGATCGGACCTTCAAGGATCCGGATGATATCCCCCGCTGTAATGTCAGATGGCTCATGGCCCAATACATAACCGCCATACGCCCCCCTGATACTTCTGACCAGACCGCCGTTCCGCAATGGAGCGACAAGCTGTTCAAGATAATGTTCAGACAGCTCATGCTGCTGTGCGATGGTTTTCAGTGAAGTCGGACCTTCACCATGGCGTTTTGCAAGTTCTATCATAATGGTTAAACCGTAACGGCCTTTAGTTGATATCTTCATGTCCAGCACCTCTATTATATTTAATAACGTCACATGTTGAGACGGGACGTTTTTCTACTTATTGACTTTTGTTATTATAGCATATTCGCGCCCTCACTGTGAAAGGGGCGGTTTCAATCTCATTGTGCATCCACAATATTTCCTTAATGGTATCTCCTGTGATAAAGTGAAGGGTATTAGAACGTCAGTTTGGAGAGATGTTTCATGTCGATAAAACCACTTGCCTTTAAGATGAGACCAAGGACCATCGAGGAAATCATCGGGCAGCAGCATTTAGTCGGGGAAGGAAAAATCATCGACCGGATGGTGAAGGCGAAGCAGCTATCATCCATGATTCTGTACGGTCCTCCCGGCATTGGAAAAACGTCCATTGCAAGTGCCATAGCCGGAAGTACAAAGTACCGTTTCAAAACCCTGAACGCCGTGACGAATAATAAAAAAGATATTCAAATCGTAGCGGAAGAAGCGAAGATGTCAGGTAAGGTGATCCTCCTATTGGATGAGGTCCACCGACTGGATAAAGGAAAGCAGGATTTTCTCCTTCCTTATTTAGAGAACGGAATGATCACATTGATCGGGGCTACAACAAGCAACCCCTATCATGCCATCAATCCCGCGATTCGAAGCAGATGCCAGATTTTCGAATTAAAGCCCCTTTCCATAGAAGAAATGAAAATAGCCCTGACCCGTGCCATCGAAGATGAAGAACGCGGCTTGGGCGGATATTCACTCGATGTAACCGACGAAGCGATTGAACATTTTGCAAGCAGCAGTTTCGGTGATGTAAGAAGTTCACTGAATGCATTGGAATTGGCTGTATTGTCCACTTCACCAGGTGACGATGGGGTCATTCATATTGATGTCTCCATTGCAGAAGAGTGCCTTCAAAAGAAAAGCTTTTCTCACGATAAAGATGGCGACGCTCACTATGATGTCGTCAGTGCATTTCAGAAATCGATTCGTGGGAGTGACGTGAATGCAGCCCTCCACTATCTCGGTAGACTCGTGGAAGCAGGTGACTTGCCGAGCATTGCACGGAGATTATTGGTCATTGCCTATGAAGATATCGGCCTTGCCAATCCCCAGGCTGGACCACGGACACTCGCTGCAGTGGAAACTGCTGAGAAGATCGGGTTTCCTGAAGCCAGGATCCCGTTGGCGAACGCCATCATCGAGCTTTGTCTATCGCCGAAATCGAACTCTGCGATCACCGCCATCGACCTTGCCCTTCTTGACATCCGGAAAGGCAAAAGCGGTGAGGTGCCGGATCACCTGAAAGATGCACACTACCAAGGGGCGAAGGAATTGGGCAGAGGTGTGGAATATAAATATCCACACAGCTATGAATCCGGATGGGTGGCGCAAACCTACCTGCCGGATAAACTGAAAAAGGCTCACTACTACACCCCGAAAGCCACAGGGAAATTCGAACAGGCCATCGCTCAGGTGTATGAGAAGATAAATAAGCAGGTAAAATAACCTGAAAACTTAGTGGAAGAAGAGACGGAAGAGTATCGTTTCTTCTTCCATTTTTTTCACTGTGTTATTACCATATCCTCAAGCCCAAACATACATTAATAAAAAGGCCTGGAGGTGTATGGATTGATCATCATCGAAAATGAATCCACCCCTAAGGATTTACCGAACCTGACCGCTGTTGAAGAAAATATATTTACTATGTTAAAAGAGGGCCCCACCGAGTATCGGTATCGGAATCTTCCAGAGCTCAAATATGAGCTGAAAGTTAGAGAAAGAATCATTTCTAATGCGAAAAAAATGAATGAAAGTGACACCACTTTTTCAGCCTTCGAACATTCGAAGTTCAACCCGACATTTTGGACCAAGACCCCTTACGGATACCAGCTGAAGGAATCCAAGCTCCCATCAGACGCCATTGATGATATCTTCACCAACAGTTCTGCGTACAGCTTCGAATGTGTCACAAGCATTGTCCTGCTTTACTATAAATCCATCCTTGATACGATCAACCCTTCTTATTTCAATGAACTCTACTCTCATCTCCTTGTATGGGGCCACAACTATGATGATGATCTTCCGATGGTCACATACAAAGGGCTCGATTATATCCCCGGGGATGTCTATTACTTCTTCAATCCCGATTTCGAAGATCCGATCTGGATGGGTGAAAACTCGGTCTTTATAAAAGAAGATCAGTATTTCGGTCACGGGGTGGGGCTCATGACACATGACGAAATGATTGAAGCCCTGAATACACTTCGCAAAAAGGATGCAAAGAAGTCCGCCTACCTCCTTGAACAAGTGACACGCCTCAAATTTTCTGATTTATATCGATACACATAAAGAGGGACGGACTATGATAAGTCCGTCCCTCTTTATGTTCTGCTTTACTATGCCGCCACATCCCTCTTATTAAAGACGAGGAAGGTAAGCAGCTGGAAGATGATGAAGTAAATGATGAGCATTGTGATGGAAAAGCCCATAGTCATGCCGTCCACGAGTGGCGGTGTAAAGCCTGTGTACTGTGTCAGGTCTGTGTTGGCGAACAGACTGTATTTTGCCCAGTCGAATTTAAGGGCGAGCAAGCTTGTGGCGTTGCCCCCGACGAATAGAAGGAATAAAGAAATCCCGATCGCCAGTGAGCTGCTTCTGAACACAGCTGAAATCATAAAGGCCATGGTAGCCATCATCACAATATTGACGGTTTGTAATAAGTACGTCTTGATCAAGTATCCGACGATATTCTGTTCAACCACTTTCCCATCGACAAATGCAAGATGAGTGGACTGATCTGTCCCTCCGAACAATAGAAGTCCAAGAAGGAGTGATACGACAAATAATAATAACAACATACTTATGCCGTACAAAATGACTGTAAAGTATTTAGAAAGAAGGATCTTGGTGCGTGAAATAGGACGGATGAGCAATAGCTTGATGGTCCCCCAGCTAAATTCACTTGCGACGATACCTGCTGCCACGATGATGGTGAATAATCCAACAACCAGAACGATATTGGCATTCGTTTCTACGAACGTCCAGGCCGTTTCTTTTACCTTTGGTTCTATATCGTTCTCAATGCGGTATTCGTTAATCGCGATTCTTCTTTCAGTGTCTTTTTTAATAAATTTATTCAAATTTGGAGTTTCAGCCAACATTTGCTTTTCTGATTCCACCTGGGCTGATAGTTCCTGTTTCCAGTCATTCATTTCTTTCGCTTTCGAATCACTATATTTGGTGAATGCGCCTGTCACTCCAATAATGAGAATCAACAGTCCAAGCATGACAAACGTTCCGACCCGCTTGAAGATTTTGGTCCATTCATTTCTAATAAGACTAAGCATGCATGACCTCTCCTTTATCATTTGTAATTTCCAGGAACCTGTCTTCCAGTGTTTTGGCTACAGGCATGACGCTGTAAATCTGCACATCGGCTTCCACCAGTGCCCTGATGACATCCGGCACTTGTTCTTTTGTCAGGGCCACCTGAACTTGTGATCCCTGGGATTCAAACTTGATTCCGGGATCGAAACTATTAAGGACGGCTTTGATTTTTTCCACGTCGTTGATTTCAAAGTGATAGACCTGTTCAGATCCTTCTACAAAGTCCCTGACTTGTTGCACATCGACAAGCTTACCGGACTGGATGATCCCGATCCGGTCACACATCATCTCCATCTCGGATAATAAGTGACTCGATACGATGACTGCCATGCCCTCTTCCTGTGCAAGTTTTCTGATATAGGCACGGATTTCACGTATCCCCGCCGGATCAAGACCATTTGTCGGTTCATCGAGAATGAGTAGTTTCGGTTTATGAAGAAGGCATTGAGCAAGTCCCAGTCGCTGTCTCATACCAAGGGAGTACGTCTTCACCTTATCATTGATGCGATCTGTCAGGCCGACCAGTTCGATGACTTCCTTCATCCGTTCATCGGAAATCCCCTTTTGCATGCGCGCAAAGTGCTTTAAGTTCTGATAACCGGACATGAACTTATAGAGCTCAGGGTTTTCGACGATGGCTCCCACATCCTTTATGGCACCTTCGAAGTCTTTCTTGATGCTTTTTCCTGAGATGAGGACATCTCCTTTGGAAATATTCATCAACCCGACGATCATGCGGATCGTCGTCGTTTTCCCTGCACCATTGGGTCCAAGGAAACCGAATACTTCCCCTTCATATACGTCGAACGTTAAATTATCAATGATGGTTTTTCCTTTGATGACTTTGGAAACACTTTGTAATTGCACAACCGTCTTCATCATTTCATCTTCCCTTCTAATTTTGTTGTCTTCTTCAACCACTGCAGGACAGATAAACCTTCTGATTCTCTCAGCTCTTCCACCTGACAATGGCCTATTATTTCTCCATCCGATATGATATAGGCCTCATCCAGGATCGCTTCAATCTCATCGATTTCATGGGTGGCTATGATCACGGTCTGCTGGCCGAAATCAATATAGGATAGAAGGCCTTTCACGATCGTGTCCCTCACCATCGGATCCAACCCCGAAAATGGTTCATCGAGGAGCAGCACTTCTGTATTACGGGATAATGCCAATACGAGCTTCAGCCTGCCCCGGTTCCCTTTCGATAAGTGCTTGATCTTCTTCCCGCTGTCAAGCTCCATGAACTCGACCAGTTCATTCGCTCTCCCTGTATCAAAATCAGGGAATTGAGAGGCGTAAAACCGGATCATCCCCTCAACGGTGAATGCTTCATAAAACATATCCAATTCCGTCAAATAGGCGACTTCACTGGCACTTTTCCTGGTGACTGGTTTCCCGTTCAGGGTGACCGTCCCCGCGTTTGGGAGCACTAGTCCGGCAATCATTTTCAATGTGGTGGATTTCCCACTGCCGTTCGGTCCGAGGAGACCATATATCTTCCCTTTTTGAAAATGAAAGGATGTCTGGTTCAGCGCTATATCGTTTCCGTACTTCTTGGTGATACCCTCAAATTTCACGACCATCTCTATTCCTCCCCTCTTTGATCGAGATATTTTTCAACACCCTGGATCATTTGATCTTTCGTCAGACCCAGTTCTTTCATGTTCCGGATGAAGGACTCGATCACTTCCCTCTGGACCTTTTCATTCAGCTCTGTCAGAACCTCTTCCTTTTCCGTCACAAATGTTCCCTGCCCTCTCCTCGTCTCCACAATGTCCATCCTTTCTAATTCACTGTACGTACGCTGAATGGTATTCGGATTCACTCCTGATTGAACGGCCATCTCCCGGACGGAAGGCAGTTTGTCACCAAGTGCCAACTCTTTCCGTACGATTTCACGGATGATGCGATCAGCAATCTGCAGGTAGATGGGCTTGGAAGCTGTATATTCTTCTGTCATAAGCTACACCTCAACCTTGCGATCCAATAACCGGCAGGAAATGATGAAGACGATGATCATGACCATGCCTTCAAACAGGAAGGGCATGACCGGGAATGGGATCATTTCAGCATCGAAGCCGGCATTCGCCTCATTGGCACCCACAGAGAAAAAGAATCCGGAACTCACCCTTACGGTAAAGGTTTCAAAGAAGAATCTTTCCACCCAGTCAATGCTCATGAGAAAAGCCACTGCACTTTGATAAACAATGATGAATCCCGCTATCACGATCCAGCGGATACTCTTGAGTGACGGATACTTCGAGAGTGAATGGTAGAGCGTCCACAGGAAGATCGTCCATCCGGTAAAGTAGAGTCCGACGATCGTCACGCCAAGATTAAAGAGAATGCCTTCTTTGATTGGCCAATAAGAGAAGAGAGAATCCTCCTGAAAAATGACCATGGTCAGAATCCCCAATATATCTACTACTAAGAGTGATAGAGTGGAATACATAAAGGCAATGATAATTTTGGATAACAGGAGCTTAAATCCGCTATGGGGACTATGAAGCCACAACTGGGTTTTCCCTTCCACCCTCAGCATGGAGCAGACTATCCCAGGAAGAAAGGCGAAATGAAATACTCCGATCATGATGAGGAAAATTTGTGTCACGCTTGGCTCATGGACATAATGGCCAATCACCAACCCTATGACAAAAATGAGAAAAACAATGGCAATCCAGCCATAAAACCAAATACTGGAGGTTTTGAAGTCTTTCCAGAGAAGACCTTTAAACGCATTCATCCTTACACTCCTCCGTAACGTGTTTTAGTGTTCTAGTTAGATAGTACACTACGACACATTGAAACGTCAATCCTTTTTTTACCCATTTAATGGAATACCCTTTTGCATAAAAAAAGACCGAATCCCTTATGAGATTCAGTCCTGTTTCTGCAAACGTCGCTTATTTATCTTTCACCCTTCTAATTTCAATGTCTTTCAGCAATTGGTTCATGACATGACTTGCTGCAATCAGCCCGGCCACGGAAGGAACGAAGGCGTTAGAGGATGGAGGAAGCTGTGCTTTACGGATCTTCGCATCATCCTTCCCGACTTCCTTTCTGATCTCTTCACGGATGACGATCGGGCTCTCATCAGAGAAAACCACCGTGACGCCTTTTTTGATTCCTTCTTTTTTCAGGCGGGTACGAATCACTTTGGCGATTGGGTCTGTATGCGTCTTGCTGATATCAGCAATTTTGAAACGGGTCGGATCGGTTTTATTCGCCGCTCCCATACTCGCGATCAATGGAATATCCCGCTTCAGGCATTCTTTCATTAAATGAATTTTATAGGAAATCGTATCAGAGGCATCAATGACATAATCGAGTCCCTGATTAAAGAATTCCTCGTATGTTTCTTCCGTATAGAACATTTTCAAAGCGATGACTTCACAGTCCGGATTGATGTCCATGATGCGGTCCCTCATCAGATCAACCTTTGGCTGACCTACAGTAGAGAGCAATGCATGCACCTGACGATTCACGTTGGTGATGTCCACATCGTCTTTATCCACTAACACTAAACGACCTACACCGGAACGGGCTAACGCCTCAGCTGCAAAGGAACCCACTCCCCCGATTCCGAGTACGGCCACTGTACTATTTTTAAGGGTCTGGAGACCTTCCTTACCGATCGCTAGTTCATTTCGAGAAAACTGGTGTAGCAAAATAATCAACTCCATTATAAGTATTCAACTAGGTTTATACTGAATTAGAATAAAGGATAGGGAACCGAAAATCAACATGAAATGTTGTCCTTCTCTTTCGTTTACCCCATTAAGGGAAGATTTAGTCCCACCAAAAAAGCCAGGCTGCTGTGAGCCTGACTCTTTACTTTATTAGAAATCTATTATTGGATTTGGTTGATCGAGTCCCAATCGTGCCGCCGCCATCATTTCCTTCGTTTTGAACCCGCTCTCGGCAGGTGGGTGCTTTATTCCACTATTTGTTAGTCCCCGGCACGGGGCATGAACGCCTAGCGGAAACATCAAGCTCCCGAAGTTTGAATTGTTCGGTCAAAACTGTTAGGTAAAAACGTCGTACACATCAGGACTCGTTTGTGATTGTCTAAATAATATCATACCAACAGGATGATTTCAACGAATGACCCCCGGTATTTACTTACATTATTCTACATCGAGTGACAAAGATAATTCTTTCAATTGAGCTTCACTTACTCCACCAGGTGCATCTGTCAGTACACAGCTTGCACTTGCCGTTTTCGGGAACGCAATCGTATCACGGAGATTCGTGCGACCTGCAAGGAGCATCACCAAACGGTCCAGCCCAAGGGCGATCCCCCCATGTGGAGGAGTTCCGTATTCGAAGGCTTCCAATAAGAAACCGAATTGTGCTTCCGCTTCTTCTTTCGAGAATCCAAGCACCTTGAACATTTTTTCCTGAATGTCACGCTCGTATATACGAAGTGAACCGCCTCCAAGTTCGTATCCGTTCAAGACAAGGTCATACGCTTCCGCGCGAACAGATGCAGGGTCGGTTTCAAACAGTTCAAGATCTTCCTTCACCGGCATCGTGAATGGATGATGGGCTGCATAGTAACGGTTCTCCCCTTCGTCGAACTCCAGGAGCGGCCAGTCTGTTACCCAAAGGAAGTTAAATACCGTTTCATCAATCAGCTTCAAGTCTTTCCCTAATTTCAATCGAAGGGCTCCAAGGGCGTCTGCCACGACTGATTTCTTATCTGCCACAAACAACAGCAAGTCTCCAGCTTCCGCATTCGCAGAAGTTGAAATCGCCGAAGCATCGTCTTCAGTCACAAATTTAGAAATTGGTCCTTTCAAACCTTCCTCTTCTACCTTCAGCCAGGCTAATCCTTTTGCTCCGTAGCGGGAAACGAACTCAGTCAAGCCATCAATGTCTTTACGGGAATACTGTGAGGCGCCGCCTTTCACATTGATCAGCTTCACTTGTCCACCGTTTGCGACAGCGCCGGCAAATACTTTGAATCCTGAATCCTTGACGATTTCGGACACATCGATCAGTTCCATGCCGAAGCGTGTGTCAGGTTTATCAGAACCGTAACGGCTCATGGCATCGTCATACGTCATTCGTGGGATAGGCAATGTAACGTTTACGCCTTTCACATCATTCATCAGTTTCTTCATCATATCCTCAACAAGTGATATGATCTGTTCTTTATCCATGAAGCTCATTTCCATATCGATCTGCGTGAATTCTGGTTGACGGTCTGCACGAAGATCTTCATCACGGAAACAGCGGGCGATTTGATAGTAACGGTCGAAACCGGAAACCATCAACAGTTGCTTAAAGATTTGTGGTGATTGTGGCAGGGCATAGAATTCCCCTTTATGAACCCGGCTCGGAACGAGATAATCACGCGCCCCTTCAGGCGTACTCTTTGTTAGGATCGGCGTTTCCACGTCCAGGAAGCCGTTATCGTTCAAGAAACTGCGGAAGGATGTCGTTACATTATGACGCATCTTAAAGGTTTCCATCATCGCTGGACGACGAAGGTCTACGTAACGATATTTCAAGCGGACATCTTCCGACACTTCCATCTGGTCATCAATCATAAATGGAGGGGTTTTCGCTTCATTGATGATTTCAACCTCTTCTGCGTGGATTTCCACTTTTCCCGTTTTCAGGTTCGGGTTCACCGTTCCTTCTCCCCTTGCCACGACCGTACCCGTTATGCTCAGGACATATTCATTACGGATTTTCTCTGCAAGGGAAAGGGCCTCTTCCGACAAATCCGGATTAAACACGACCTGTACGATTCCCTCTCTGTCACGCAGGTCGATGAAAATCAAGCCTCCCAGGTCCCTTCTCTTTTGCACCCAGCCTTTGATCGTAATTTTCTCACCGATGTGTGTTTCTGTTATGTCTCCACAATATGCGGTTCTTTTTGTCATCATGTTCTCCTCCTTATCGAATCAACGCGTTCTATTTACCGAGCTTGCTCTTTACATTGTCAACAAACTGATCCAGGCTCACTTCTTCCTGTTCACCGGTAGCCATGTCTTTCAGATTGATTTTATTTTCTTGCAATTCATTATCACCGATGACGGCCACATATTTTGCTTCATAACGGTCGGCCGCTTTGAATTGACCTTTCACCTTGCGATCCAGATAATCTTTCTCGGAAGAAATCCCTGCCGCTCTAAGGTTGTGAAGAAGCTTGGCAGCATAATCTTTCGCGTCATCACCCAATGAAACGATGAAGCACTCGACTCCCTGTTCGATCGGGAGTTCGACCTCTTCTGCTTCCAGGGCCGAAAGCAGCCTTTCAATACTGAAGGCGAATCCGATTCCCGGAGTCTCAGGACCACCGATCATTTCAACCAGTCCGTTGTAGCGTCCGCCTCCGCAAAGAGTCGTAATGGCCCCGAAGCCTTCTGCATCACTCATGATTTCAAAGGCTGTATGATTATAATAATCAAGACCGCGGACGAGGGTTGGATCCACTGTAAATTCCACATCCATGTCTGAAAGGTGAGTCTGTACTTTTTCAAAATACTGCTTCGATTCGTCATTTAAATAATCAAGAATCGATGGTGCTGTAGACATCAGTTCATGGTCGCGGTCTTTCTTACAATCAAGGATCCTGAGTGGATTCTTCTCCAGGCGATTCTGGCAATCGCCGCAGAATTCATCGATCCTCGGTTTAAAGTGATTGATCAATGCCTCTCTGTGTGCATTCCTGCTTCCGCTATCACCAAGACTATTAATGACAAGCTTTAATTGAGTCAGCCCCAGTTTCTTGTAGATTCCCATTGCAAGGGAGATCACTTCTGCATCGATGGCAGGATCTTCACTTCCGAGCGCTTCGACGCCAAATTGGACAAATTGACGGTAGCGTCCGGCTTGAGGCCTCTCATATCGGAACATCGGACCCGAGTAGAAGAGCTTCGTCGGCTGATTCGGGTGACCGAACATTTTATTCCCTACAAAGGAGCGGACAACAGAAGCGGTCCCTTCAGGTCTGAGTGCCAGGCTTCTGCCTCCCCTGTCTTCGAACATATACATTTCTTTCTGTACGATATCCGTCGTATCCCCTACTCCACGGGTGAACAGTTCACTCGCCTCGAAAATCGGGGTGCGGATTTCTTTATACTGATAGTTGTAACAAAGGGTCTTTGCCACTTCCTCTACATACTGCCATTTTTCCACTTCACCAGGCAGAATGTCCTGTGTACCTCTTGGAATCTGAATGGACAAGATGATTTCCTCCTTTTATCGTGCACGTTGATCTTTATGTAAATAAAAAAAGCCCTCAGTCCCTTGTATACTATACAAGGGACGAGAGCTGTTATTCCCGTGGTGCCACCCTAATTGAAGTCTATTGAAAGACCTCCACTTAGCCAGTTAACGCCTGGTACGTTCATCTCCTATTAACAAATCGTTTTCAGAGAGAAACCTCCTGAGTGTTCATTCACTAAGTCACATTGTAGAAATGCTCTCAGCCAAGGCATTTCCTCTCTTTACACGCGGGGGTTAGCTACTATGCTCGATCAACGGTTTTTGTAAATGTTATTTTATTTGTATAATGATACGGTTGGCGCAGGTACATGTCAAGAGGTTAAAGAAAATTTCGTCAGGATCGCTCCATTTTCTTTTTTAACAATTTTACTTCCCGTAATGACAATCCGAATTCGGAAGCAAGTTCCACGTTCAACGCATCTTTTTCACGTTCTAAAAACTGATGGAAATCCACTCCAAATAACTGGTTATCCCCATTTGCGCTCATGAATCCTTTTTCACTCGACCTCACGTACACTCATCCTTTCAAAAACATTCCTACCCTTATCATTTCCAATTACCTATTTTTCTTTCGTTTTAAAGGGATTTTATTTTTTTTATCGTATTAAAACCATAAGGATTTCTTCAGGAACACCCATTCTTTTAAAAAAATGGACAGATGGTGTTCAACACTTGAGCAGGAAAATCCGATATTACTATGGGTGTTTGTATTTCGTACAGGAGGTGACGAAGATTAAAAAAGTAATCGCATCAATGTTGATTGTGCTACTGATGTTCCAGGTGCAGCCCCTCATGGATCAGGCACAGGCTGAAACCGGAAAGGTCACGATCAGCGTCTCGACCCTTAATGTCCGGACAGGACCGGGACTGAGCTTCCCCGTATTGACAACGGTACATAGGGGGGATGAGTACAAAATAGTAGACACGCAAAAAGATTGGTATAAAGTCCAAACCAATAGCGGGGACGGCTGGGTGGCCGATTGGCTCGTGACAGTGGATAAGTCTGTTTCTGCTGATCCCTCCCCTCGAGGTGGCAAGGTGAACACAGACGGTCTCCGGGTCAGAAGTGGCCCAAGCACTTCAGATGACGTCGTGACGGTATTGCAAAAGGGAGATACTGTGACTGTAATGAAAGAAGATGGAGATTGGCTGAACATTGAATCAGGAAGCACCATGGGATGGGTCCACCGTGATTACATAACAGGAACAGAAGCCGCCCAAGGGAAAAAAAAGGTGAGCCAAAAAGGGATCATCACAGATGACGCCTTGAATGTCCGAACATCACCATCCCTGCAGAGCTCCGTCCTTGGCGTTTTGAATAAGGGGGATGAGATAGAGGTGACCGGAAGTGTTTCCGGTTGGTATGAGATCACTTTCGGTGGCGAGGTTGCATGGATCAGTGATTCATACGTAGAGTTCTCTACCGGTTCTGATGAAGCTGAAACAAGACCACCTGAAGAGGAATCAACCTCTGATGGAGAGCTTGTCGGCATCATTTCGGTACACGGTCTCAATGTCCGTGATGAAACCTCCCTGAACGGCCGGATTGTCGGCAAAGTATCCAAGGGTGAGAAATTCACATTGTTAAAAGAGAAAAATAATTGGTATCAAATCAAGCTCCCGAATGGAGATAAAGGGTGGGTTGCCGGGTGGTATGTCCAGAAAACGGTGACAGCCGCCGCCCACGAAAGTAACAGCTCGAATGAGAACATCACGATTCTATACAACGGGACAAATATCCGCAGTGAAGCAAACACCCAGGCAAGTGTGGTCAAACGAGCTTCAAGTGGAGAGTCTTACCAGGTAAAGAGTAAGGATGGAGACTGGTATGAGGTGGAATTAGCCGATGGCAGTGCCGGGTTTGTAGCAGGCTGGGTCGTTTCGGTCCGCTCTGCAGCAGGTGAAAACACGACGCCTGCCCGCAAGAAAAGCGGTGGTCTCGAAGATAAAGTGATCGTGATCGATCCCGGGCACGGAGGAAGGGACAGTGGTACTACGGGAGCAAGTGGTACACTTGAAAAGCTTCTTACCATGAAGACCGCCGAACTCCTTGCCGAGAAGATGAAAAGCGCAGGCGCAAAGGTCAAATTAACAAGAAAAACCGATGAATATGTATCGTTACCATCAAGGGTATCATTATCCCATTATAATCAGGCAGACGCCTTTGTCAGCATACACTTTGACAGCATCATGGATTCTTCCATAGCAGGTCATACGACTTACTACTATCAGAACCAGCAGAAAGAGCTGGCAGAGAAGATCCACGAGAGCCTCTCGGATCGATTGCCAACATCAGACCGGGGTGTCCGTATCGGGGATTATCATGTCATCCGTGAAAACAACCGGCCCGCTGTCCTGTTGGAATTGGGATTCCTCAGCAACCCATCAGAAGAGGCCAATGTAAATACTCAATATTTTCAAGATTTGGCTGCAACGGCCATCTATCATGGTCTGAGTGATTATTTCTCAAAGTGATGTCCATTCAACTAAAAAAGGCTGATTCCGATAGTGGAATCAGCCTTTTTATCAGGTTTTACTCTCGATTAAAAGTGTAACAGGACCATCATTCGTCAGGTTTACATCCATCATGGCACCGAATACGCCTGTTGCCACCCTCACCCCTTTTTCCGCGAGGACCTCATTGAAATAATCATAAATCACTTCTGCATGGTCGGGTTTGGCTGCATTCATGAAATTCGGTCTTCTTCCCTTACGCACATCGCCATACAGGGTGAATTGGGATATGGATAGGATCTCTCCCCCTAGATCAAGGAGTGAATGATTCATCTTCCCCTCTTCATCTTCAAAAATGCGGAGATTGACAACTTTGTCTGCCGCATAACGGGCATCTTCCTGTGTATCTTCATGGGTGATCCCCACAAGCAGTACAGCGCCTGAGCGGATTTCCCCCTTTACTTCTCCATCGACAGTGACGGAGGCTTCTTTACTTCTCTGCAGTACAACCCTCATAAAGAAATCTCCTTTAGTTCATGATTCGTCTTACAGCATATATATCTGAAATCTGTTTGATTCTCTCTACCACTTTGTGAAGATGGGAAATGTTTTGAATCGAAATGGACATATTGATGGTGGCCACTTTGTTCCGATCCGATTTCCCGCTCACAGCCGATATATTCGTCTTCGTTTCATTCACCGCCTGAAGCACTTCATTCAGGAGCCCTCTGCGGTCATAGCCGGAGATTTCAATATCGACATTGTATTCTTTACGGTCGTTCCCGTCGCTCTCCCAAGATACGGGGATGAGGCGCTGTTCCACTTCATCCGCCATGACATTCGTACAATCCGCACGATGCACTGAAACGCCGCGGCCCTTTGTAATGAAGCCGACGATTTCATCACCGGGAACCGGGCTGCAGCAACGGGATAACCGGATTAGGAGATTGTCGATGCCCTCCACCTGTACACCCGCATCTTTCTTGCGCTTGACGGGCTGGGCATTCAATTCCTTCATCGTTTCTTCCAGGTTATCTTCCTGTTCCCGCTTTTTCCGGTGTTTTTCCGTCAGCCGGTTGGCGATTTGAGCCGCAGTGATCCCGTTATAGCCGACCGCTGCGTACATATCATCTTCGTTTGAGAAATTGAATTTCTCCGACACACGCTTGATGTTTTCCGGATTCAGGATTTCCTTCACATCGAAATCCTGATTCTTGATTTCTTTTTCGACCAGCTCACGGCCTTTTTCAATATTTTCTTCCCTGCGCTGTTTCTTGAAAAACTGCTTGATCTTGTTCTTCGCCTGGGACGTCTGGGCAAGCTTCAGCCAATCCTGACTCGGACCATACGAATGTTTGGACGTGAGGATCTCGATGATATCCCCTGTCTTCAACTTGTAATCAAGCGTGACCATCTTCCCATTGACCTTGGCACCGATCGTTTTATTGCCGATTTCCGAATGGATCCGGTAGGAAAAGTCGATAGGGACGGAGCCAGATGGCAATTCCAATACGTCTCCTTTAGGCGTGAATACAAAGACCATATCGGAAAACAGGTCGATTTTAAGAGATTCCATGAATTCTTCAGCATTGGCCGATTCATTCTGGAACTCGAGTATCTCCCTGAACCAGGATAGCTTTTTCTCGAATGAAACAGGTTCATTCGCTTCTTTTCCTTCTTTATACGCCCAGTGTGCCGCTACCCCGTATTCAGCGATCTGGTGCATTTCAAGGGTTCTGATTTGCACTTCCAGTGGGTCGCCTTTAGGACCGATGACCGTCGTATGAAGGGATTGATACATATTCGGTTTCGGCATGGCAATATAATCCTTGAACCTTCCGGGCATCGGTTTCCAGCATGTATGAACAATTCCGAGTACAGCATAGCAATCCTTGATGCTGTCTACTACAACACGGACGGCCAGGAGATCGTAAATTTCATTGAATTGCTTGTTCTGCAAGGCCATCTTACGATAGATGCTGTAAATATGCTTTGGCCGTCCAGAAATTTCAGCCACGATTTTCACATCGCCCAGCTTATCTTTCACTTCATTGACGACTTCCTCTAGATACTGTTCACGCTCCGCACGCTTCTTCTTCATCAAATTGACAATTCGATAATACTGTTGAGGATTTAAATACCGGAGCGACGTATCTTCCAATTCCCACTTGATCTTTGATATCCCCAACCGATGGGCCAAAGGAGCGAAGATTTCAAGTGTCTCATTTGCTATTCTCCGCTGCTTCTCCTGTGGTAAATGTTTCAGGGTTCTCATATTATGGAGGCGATCTGCCAATTTAATCAGTATGACCCGGATATCCTGAGCCATCGCCACAAACATTTTCCGGTGATTTTCAGCCTGCTGCTCTTCATGGGATTTGTATTTAATCTTTCCTAGCTTCGTGACCCCATCAACGAGCATGGCCACTTCGGCATTGAACGCTTCCTCGATTTCACCGAGGGAAATGCCTGTATCCTCCACGACATCATGAAGAAACCCAGCAGCAACGGTTGCCGGATCCATCTCCAGGTCCGCCAGTATCCCTGCCACCTGGATGGGATGGATGATGTAGGGTTCACCAGACTTCCGGTATTGCTCACTGTGGGCATCCCTTGCATACTCATATGCCTTCTGGACCATTTCAACATGCTCATCATTTAAGTATGCTTTTGTTTTATCAATAACCTGTTCCGGGGTTAGTACTTGATCTTTAGCCATGATCAAAATCACCTTTGTATTTTAATATAGTTCACGATTGTTCCATTTTAATGATTGTTACTATTATCAAAAAAAAAACAGCTTCTGTAAAGAGTTTCGCAGAAAATTCTCAGAATCCAACTATTTTTGTCGATAAATGTCGATTCTGTTCTTCTTGAATTAAAAAAATAAGGGCTGACACTTTAACCAGTTGTCAGTCCCTTATTTCAGTATATCACACATTCCATACCTTTATCAGATTTGATAAATGGAATCAGTATTGCATTAATGTCATAATATCGTAGTTCTCAAGTTTGTCGCGGCCGTCAAGGTACGTAAGTTCAATTAAGAACGCAGTCCCTGCAACGATTCCACCCAGTTCTTCCACAAGCTTGATCGTAGCTTCGATCGTTCCGCCGGTTGCCAGTAAATCGTCCGTGATCAGGACACGCTGGCCGGGCTTGATCGCATCTTTATGGATAGTCAATGCATCTTTACCGTACTCAAGGCCGTATTCCTTCTGAATCGTTTCACGTGGTAACTTACCAGGTTTACGGACAGGGGCAAAGCCTACACCAAGTGCATAAGCAACTGGGCATCCGATGATGAATCCACGGGCTTCCGGTCCTACAACCAGGTCGATCTGCTTTTCTTTTGCATATTCCACGATTTGGTCTGTAGCATATCTATAAGCATCACCATTATCCATAAGGGTTGTGATGTCTTTAAACTTGATCCCTTCTTTTGGCCAATTCTCAACGATTGTAACATATTGTTTTAAGTCCATGCTTCTACTTCCTCCTCAATTGTAACAGACTCTTCTATCCTTTCATTAAACCAAGTCTTCAACTCTTGATAGGAAGAATATAACAATTCGTTTTCAAGCTCGTATTGTTGTTGTTTCTTCTGATATGTTCGAGATTCAGAAAGATCTTTCTTGGTTTTCGCAGGATTAAGAGAAATAAATCCATTGTCTATTGTAACAAACTTCAAATCAAAAAACACCTGTGACATGAAATCGATTGTTTCTTTTGACCAGCCTTTGTATTTCGCCAGGTCATCGCCGTGTTTATTGACATCGAAGGATCCCCGCTTGGTTAAAAATCCATAGTACCATTTGAAATGGTCACGGGTCGGCATCGTACTGAAGAAATGATCTTCTTCCTGGAAGAAATGAGCATAGATCCGATGAGGACGCCCCTTCTTCAAAAGCTCTTCAAGCAAAGGCTTGGAATTCGGCAGATCCAACAGCACAAGGCTCGCTTTCTCCGTTGATAACCCATCAAGCGTCGAGCTTTCCTCCAAGAGGATGACTTCCTCTTTCGGCAGATTCAGTTTGTCCAATGTGGATGGGTGGAAACAAACCATCTTCTTATTTTCTTCAGGGATGAGTCCGTTCCATTTATGGACCTGCTTGATTCCCCGGACATCGAATAATTGCCAATGATCGATTTTCACATCATGTAAAAACACCTGGGGCTTCTTGCGGTTGTTCCACTCATTGATGGATAATTCACCAATGACGGACGCCTTTGAAAAAGGCGTCATATGGTCAGCCAGTTCCCCGAGTCCAAATCCTACTCCATCAAGTTGGACCCCTTTGTCTTCCAAAACGAGCTTCAGGTGATTCTGCGCAGATCCGATTTTTTTATAGTGTTCGATGCTCACATCATCGATGATCCACTTAGGCTTAGGATTCTTCATCCCAAAAGGTGCCAAAAGCTGAAGCTTTTCAATCGACTCCACAGAGATTTCGTCCACTGTCACAGGAGCATCGAGTTGGGTGACAGGGATGAAGTCTTCTGGTGTCAGTTCCGTGCCAGCCAGTTCATTCAACCGGCTTCTCAACTGAGCTACATCGTCTAATTGCAGCGTCATTCCGGCAGCCATCGGATGTCCTCCAAAGTGAGGAAGGATATCCCGGCAGGTTGAAAGATTTTTAAACAGATCAAAACCAACGATGCTTCTCGCAGACCCTTTCGCTGTCCCTTTTTCAGAGTCGTAGCTGAGCACGATGGTCGGTCGGTAAAACTTGTCGACAAGTCGGGAAGCCACAATCCCGACAACTCCCGGATTCCAGCCTTCTTTTCCAATGATGAGTACATGGTTATCCTTCAGTGGGAAGTCACTTTCCACCATCTCAACGGCTTCTTCGGTCATTTGGGCGACGATCGCCTGTCTTTCTTTATTTAAGCCGTCAATTTCTTCTGCCAGTGCCTTTGCCTCTTCTTCGTCTTCTGTAAGCATGAGGTCAACGGCCGGATCGGCATCACCTAAACGACCGACGGCATTGATCCGTGGAGCGATCATGAAGCCGACCGTCTCTTCGGTGATCTCCTGCTGTTTCGCATTGGCGATTTTGCATAAAGCTTTGATCCCCAGTCGGTTAGAACCCCGGAGCACGGCAAGACCCCGTTTAGCCAAAAGGCGGTTTTCACCTCTCAAAGGAACGAGATCCGCAATGGTTCCTATCGCGGCAAGATCCAGAAGATGGGTTGGCAGCTCACCATAAAGGGCATGGGCCAATTTAAATGCCACCCCTACCCCGGCAAGTTCCCCAAATGGATAGGCTGCTTCTCCTACCTTTGGATGTAGCAGAGCATACGTTTCCGGTAATTCGGGTCCGGGTTCATGGTGGTCTGTAATGATCAGATCCATCCCGAGATCTTTCGCGAGTCTGGCTTCGTTCACGGCAGAGATTCCTGTATCGACCGTGATAATGAGCGAGAACTCCTCATCCTTCGCCCAGCGGAACGCCACTTCATTCGGACCGTATCCTTCACTGAACCGATTCGGGATATAGAATTCCACCACGGCGCCCAAATCCCTCAGTACCGTCATCATGACCGACGTACTGCTGACTCCATCTGCGTCATAGTCACCATAAACGAGAATTCTTTCCCCGTTTTCGATGGCTTTATGGATTCGTTCCGTTGCTTTTTTCATATCTTCAAATAGGAATGGGTCGTGAAATGAGTCGCCTGAATCAAATAAAAAATTCCGGGCTTCTTCGACATCATGTAGGTCACGGTTTATCAATAATTTCGCTACAAGCGAAGGTACTTTTAATTCATTTGCCAATTCTGCTATTTTATGTTCATCTGATTCTGTCAATATCCAACGTGTTTTTGAGTTTAACATACGTTCACCCCTCAGCCTTACTCATTATACAAAAGTGAGGGGGTTGTTTCAATGTTAATGAAAGTCAGTGAAGAGGATGTAGGATGAGTGGACGTGGTTTCAAGATCGCCCTGGGTGGTAATCCAGCCGTTTTCGGTGAAAAACCAGCTGGAATCGGGAATAATTCAGCGGGTTTACGCCATTATCCAGCCGTAATGGTTGAAAATCCGGCCGAAATCCAACAGAATCCAGCCGAATGACATATTTATCTATAATCCAATCAAACGCCCCAGACCAAAACAAAAAAGCCCGGCGGCAACAGCCACCAGACTCATTTATTCTCCCACTTCCCCTACCGAATCGGGAGCGCGTTTTTTTAAGGGGATATCTTCGGTCTTTTCCTTGTGCATCCCTTCTGCCTGTTCCCGCAGCAGCATATTTTCCTTTTCAAGGGATTTGACCCTGCGCTGGACGACGAATAATCGGAACAGCCCTACGGAACCGATGATGATGCCGCCCATCAGGACAGAACCGAGTATAACTAATATAAGAGGCCAGTCTGATTCACCGAACAGATAATTGACGGTGACCGGGTCGACGTTGATGACGGCGAAAATCGATACGACCAATGCAAAGAAAATACCTAATAATAATGTCCATTGAAACTTCATAAGACTTCCCTCCCTTTAAGTTAAGTCTATTTGATCATCACTTTCTTCAGAAACAGGATTGAATGGATTGATATGAATGAATACATCATTCACATTGGATTCCTTCAGGAGCTTCTCTTTGACCCTCTTCCCGACACGGTGACCTTCCTCTACCGTCATGTAAGGATCGACGCTGATTTTCAAATCGATGATGACGTAGTGTCCGTGTTCCCTTGCATGAAGCTCGTTGATTTCCTTCACTTCCGGGACAGTCTCCACGATTTTCCGAAAAGGCAGTACATCCTCATCATGCATGACGTGATCGAGGGTCGTATGTATGGATTCCGCCCCCAGATGCCAGGCCATCCTGAGGACAAGCAGGGAAACGAATATTCCTGCAACAGGATCCGCATAAACAAGCCAGCCGATATCGAACTTCCCGCCAAGGATGGAAGCCGAGATCCCGACCAGTGCCGCGATGGAAGAGAACACATCCGAACGATGCTCATAAGCATTCACGATCAATGCATCACTCTTTAACCTTTTACCCAAACGATATTTGTATTGAAACATCGCTTCTTTCACGATGATGGAAAAAATGACGGCGTAAATCGCAATCGCTGTCGGCGGCGTGAGAGGGTGGAAGAAGGATTCAATCGATGATTTCCCTATTTCGATCCCTACAAGGAACAAAAGGACAGCCACGATGATTGCCGCTATGGACTCCGCTTTGCCGTGACCATAAGGATGATCCTGATCGGGTGGCTGCTTGGCAGCACGCAGCCCGATAAAGACGGCAAGGGATCCAGCTACATCCGATGCAGAGTGAACCGCATCGGCAATCAGTGCCCGGCTATTCCCCATGATGCCTGCCGCCCACTTGATCACCGCCAGTACAATATTGCCCACCACACCAACCATGGCAGCAAATTCCGCTTTCTTAAAACGATCCTCATGATTCATTCGCGTCGCCTCCCTTTTAACTCCTATTAGTGTAACCCAATGCCGTAAAAAAACAAAAAAAGACAGGTCCGGGAAGAAATACTTCCCGGACCTCTGATCGTTATTATACCTGCGGTTCATCCGACCACGTTTTCTTTTCTTTTACGGTCTTGATGGTTCCTTTTTTCTTCAATTCTTTCTTCTTCATCACGAGCCATACCTGTGAAGCGATGAATACGGAAGAATAGGTACCTGAAATCAACCCGACCAATAAAGCGATGGAGAAGTTACGGATCGACTCACTTCCGAAGATCATGAGTGCGATGACCGTGAACACGACAGTCAATACTGTATTGACTGAACGGCCCATCGTTTGTCTGATACTCTGGTTCACCACTTCTTCAATGTCCTTATCCGTCTTCAAACGACGTTTCTTATGAAGATTTTCACGGAGCCTGTCAAAGGTGACGATCGTATCATTGATCGAATAACCGACAATCGTCAGGACGGCAGCAATGAACGTGATATCCACTTCGAGCCTGGTCAGACTAAAGAATGCAATGATGAAGAATGCATCATGCAGGAGGGCAAGGATCGCACCCAGTGCCATTCTCCATTCGAAGCGGAGTGTGACATAAATGATGATCCCGACAGAAGCGATCGCCACTGCGATCATCGCGTTCTGTGCTAGTTCCTTCCCGATAACAGGAGATACGGTACTGATGCTCGGCTCAGCTCCATAAAGCTTGTTAAAATGATTCTTCAGTTTAGCGATATCATCCTTATTCAGGTCATCCGTATAGCGGACGACGGCAATGTTATCTTTGTCTCCCGAGATGACGACATCATCAGAAGGCAGTTTTATTTCTTTCAGTTCATCTTTGACCTGTTCTGTCTTCAAGCTCTGATCAGCCAGGATTTCCATACGGGACCCACTGACAAAGTCGATTCCGAGATTCAGTTTGAAGATGGCCAGGATGATGATCCCTGCTGTGATGAGTACCGCTGACAGGGTAAAGAATTTCTTTCTCTGCGCTGCAAAATCAAAGCGGTCAAAACGAGTAGGGAGATCCAGCGTATCGTAGTTCTCCGCCAGGTCCTTGATTTCGGATTTTTTGACCCCGAACCAGCCCGGCTTTTTATTAAAGATACGGCTGTTTACCCAAAGGCCGAGTAACAGTCGTGAACCCCATACCGCTGTAATGAAACTTATCAGGATACTGACAATCAGCATCGTTGCGAATCCTTTGACCGAACTTGTCCCATAGAAGAAGAGGACAGCCGCTGCAAGGATTGTCGTTACGTTGGCATCCAGGATCGTTAGGAAAGAAGATTTATTCCCTGCCTGGAAGGCCGAGCGTATCGGCTTCCCGACCCGCATTTCTTCTTTGATCCGTTCATATGTGATGATATTCGCATCGACGGCCATACCCACACCAAGGATGAGGGCTGCGATCCCCGGCAGGGTCAGGACCCCGTTCATGAGATCGAAAATCAACAGAATCAAGTAAATATAAACAGAAAGGGTGATCGTGGCGATCAGTCCCGGGAAACGGTAGTAGGCGATCATGAATAAGAAAATGATGGCAATCCCGATGATTCCCGCAGTCACTGTCTTATCCAGGGCCTGCTGACCGAATTGCGCTCCCACGGAAGTTGAATATTTCTCTTCCAGTTTGACCGGAAGTGCCCCTGCATTTAGAAGGGATGCAAGATTCTGTGCCCTTTCAACCGTGAAGTTCCCTTCGATGATGACTTCATCCGAGTTGATCGGCTTACTTACAGCAGGGTCCGAGATGAATTTCGGATCTTCTTTCCCCACTTCAGCTTTGTATGAATCTTTTCCTTCCTCGAAATCCAGCCAGATGACAAGCTGGTTCTGTGGATACATAGCTGAAATTTCCTTCGTTAATTCATAGAATTTTGAGCGGTCTTTCAATTTTAATGAAACGATTGGATTATTTTTGTCGTCAAACGTTTGTTTCGCAGATCCAGACTCAAGATCCGATCCGTCCAACCGGACTTTATCGTTCACATCGCGGAACGTCAGATTGGCTTGAGTGGAGAGGATTTCCCTTGCTTCGTTCTGGTCCTCGACACCGGCCAGTTGAACACGGATTCTGTTCCCGTCTTCGATTTGGATATTCGGTTCACTGACACCCAATACGTTAATACGCCTGTCGAGTGCATCGGCTGTATTGGCGACGGTCTCTTTCGTGATTTCCTGGCCTTTTTTGATCGGCTGAACTTCATAAAGAACTTCAAATCCGCCCTGCAGGTCCAATCCCAGTTTAATGTTATCTACAATACTCTTCGTTGTGCCTCCCATAGTACCTGCAAGCAATACCACAAGTATAAAGAAGGCAATGATTCGGCCACGCTTTACCATTATGTATAGATCCTCCTTGCCGTTTTAAAAAACCATACGAACTATGTGCTTCAAAAAGTAATATAATTCCTGAAAACTTCACCTTTCTCATTATCTATGAGAAAGAAATGAGTGTCAATTTCTTTTCGGGCTATTTTCCATTCTTATTCGGGCGAAGAAGCTCGTTCAGTTCATCTTCATTCACTTCTGCAAACCAATTGGGAGACCTGTACGCTTCGATTGTTTCAAAGCTCATATACTCACCGGGTTTGACCGTTAACACATCACTCACTAACTGAAAGAACTTTACATCCACTTCAGGCTTCTTCCATTTCTTCTTCGTTAAGTAGGACCATAGGCGGTCAGCGTCTGCCTTTCCGTATCCAAGAATTTCAAATTCTTCTACTTTGCTTACAAGCGCTGGTACTAATGATTCATAAAAACGATCGTAAGGATGCTGATTATTCTTCATTCCCCGTCCACCCCATTTGGGCTATATTCAGCCCGAATTGTTCACTACTTGTCATGCTTTGTCCACCCTTATGCATATACATCATTGTAAACGATAATACCAATTTTGAGAAGGCAGGGAATTTTATGTCAAAATTTCTGAAAGGCACCATGATCTTAATGATGGCCGCCTTTATAACTAGAATATTAGGGTTCGTGAACCGCATCGTCGTCGCCAGATTCATCGGGGAAGAAGGCGTCGGCCTGTTTATGATGGCTTTCCCAACCCTCATACTCGTCATCACCATCACTCAATTGGGGCTCCCTGTAGCGATCTCAAAAAACGTAGCCGAAGCAGAATCAAAAGGAGATATCCGGAAGGTAAAAAAAATATTGGTCGTCTCCCTTTCCATCACCGTGGGGCTATCTCTCATCTTCACCCCGGCACTCATCCTGCTCGCCCCCTATTTAACAGACGTCTTATTTACGGATGACCGGATCTACTATCCATTGGTGGCCATTGCCCCGATCATTCCGATCGTAGCGATCTCTTCGGTCATCCGCGGCTACTTCCAGGGAAGGCAGAACATGAAACCTTCCGCCTATTCACAAGTCATTGAGCAGGTGGTCCGGATTACCCTGATTGCCGTATTGACCAAAACCTTCCTTCCTTATGGGATTGAATACGCAGCAGCCGCTGCCATGGTGGCGTCGGTCCTTGGGGAACTCGCTTCCCTTCTGTATTTATTCGCAAGCTTTAAAGTAAAGAAGAAGTTCAAGATCCGTCGCAATTTCTTTAAATCGATCCGAAATGGACGGGAAACATTCAACGAACTCATGAGTGTGGCCCTGCCGGCAACTGGCAGCAGGATGATCGGGTCGATCGCCTGGTTTTTTGAACCGATCGTGGTAGCGAACAGTCTTGCCCTTGCAGGAGTGGCAGCAGGGATGGCGACGAAACAGTATGGCTCCTTGACGGGATATGCCCTTCCCCTTCTGTTTCTTCCATCATTCGTTACCCTTTCCTTGTCGCAATCCCTTGTTCCGGCCATCAGTGAAGCCAACTCTCAAAAGAATTTCACCTTAATCGAACACCGGCTTCAGCAGGCCCTCAGGTTCTGTTTGATCACCGGCGGGATATCCGTCGTCATCCTCTACGTTTATGCAAAGCCGCTCATGCAGGTCATGTATGGGAATGAAAACGGGGCAGGCTTCTTGATGATCATGGCCCCTTTCTTTTTATTTTATTACTATCAAGGGCCATTGCAGGCTGTGCTCCAGGCATTGAACCTGGCAAGGGCCGCCATGATCAACAGCCTGATAGGAGCCGTGGTGAAGACCGGCGTCATCTTTGTCCTCGCCTCACAGCCGGCTTTTGGCATCAACGGGGCGGCTCTCGGGATCGTCACCGGATTCCTCCTCGTGACCCTGCTTCATTTTTTGACCATCCTGAAATATATCCCGATGACGATTTATGCCCGGGATTACGTAAAGACGGTGTTAGTCCTGTTGATTACCGGAGTATGGGGACACTTTTCTTATCTTTACTTATTTGATGGTCAGTCCACCGTATTCCGCTTGCTATTCGGCGTCCTGACTTCGACGGCTGTTTACACCGTACTCTCCATCACCCTCAAACTCATCGTGAAAAACGACCTTGCCAGGATCCCATTCATCCGGCGATTCATCACTCCATAGTCTCCCCAAATGAAAATACTCCTTAACATGATGTTGAGGAGTATTTTTATTTGTTTTTTTCATCAATGTAAAATTGCCCGTTTTGGAAGCTGCAGAAGGAGATTTCGTGTACGTTTTTGAATCCGCGTTCTCTCAGTTCTTTCCGTAACCAGAAGGACGTTTTTCCGATCATATCGAGATGGGTGGTTTGGACCTGTCCATCGAGGATCAGGGGCAGCGTCAGGGAATGCGGGGTCTTTTTATCTTTCTGAAGGACAGATAGTTTCCCCGATGGCTCTAATATCGCAAATTCGACATCTGCCAGATTGAAAATATCTTTTTCCCTTAATTGAAGAAGCAGATCATCATAATTATAGCGCTGTTTCTTCATGGCTTGGTCGTCGATTTTTCCGTTATGGATAATGACGGTGGGTTTTCCGTCCAATAATTCCCGAAAAGACTTAGATCTGAGGGAAAACCAGGCAAACAGGATCTGGACGAGGACGATGATCCCCATGGGCAGCACTGTATGAATGATGGGATCCTCTGGTTCTTCGATGGCCATGACCGCCATCTCGGCAATCATCATGAATACGACCAGATCCAGGATGCTCAGTTCCCCGATTTCCCTTTTCCCCATGATTCTGAAAATGAAAATGATCATTACGTAAAGAAAAAGAGTGCGTAAAATGATGATGAAATATTCCTCCACTACTTTTCCCTCCCATACACATGTCATTATGTAGTATCGACAGAAGGAGAAAATAAATCGGAGGAATTTTTATCCACCCATGAACGGTCGGATGTATTTGAAGTATACATATACGGTGGAAACGGCAAGGGAGATGACGGTGACAGGAATCCCGATCAGTAAGTACTGATGGAATTTGATATGTACATTTTCCTTTGACGCGAGTCCGGCAATGACCAGATTCGAAGAAGATCCGAGAAGTGTACCATTCCCACCAAGGCATGCACCCAGTGCCAATGACCACCATAAGGGATCCATATTGACCATCCCGAATTCACCGAATTCCTGGATGACGGGGATCATGGCTGCAACAAACGGAATATTATCGACTACAGCTGATAATAAACCTGTTCCCCACAAGATCACAAAGGCCGTTTTCTTCATATCCCCATCCGTCGCCCGCAGGATTTCACGTGCGATTTCATCTATGAACCCTGCCTCTTCAATCCCCCCGACCAGGAGGAAGAGGCCCATAAAGAAAAAGAGTGTCCCCCATTCCACCTCTCTCAAAATCTTTTCCGGAGGATGAATTTTCTCGAGGAGCAGCATAAGGAGAACTGCACCGGCAAGCGATACCGTCGTCACGTCAAGATGGAATACCGGATATACGGAAAAGCCCACCAATACGAGGGCAAGTACAAACAGAGACTGAAAGAGCCCATTGTCCCTCTTTAAATATTCCTCGGGCTTGATGCCTTTCAGAAGCAGTTTCCTGTCTTCTTTCACGTGGAGCACTTCCTTGTATACCACACACATAATCAAAAGCGTCACGGCGTAAACCATCAGAACAACCGGTAACAGATTTTCAAGGAAGCTATTGAATGTAAAGTGCTTCACGGCCTGGCCGATCATCATGTTTGGCGGGTCACCTATAAGGGTTGCCGTCCCGCCGATGTTACATGCCAGGATCGTCATGATCAAGTAGGGGATGGGCGGAAGTTCTAGGAGCCTGGTCAATTTGAACAAGATCGGAACGAGCAGCATAGCGATCGTCACGTTCGCCAAAAACGCAGAACCTACCGCCGCCAGGAAGGAAAACAAAACCAGGAGAGCGAGCCCGTTCCCGTTCACCCATTGGGCGATCCGAATGGCGACATACTCAAATATCCCCGTTTTGCTTGTGATGGTGACAATCAGCATCATGGAAAACAGAAGCGTGATGGTTTTCCAGTCGATATACGTAAATAGCGCCTTTTCAATGGGAAAAGCCCCGATCAGAAGCATGGCTACCCCACCGGCCATGGCAGCAAGGACGCGATTCCATTTCTCTGACATCAATAAGATATAAACCGAAACGAACACAATCAATACGATCATCGGAGACATGGTCACAGCCCTCCTTCTATAGGAAGTTTCATACTAGTCTATGAGGCTTGACCATATAAAATTTCTAGTCTTTTTTACCATCGCGATGAATATGCTTGTACTAATACGGAATAAAATTATTGATTTAGAAGGGAGAGGACCGTCATCGAAGCAAAAAAAATGGGTGGTGCCGTTCTGTACGGAACCACCACCATATTTGTCATAGCGATTGCCGCAAGTTTATTGTTTTCTTTGCTGCTCCGTTTTACGGATCTTACTGAAAACTCCATCACACTGTTTGTCACGATCATTTCATTTCTTTCTTTGTTTGTTGGAGGATTTATGTCTGGTGGAAAAGGAAAGACAAAAGGCTGGGTGCTTGGTGGTTCGACAGGACTCATTTACACACTCGTCATTTTCTTATTTCAATACCTGGGGTACGATAGCCTGTTTTCAATGGAACAGCTCATCTATCACGGCTGCTATATCCTGACGGCCATGATGGGGGGAATCCTCGGTGTAAACATGAGTGGCGGTCCGAGGGAGGGCTAGTCCATCACATACTAAAAAAGGGTCCCTCTTCCACGTGCCTTGGCACATGGAGAGAAACCCTTTTTTTATTATACCTGTTCTGCTCTGATGACTTCCCTGATCGCATTACGATCATATGTAAGACGGCTGCCGTCACCACACAGGATGACTACTTTACCTTCTTCGATAGCATCGATTGATCCGTGTAAACCGCCGATCGTGATGATTCTATCACCCTTCGCAAGCTCATTTTGCATTTTTGAGACCGCTTTTTGACGCTTTTGCTGAGGACGGATCAGTAAAAAGTAAAACAGAACGAACATTAATATCAAAGGTAGTATTGTTCCTAAACTTCCCATTCTTTTTCCCCTCCTTTCAAGTACATTATTTATTGTTATGCTTTTTTAGAAGTTTTTCGCATCAGGACGGTTGAAGCCATACTGCTCGAAAAATTCTTCCCTAAAGTCTCCTAGACGATCTTCACGAATCGCTTGTCTGACTTGCTCCATCAATTTTAACAGAAAATGAAGATTATGATAAGTCGTAAGGCGAATTCCGAACGTTTCGTCACATTTAATCAGGTGACGGATATAGGCACGGCTATAATTCTTACACGTATAGCAGTCGCAATTCTCATCGATAGGCCTGAAATCCCTTGCATACTTTGCGTTTTTCACGACCAGACGGCCTTCACTTGTCATAAGGGTCCCATTACGGGCAATGCGGGTCGGAAGGACACAATCGAACATATCGATTCCGCGTATCGAACCATCGATCAGTGAATCCGGCGATCCGACACCCATCAGGTAACGGGGCTTATCCGACGGAAGATGCGGCGTGGTGAAATCAAGCACGCGATTCATGACGTCTTTAGGCTCCCCGACAGAAAGTCCACCGACGGCATAACCAGGGAAATCCATGGATACCAGGTCGCGGGCACTTTGCTTACGAAGCTCTTCGTATTCCCCACCCTGGACGATACCGAATAATCCTTGATCCTGAGGGCGCTCGTGGGCTTTTAAACAACGCTCTGCCCATCGCGTGGTACGCTCTACCGAACTCTTCATATACTCATATTCCGCAGGATAAGGTGGACATTCATCGAACGCCATCATGATATCAGATCCCAGGGCATTCTGTATCTCCATCGCTTTCTCCGGGCTTAGGAAGAGTTTATCCCCGTTCAAGTGATGACGGAAATGGACTCCTTCTTCTTCGATCTGGCGAAGCTTACTCAAGCTGAACACTTGGAAACCGCCTGAATCGGTCAGGATGGCGCGATCCCAGTTCATGAATTTATGAAGGCCGCCCGCTTCCCTGATGATTTCATGACCTGGACGTAACCATAGATGATACGTATTACTGAGGATGATGCCGGATTCCATGGATTTCAGATCCTCCGGGGACATCGTTTTTACCGTTGCCATGGTGCCCACCGGCATGAAGGCAGGCGTTTCGAATGAACCGTGTGGCGTATGGACCCGGCCCAGTCTGGCACCGGTTTGTTTACATGTTTTAATGTGTTCATATGTTATTGCAGTCAACTTGGGAATTCTCCTTCCAATTTCCATTGGGTTTTACAATCGGTCATTATTTAATCAACATCGCATCTCCAAAGCTGAAGAAGCGGTACTTCTCTTTAACGGCGGTTTCATAGGCATGCATCACGTTGTCCTGCCCCGCAAAGGCGCTGACCAGCATGATCAGGGTCGACTTCGGCAAGTGGAAGTTGGTGATCAGCCCATCAATCCCTTTAAACTCATAGCCTGGATAAATGAAAATATTCGTCCAGCCATTCTCTTCAACAAACGTCCCATGCTTGGATGCAATGGTTTCCAGAGTGCGGGTGGAGGTTGTTCCGACTGTTATGATCTTGCCTCCATTTGCTCTTACCTCATTCAAGAGGCGTGCGGTCCCTTCCGATACCTGATAGAATTCGGCATGCATATCATGATCCTCAATCGTCTCGACGGAAACCGGCCTGAATGTTCCGAGTCCCACATGGAGGGTGATGAAAGCGATGTGTACACCTTTTTCCTTCAGCTCTTCCAACAGTTCTTCCGTAAAGTGGAGACCTGCAGTCGGCGCCGCCGCTGATCCCCTTTCCCTGGCAAACACCGTCTGATAGCGGTCCTGTTCTTCCAATCGTTCACGGATGTACGGCGGCAGCGGCATTTCACCCAACTCATCCAATACTTCGTAAAAGATCCCCTCATAGCGGAATTCAAGGATCCTTCCACCGTGATCCTTCAAGTCAACGCAGGTTGCCCTTAATTTGCCATCACCGAAAACGATCTCCGTACCGACACGGATCCGTTTTGCCGGCTTCACAAGTGTCTCCCACTTGTCACCATCCTCCTGCTTCAGAAGGAGCACTTCAATATTGGCACCTGTATCTTCTTTTTGCCCAAAAAGACGGGCCGGCAGAACTCTTGTGTCATTCAGGACGAGACAATCCCCTTCCCCGAGGTACTCGGTGATCTGTTTGAAACGGATATGCTCCATGGAACCATCTTCTTTATCCAATACCATCAGCCTGCTCTCGGAACGGTTCTCAAGAGGAGTCTGGGCAATCAATTCTTCTGGTAAATGAAAATCAAAATCTTCTACTTTCACAGTTCGTCACCTGGCTTATGTAAATCTCACTCATGAATCCTATTTAAATCTCCCGAGGAAATAAAAGACAACGGAAAGTATAACACTTATCAGAATAGAAGTCATAAGTGGAAAATAAAATGTCGCATTTTCTTTTTTGATGATGATGTCACCCGGCAGCTTCCCTATTTTGATGAATTGCATAAGGAAACCGATCACTAAGATGATCGCGCCGATGATCATGACTAATTTAGGCAGCCCTGTCAATTATCCGGCACCTCCAATTGGAAATGGTCATACACAAGATGAGTGACGATCCTCCCTCTTGGCGTCCGCTGGATGAATCCAATCTGCAAAAGGTACGGCTCATACACATCTTCAATCGTATGGGACTCCTCCCCGATGCTTGCTGCAATCGTATCAAGTCCAACAGGTCCTCCCCTGAATCGCTCGATGATCCCTTTAAGAAGCTTATGGTCGATATGATCGAGACCGAGTTTATCGACCTGGAGAAGTTCAAGGGCTTCCCGTGACAGGGTCGTGGTGATATCCCCATTCCCCTTCACCTGGGCGAAATCCCTTACTCTCCTGAGCAGCCGATTGGCGATACGCGGGGTCCCTCTTGATCTCCGCGCCAATTCTTCAGAAGCCGTCGCTTCGATCTTCGTGTTCAAAATCGCCGCTGTCCGCTGAACAATTTCATTCAATTGTTCTTCATTATAATATTCCAACCGGCATAAAACACCAAATCGATCTCGAAGGGGAGCCGATAAGGCACCGGCGCGGGTCGTCGCCCCCACCAGCGTAAAAGGCGGAAGATCCAAACGGACAGACCGTGCACTGGGACCATTCCCGATGACAATATCCAAACAGAAATCTTCCATTGCTGGATAAAGAACCTCTTCGATCGCCCTGGGCAGCCGGTGGATTTCATCGATGAACAACACGTCACCAGGCTCAAGTGCCGTAAGGACGGCGGCCAGGTCTCCCGGTCTCTCGATGGCAGGTCCTGAAGTGGTGCGCATGTTCACACCCATCTCATTGGCAATGACCGTGGCCAGGGTCGTTTTCCCTAATCCCGGCGGCCCGTAAAGCAGGACATGATCCAGGGTCTCCTGTCGCATCTTTGCCGCTTCGATGAAAACCTCAAGATTATGCTTAACCTTATCTTGTCCAATATATTGTTTTATTGTCTGAGGACGCAAGGAATATTCAAAGGAATCTTCATTTAATTCCGATTCTCCTGATACGATTCTGTCTTCCATAGAGACTTCCTCCTTTCATAGCAGTCCTTACTTCAAGAGAAGCTGAAGGGCTTTCCTGATGATTTCGTCTGACGAATGCCCTTCCCCTTTCAGTTTAGGGGTGATTTTCTTTATTTCGCGTTCAGAGTAGCCCAGGGCTTTAAGGGCAAGGATGGCTTCATCGAATGCCTCATCCTTGCCAAGGGACACTTCCGCCTCCTCATGATCTGAGAACAGGCTTGGGAAGTAATCAGGCACAACATCCTGCAGCTTCCCTTTTAAATCGAGGATCATCTGACGGGCCGTCTTCTTCCCTACACCAGGGAACTTCGTCAGGAAGCTTTCATTCTCTTCCTCAATGGCCGTTATCACCTGCTGGGGGGCACCTGAAGCGAGTATCGCCAGGGCTCCCTTCGGACCGATCCCCGACACATTTAATAGTTTCATAAAGAGGAGCTTCTCTTCGATGGCAAGAAACCCGTAAAGGGCGATAAGATCTTCCCTCACATGCTGATATGTAAAAATCTGAATCTCTTGATTTTGATATTTTGAATACACAAATGGATTCGCCGTATACAACTGATACCCGATTCCATTATTCTCCACCACAACATACTCGGGACCCACTTGACTGACCGTCCCTTTTATATACTCATACATTCCATTCTCTCCCCATATATACCACTACTTGGTCTTTCATCTACATTTTCAAAAGACTACTTTGGCAAAGATTGATATTTTTGATTATAGAATCTGCCTGTGCTCTGTCAATTAAAGTGCGCTGGATGGTGAGGGGAACCGCTTCGCTTTCCGGCGGACGAACGGCCGAGCCTCCTCAGCTTCGCTTCCGGGGTCTCGGCACGCCCGTTTTTCCGCAGGAGTCTTCGCAGTTCCCCTCACCATCTTTCAAGAGTTTTTTCGTGACAGAGCTAAAAGGTCTTTTTCAAATGAAAATAACCTCTTCCCACCCTATAAGAACATTTGCTTAGACAGTTGATTGAAGCGGAAGGTGCTCGACTCCTGTGGGAAACGCTGGACAGGTGAGACCCCACAGGGCTTTAGCCCGAGGAGGCTCACCGCCAGCCCCACGGAAAGCGAGCACCTGGAGCGGAAATCAACCACTGCTTGCTCATCTAGATATCAATTAACCTTACGAAAAGGACCTATTCAAAAAGACATATAAAATCTATTGTATCATATCACTATTTGATGGGATGGGAAAGGGAGACTAAAGAGAAACACCTGTTCTTATTTTATCAAAGAATGCGGGGATTGGGCAGAGGAATCTATAAAATAAAAAACCAGTGGCATATGCACTGGTTCTTCGCTGTTATTTTGGGACGGAGTAGGGTTTATATTGTTCGAGCACCTCTTCATACTCCTGTTTCGACTTAATGGGGATGCCTTTGACGAGATCATCGTGACGCTTGCTCTCAAGCTTCCCTACATCGATCTGGAAGAAGGATTGAATGATTTCCGCCTGTCCGGGTCTGCCGTTAAAGATGGACAGTACACCCTTATCCGATATACCGAAGTAGCCATTGGTCTTAAGGAGGGGTGAAATATCATCCATTTTCTTCTGGAACACGATCTGTTCTTCCGTCATATCCATCAGCTGCCAGTCATCATACGCAGCCCAGAAGTCTTCCATGCTCCAAATCGTTTCCTGCACGATTTCCTCACTCACTTCCCCGTCCAGATACACGCGTTCCAATATAACCGTGACCGTATGGGCGGACGCAACCTCAGCAGGGGTTTCGTTCAGCATCTCCAGGGAACTGCCGTCTGCAGCCTGTTTTTCCTCTGTATAAAAAAACGTGAAATAAAACGCACCGATTAACAACAGCACCATAAACACGATTCGAACCTTCATCGTCATCGTGATCACCTCGAACTTGATTTATGTAACGCTCTATCCACTAGTCTTACCAAAGCCTGTTAAGAATATCCAACCTGCCCCAAACTTTTTAGGGACGGACCTCTCCTACAAAAAAAGACTACTCAAGAGCGTTCACTCTTTAAGTAGTCCATCCTTGTTTATCGGTTGATGCGGTCCTTCACCGACCGGAACATATCGTGCATGTCGAAGTTGAGAGCGTCCCTTGGACCACCGTCGCGTAAATCATTATCGATGTTCCTTACCCGGCTGAAGGTTCCCTCATCCGTCACCACTGAAACCGATCTTCCGTTTAGATAAGGCTGCACGGCTTTTTTTACACGTGCTTTCGTTTCCTCGATCTTACTATGGTCATCCAGCTCAATGGCTATGAGGACGTCCGAACCATAGGCGACGGCACGAACGTCACTGACGTTCTCCACCTTCCCCGTCACCTCGCCAATCTTCTCGGCGAGATCCCCTTCATAGGCTGTATAATAGGATCTTCTTGCAGTTCGGGTATTATCATCAAGATGTCCGTGATAATTCGCATCCCCGTGACTCGCACGGGCATCCCTTGCCAGGAAGTTCTTGTCATAATCAGCAAGCGGCCGGGACGGGTTCTTCGGATTTCCATTCTCGTCCCTCACTTGAAGGAACTGGCGTTTTTTTTGACGGATATCCTGCCCTTCTTTTCCGGCAGAGTGATCATACATTTCAGTCAGAGGTCCGTCCCTCTCGTCCCTGTTGTCCCCGCCATGTCCATCGTTGGAGTAGAAGCCGAGTGGCTCGTAGGAGTCTGAGTAACGATCTTGAGCTTTTTCTTCTCCACTGTTACATGCAGCAAGACCCAGGGTCATGACGGCTGTTAATGGTACCATGAATAATCGTTTATTCAAGTTACGTTTCCCCCTTCAACCCGATACTTGAGCATTTTTTCTGCTCACCATTAGGTTGTGAAAGGAGATTCTCTTTCATTCGGGTCAATGTTTGGAGACATCCCCTACAATTGGGTATTGATCCTTTTCACTTCTCCGTGCAATTCTTGATTGAATTGCATCCGCTGGGAGAATTGCTGAATCGTCAAGTTCGTTAA
Organism: Bacillus sp. es.034; assembly: GCF_002563655.1. Taxonomy (GTDB): domain Bacteria; phylum Bacillota; class Bacilli; order Bacillales; family Bacillaceae_B; genus Rossellomorea. The sequence continues at coordinate 2,307,399 of NZ_PDIY01000001.1, read as the reverse complement.
ATAACCCCATACACGCTGTTTGTACGATTGATCTTCCCTGATGAATCGGTTCCACTCCCTGAATACATCGGATGGATACATCAATCCGATGTGAAAGATAAGGTGATCGCGATAAGTATGGAAGTGTTCCATTTTTTTGATATCACTGAGGGACCAATTTAAATAAGGCAAAATCCGATTGCAGTACTGCAGGTCGTCCGTTATTTCCGTGGAGAGTGACATAAGATCAAAGTCGATCAAATAGACAAGCCCGTTCTTTCCCCTTAAGAAATTATGATGCGCCACATCTCCATGAGTGATGCAGTCACCATATTCATGGATGCCCACCGATTTCAATTCTTTTAGTGCCCATTTCCCCCACTCTAAATACGTATATAAGTAATACGGCTGAATGAATGCCTGCAAATAGGGGAGATTATATTGAAACTGCATCAGCCGTTTTTTCCATTTCTTCAGCCAGTTATAATGAGGAATCTCTTCTGTCCATGAACCACGGATTGTCTTTGAAACAGCATGAAACTTTTTCAATACGTGCAATGCATCATCCCTGTCAGCCGCCTGGTCGTAATGAATGGCCCTCGACGTGTCCAGCCACATCGTAATACCGATGGGGGATCCTTCAAATAATAATAGCTCCCGTTCATGAATGGGATGAAATGGCAGGACATGATAAAACTTTTCCCTTAATAGGGTTGAAATCAGCCGTTCCTGCAAGAGGAACTTTGATTGATTGGGAAATCGTTTGACGAACCATTTACTCCCATGGCTTTTCAGTACCCATTTCCCTTCTTTGATCGTTTTCAGTGATGCCCCGGGATCCTTTAATTTATATTGCAAAAAAGAAAGGAGACGATGTGAATAATCGTCCCCTCGCGCATGCATCTTATCCCTCAAAATCATCGTCATTGAAATTCGGCATGCTAAATGCTCTTGGACCAAACATTCCCGGTGATCCCATTTGCATACCCTGGCCTTGAGGTCCCATCGGCATCCCCTGAGGGCCCATTCCCATTCCCTGACCTTGAGGTCCCATCGGCATTCCTTGACCAGGCATTCCCTGACCCATCATTCCCGGACCGAAGCCGTATGGCTGCTGCATTCCTTGAGGCATTTGCTGCGGCATCATCGGTTGATGCATCATTTGACCATATTGTGGTCCACCACATCCGCAATCCCCCTGGTCACTTGCTCCCATCACATTGGATGGCTGACCCATAGGCGTTTGATACTGTGCTCCCATCACATTGGACGGTTGGCCCATCGGCAGTTGATATCCGCCCATGGAAGGCGACTCATCCGACATCGCTCCCTGAACCTGGCCTCCAGGTCCCATCGGATACCCGCCCGGCATACCGCCGCCTTGGAATCCTGGTCCCGGCATGACCGGGGAGACCGGATAGCAGTTCTGTGGATACGGCATGTATGGAGCCTGTTGCTGCGGCATTTGAACCGATGGGAAGTTCTCTTCTGATGCACCCATCACTCCTGACGGCTGACCCATCGGCTGCTGCATCGGCATTTGCATCGGTTGCTGCATATGCATCGGCATCTGCATTGGCTGCTGCATCGGCATTTGTCCTTGAGGCATATACGGCATAACAGAGGACGACTCTTCGTCATATCCCATTTGCGGCATCATCGGCATGTTCTGCATTCCTGGCATCGATTGAGCTCCTTGAACCTGACTGCCAGGTCCCATAGGCATCCCTTGACCCATTGGCATTCCTTGCCCCATCGGCATCCCATAACCTGCTCCCGGATGCATTCCATGCGGCGGACAGAATCCTGATCCTGGCATGACCGGTGATACAGGTACGCAATTATTCGGATTATAATACATAGGCTGGGTGTTCCCTCCTTGTGGTTGTGATGGCATTTGTAAGCTTTCTTCTTCTTGAACACCTTTTACGGCTTCTTGTTTTGGTTTTGGCATCGGCTTTGGCTGTTCTTTTGCTTTAGGGAGTACGTTGGTAGGTTTAGGCGGTGATTTAGGTTTTGGCATTGGTTTGGCCTGTTGCTTCGGCTGCTGCACTTGCATGTTTGCCATATTCATCATGTAATAGTTGTTAATGTCAATTTCAGGAACAACTGGTTTCGGCATTTTTGGTGCAAAAGGCTTTTGTACTTCTTTCGGCATTTCTTTCTTTGGTTCTTCGACCGGCATGGCCATAGGCTTCTGCTCTTTGAATGGATGCTCTGCTTTAGGCATCTCCTTCATCGGCATCTCTTTGGATCCGTATTTGATTTGTGTCTCTTTCTTTACGGTTCCGCCTGTAGTCGGCACTTTTATTTTCATGCCGGGCATGATCATATCGGGATTTGAAAGCTGGGCATTCATCTGTTTTAATTCTTCGAAATTCACGCCATACTTCTTGGCGATCTTCCAAAGAGTATCCCCTTTTTGAACGATATGGATTTTCACTCTTTTTCCCTCCTCAGGCATAAGTCTATATATCCTATGACAAGATAGGCAAATTGCTAATCATCTACATAAAAACTTATGAGATATGAAAAAAAAATATACCGTATCCTTAATGGGTACGGTATATTTCAGCTTGTTCATTTTTATTATGGGATGCATCAAGCACGTGTCAACATGCGTTCTAAAGCGAAGAGTGCATTCTTTGAGACATCTTGATCCACCTTGATGATATTTTCGGGATTTCGCTCCATTATTTTTTCCAATGACCAAAGGAGATGTGGTAAATCGATCCGGTTCATCGTCAAGCATGGGCACATATATGGATTCAGGGAGACGATCTGTTTATCCGGATGGTCTTTGATCAGCCTTTTTACGAGATTCATCTCAGTACCGATCGCAAAGGCAGATCCGGGAGGTGATTGTTCAATCGTTTCGATAATGTATTTTGTGCTGCCATTCAAATCGGACTTCTCGACCACTTCCCGGCGGCATTCAGGGTGGACGATGATTTTCATGCCGGGATGATTTTCACGGATATCCCCGATATTTTTCACAGTGAAATTTTCATGCACCGAGCAATGACCTTTCCATAGGATCACTTTCACTTCTTCCATGTTGCCATCATAGACCAATTCGTTTTGAATGGGATCCCAAACGGCCATCTCACTTAAGGAAACGCCAAGATCAGCCGCTGTATTACGTCCTAAATGCTGATCAGGCAGGAAAAGGATACGCTGTTTCTCCCCCAATGCCCATTCCACCATTTTGTGGGCATTGGAAGATGTAACCGTGGCTCCCCCATTCTTTCCTACAAAGCTTTTGATGGCTGCAGTCGAATTCACATAGGTAAGGGGGATGATGCTGTCACCGAACATCTCCATAAGCTTGCCCCACGCCTTTTCCGTCTGATAAATGTCTGCCATATCCGCCATGGAACATCCGGCCCGCATGTCCGGCAAGATGACCACCTGATGATCCTCCGTGAGGATGTCTGCCGTTTCAGCCATGAAATGAACACCGCAAAACACAATGAACTCCGCCTCTTTATTCTCAGCCGACAGTTGAGCAAGCTGAAGGGAATCACCAACGGCATCAGCAAATTGGATCACTTCGTCTTTTTGGTAATGATGCCCGGGTATGAAAAGCTTCTTTCCCAACTGCAGCTTGATTTCCCTCACTCTATTTTCCATCTCGACTGTCGAGAGGCTCGTGATTGATTCAGGCAGTACGTTCGTTTCTTTTGTTAATTCATCGAGTAATCCCATGTTCATACCCCTTTCCCTATTCGTACTCTTGCACTGATATCAAGTGATTTCACAGAATGTGTCAAGTACCCGAGGGAGATATAATGAACCCCTGATTCCGCATAGGCAGGAAGACTCTCCCTGGTGATGCCGCCCGATGCTTCCGTCACGATCTGAGGCGGCACAAGATGTATCCACCCCTTAATCGTCGACGGAGTACAGTTATCGAACATGATGACATCTGCCCCTGCATCAACCGCTTCCAATAATTGTTCTTTCGTTTCAATTTCCACTTCCACGTTCACCATATGACCGATCTGCCTTTTCACCTGCTTCACTGCCTCGGTGATCGACCCGGCGAAAGAAATATGATTATCTTTTAGCATGACAGCATCATAGAGACCATTTCTGTGGTTGAACCCGCCCCCGGTCCTTACAGCATACTTCTCAAGCATCCGGAGTCCCGGCGTCGTTTTCCGTGTATCACACAGCCGGACCCCGGTGCCTTTCACCTGTTCAACCGCACGATACGTTTCCGTTGCAATACCACTCATGCGCTGGATCAAATTGAGGATGACCCGTTCCCCTTGGAGGAGATCCCCCATCGGACCACGGATTTCAGCAATTGATTGTCCCGCTTCCACCCAATCCCCATCGTTAACGAATACCTGGACATCCACTTTGGGATCAATTAAAGAAAAGCCAATTTCAATCACATCTCTTCCACAAAAAACACCCTGTTCTTTCATGAATAGAGAAAAGGAGCCTTCATCGCTTTTACTGAACAGAATATTAGAAGATACATCACCATCACCCAGATCTTCCATGTAAAACGTTTCAAGCATAGATTTTAGTTTCATTTTGTTCATGATTGTCCACCCTCAATCGCCCTTCATTTAGTTGTAGAACCATTTTCCGTTTCAACCATCCTGCATTATCTTCCTTTGGGAAATCCGCCCGGATGTGGCCTCCCCTGCTTTCTGTCCTTATTAGTGCAGACTCTGTAATTAGAACGCTAACGATCCACATGAAATACAAGTGAATTTCTTCACGTGAATTAAAATCAAAATGCTCACGGAAGGTAAGAGGCTGTTCTTTTAACCACTTCAAATGAGCGGATAATCCTTCTTCCCTCCGAATGATTCCAACGTGTTTCATCATTCCATCTTTTAATTCGTGTGCTTTAAAAGGGATGGATAATGGCTCCCCCTCGACAATCGTGTCCAATGGGGAATGGACGTTGGCGGAGGTTAGGGCTCCACACTGGATCAAATATTCACCGAGCCGCTCCCCGTACACCAATCCTTCCAGCAATGAATTACTCGCCAGGCGATTCGCACCGTGGATGCCGCTGCACGCCACTTCCCCGATGGCATAGAGTCCGGGAATATTGGTCCTCCCTGACCGATCAGTGAGGATCCCTCCCATCATAAAATGACAACCAGGGGAAACAGGGATCCTCCCTTCCCCGATCGGAATGTGATGTTTTAAACATAGGGAGGTAATAGAAGGGAACTTCCCTTGAAAGTCTTCTATTCTACTAATATCCAGGTACACATTTCTTCCTTTCTGCCGTTCCTTGTATATACACTCTGCCACAATATGCCTTGGAGCGAGTTCCAGGAGGGGATCGATGCCCTCCATGATTCTTTCTCCCTCATCATTCAGGAGTATGGCTCCCTCTCCTCTCACCGCTTCTGAAATCAGACCGCATGTTTTACCCTCCGACCAAAGGAGCGTCGGATGAAACTGAATGAATTCCATATCGGAAAGCTTTGCTCCTGCAAGGAAGGCAAGGGCCATCCCATCTCCCGTCACGGAGGGATGATTGGATGTAGAAGGATATAACCCACCGATTCCCCCTGTGGCAAGGACAATATGAGGAGCATAGTAAAAGCGGATGGCGTCATCTTTATCCTTAGTCTTCACCCCGCAGCACTGCCCCCTGTCATTTTTAACAAGTTCGTACACCATTTCCCGTTCCACGAATTGAACCTTTTCCCGTGAAAGGGATTTCAATAAATGGTTCATTACATATTTCCCCGTCTGATCTCCCCCGCTATGAAGGATGCGATGTTCACTATGAGCCCCTTCCATTCCAAGAGAAAGACTCCCATCCTTTTTTCGATCGAAAGGTGCACCCTCATACACCAGGGATTCCACGATCCTTTTTCCATCCACTATGAGTTCTTTCACACTATCTTCAGACTGATGATAGCAACCTGCTTCCAATGTATCCTTCATATGGGCATGGACAGAATCCTTCAGTCCTACAGGTGCCGCGATCCCTCCTTGAGCGAGATACGAGTTACCACTTTCAATTTTATCCTTTGTGATAATCATCACATAATAATGATCTTGAAGTCTTCGTGCCAATTGCAAAGCGGCAATGCCACTTCCTACGATGATGATCTCGGCTTTTTCCATCAAAAAACCCTCCTGATTATTTACAGGTGTCTTGACACATATATTTACACATATTTAAACTAATGACAAGAGTTTTTTACAAGACTCATATATTCAGACAATTCCCATTAAAGGCAGGTTACATGATGAACTATTTTGATTATGCTGCTTCAACCCCTGTAGATGCAGAGAGTTTACACGTATTTCGTACCGTTAGTGAAGAAATCTGGGGCAACCCGAGCAGCCTTCACGATATTGGAGGGAAAGCAGGGCATCTGCTATCAAGATGCAGAGAAAAAATGGCTTCTATGCTCGGTGTCCACTCTAAAGGGATCCACTTCACTTCCGGAGGGACGGAAGGGAACCATTTAGCCCTCGTCACCCTTGCATTAAGCAGGCAAAAAAAAGGAAAACATATCATAATCGGAGGAGCCGAGCATTCTTCCCTGCATTCCTCGGCCGCTTTCCTTCAGGGGCTGGGCTTTACTGTCACGAAGATCCCTTTTACCTCAGATGGCCTGATCGATCCCCTCATTGTAAAAGAATCGCTCTCAGAACAGACGACCGTTGTGAGCATCGGACACGTTAATGGGGAAATCGGAACGATCCAGCCACTCCATGCCATTCATGATCTACTGAGACATCGTGATATCCTCCTTCACAGCGATATGGTTCAATCATTTGGGAAAATGGACCTCACGGAATTCACTTCAAAGGTCGACAGCTTCACCCTCTCATCCCATAAGATTTACGGTCCCAAAGGTGTCGGCGCATTTTATATCAATCCAGCCCTGGACATCACCCCCATGATACCGGGACAGACCCACGAAGGCGGATTCAGGGGGGGAACGGTGAATCTTCCGGGGATAGCAGGATTTGTGACTGCCGCTGATCTATGCTACCGTTCCTTTGAAACATCCTATTACATGGGGTTGAGAACGCATTTTTTGAATGGACTGGAAGAACAGCTGTCCGGACGGTACACTCTTTATGAAGGGCCGGCACATGCACAGCTGCCGCATGTCATCGGTCTTGGCATCCACGGCCTTGAGGGACAGTGGCTCATGCTTGAATGCAACAGACGCGGAATGGCGATTTCAACGGGCAGTGCGTGCGGTGCCGGTTCACACGACTTACCCAAGACCCTTCAGAGTATGGGCGTCAGTGAAAGAGCAGGAAAGGAATTCATCCGGATATCATTTGGAAGGGATACAAGGGAGGAAAACATAACAGAATTGGTCCACGCATTATCTGATATATATGCGTCCCTGACATCTTCCTTAACTTGAAGAGCCGGTTGTGATATGATTTCCTATATCGATTGGGGACGGAGGAGATAATGGTGGCAGGAAAAAAAATACTGGGAGAAGAAAGAAGACAGTGGATCCTTGATAAGCTAATGACGAAGCAAGCCCCGATTACAGGGGGAGAGCTCGCAAAGCAAACCAATGTCAGCCGGCAGGTGATCGTCAGTGACATCACCTTACTTAAAGCCAAAGGCGAACCCATCATCGCGACGAGTCAAGGCTACTTGTTCATGCCTGCCTCGAATCAGGATACGATGGTTGAACGGACGGTCGCATGCAAGCATCACCCTCACCGGTCGGAAGAGGAACTCTTTTTACTTGTCGATCACGGGGTCACGGTAAAGGATGTCAGGATCGAACACGGTGTGTATGGTGATCTGACCGCATCCATCATGGTGTCAAATCGCAAGGAAGTCGAGCAATTCATGAAGAAGATTGAAGAAACCGGGGCATCCTTTTTATCCGAATTGACCGACGGTGTCCATTTACATACACTGATGGCCCAAACGGAACAAACCCTGGATAAAGCAGAGAATGCGCTCCACGAAGCAGGCTTCTTGATTCAGGGTGATTTATAAGACTGACAGCGGCTATTCCATTCATGGAGGCAAGTGAAAAAAGGCAGAATCCATAAGGGATCTGCCTTTTTTCTTTAGTTATCCAATAAATAAGAAGAATATGTCCCGATCATTTTCACCGTGCATCCGAGGGCTTCCATTTCACTGATGGCTCCCGGAAGGAGGACATCATCCATTTCATGCGCCACATCAATCAAGAAGAAATAATCACCGAGTCCCGTTTTCAGGGGTCTTGATTCGATTTTACTTAAGTTCAGCTGTCTCCAGGCAAACGTGGAGAGTACCTGATGAAGCGCTCCAGATCGGTCTTTCGGAAGAGTCACCATCAGGGTTGTCTTCTCCATGCTCTTCTCCTGGGTCAGGGTCAATGGATCCGGTGTCTTATGCAAGACGATGAACCTGGTATGATTATAGGCAAAATCATGAATGTTTTCATGCAGGATGTTCAATCCGTATTTTTCTGCTGCCAGCTCGTTCCCGATCGCCCCGAGGAATGAATCAGGATTCTCACTCACGAATTTAGCGGCGGCAGCCGTACTCGTCGTCTGCTCCAGCGGTACCCCGCGAAACTGCTTATGTAAAAATTTATGACACTGCGCGAGTGCGTGGGAATGGGAAAGGACTTTCCCGATCTCGTCTTCACTGTCACTCCACGCCGGATGGATCATTAAGTGCTGTTGAATGGCGGACGTCAATTCAGCGACAATCGCTAAGTTCGCTTCATGAAACAAATAATCCACCGTAATATGTACCGAGCCTTCCAAGGCATTCTCCAAAGGCACAACGGCGTAATCCACTTCACTCTCGATCACCGCCTCGATGCAATCGGGTATCGTCACATACGAAACCGTTTCTTCTTCGGGAAAAGCCTTCTTGACGGCTAAATCTGTAAAGGAAGCCTGTGGTCCTAAATATGCAATCTTCACTCTGATCTTCCTCTCGCTCTATTGAAATTTATTGAACATTCTAACATGTATGGAATCAAAGGGAAAGGTTTTCCTATAAAAAAAGAAGCGTCAGGCTCCTGAACCCAACACTTCCACTTTCTCGACAAATTCCAAACGACGGAGCTTTGAGAGTAAGTCTTCCAATCCGATCGTGAGGTCCGTTACGTTCAAGGAAAGTGTGACATTCGCTCTTCCCTGCAGCGGAATCGTCTGATGGATCGTCAATATATTGCAACCATGCTCGGCTGTTTCACTTAATAGATGAGACAACGTCCCTGACCGGTCCTCCAAATGAAAGAACAGTGTAATGATCCGTTCCTTCACGATGGTGTGGAAAGGAAATACCGTATCCCGGTATTTGTAAAAGGCGCTCCGGCTCAAATCGACCCGGTGGACCGCTTCCCAGACCGAATCCGCCTTGCCCCTTTCAATTAATTCTTTTGCATCCAGGGTCTTCTTCATCGCTTCCGGCAGCACGTCTTCACGCACTAAATAAAACTTGCCTTCTTGAAATTTTTTCCCCAATGACTATTCCTCCAATTGTCTGACTGTAGAGGTTCGAGGCAGCTAGCCCCGTATAAAACCGCTTTCGCTTTCTATTGTAGAACAGGTGGCGGCAGATTTCAGCCGCCACCTGTCATTTCCTCTGAATAGATAAAGGATGAAACTTAATCTACAAATTCGAACTCATATTTTATCAAGCGGATCGTATCGCCATTTTTGGCACCACGTTCACGGAGGGCATCATCTACACCATACGAGCGAAGCTGTCTCGCGAAACGTCTTGCGGAATCTTCACGTGAGAAGTCCGTCATTTTGAACAAGCGTTCAATTTTCGCACCGCCGACGACGAATGTACCATCAGGATCACGCGTGATTTCGAATTCTTTTTCTTCCTCTTCATGCTTGTAAAGAACCCGGTGAATACCCGTCTCTTCTTCTTCATGGATCGGGAATTCAGCTGTTGTCTCCACTTTATCCGCAACGGCATACAACAACTCAGCGAGACCTTGTCGAGTAACTGCTGAAATCGGGAACACAGGATACTCTTCCTGAAGTTTCTCTTTGAAGACCTTCAGATTCTCTTCCGAATCCGGCATGTCCATTTTATTGGCAACGATGATTTGCGGACGCTCGGTTAAACGAAGATTGTACTGCTTAAGCTCTTCATTGATCGTCAGGTAATCCTCGTATGGATCCCTTCCTTCCATACCGCTCATATCGATGACGTGCACGATGACGCGCGTACGTTCAATATGACGAAGGAATTGATGTCCTAGTCCTACGCCTTCATGGGCACCTTCAATCAATCCTGGAAGGTCGGCCATGACGAAGCTTCTTCCATCTCCCGTTTCCACCATTCCTAAATTAGGTACGATCGTAGTGAAATGGTAGGAAGCGATCTTTGGCTTCGCTGCCGATACAACGGAAAGGAGCGTTGATTTCCCGACACTCGGGAATCCTACCAATCCAACATCAGCGAGAAGCTTTAATTCCATCACGATATAACGCTCTTGACCCGGCTCACCCTTCTCAGAAAGCTCGGGTGCAGGATTCGCAGGCGTAGCAAAGCGGGAATTCCCTCTTCCTCCGCGTCCGCCTTTTGTGATCACTGCACGTTGACCATGCTGCACAAGGTCGGCAATCGTTTCACCTGTATCATCGTCCTTCACCACTGTCCCGGGTGGAACCTTGACAACCATATCCTCTGCATTGCGTCCATGCTGATTCTTACTCATCCCGTGCTCTCCACGAGGTGCCTTGAAGTGACGCTGATAGCGGAAATCCATTAACGTTCTTAAGCCTTCATCCACTTCGAAAATAACGTCTGCACCGTGACCGCCATCTCCACCGGCGGGACCACCTTTAGGTACATATTTCTCACGACGGAAGGCAACCATACCGTTTCCTCCGTCACCGCCCTTTGTATAAACCTTGACCTGATCTATAAACATACTTTCACTCCTAACTTATCACTGCAATCGCTTCAATTTATTCAGCGATTACATGAACGACAAGAACCTCTTCTTGCAGTTGTTCTATTTCTATATTTTCTCCGTTTGATCGTTGATTTTTGATCCAGTCTTCCACTAAGCTTGTACTCTTTAGTATACCTGTGAAATCAAATATAAAACGGGATTGTTCTTTAGTAATGTCAAGTATTATGGATAACTGATTTTCTACATTGTTCATTACATTTGATTCAAGGAATTCCAGAAACTCCTTGCACCAGTTGTAAAGTCTTTGATCTTCAAGCCGGTGGGGCTCGAGTCGAAGGACTTCAAAATCCAGCTTAATCAAATGTCTTGACCAATTATAGGTTAATATCCATTCTGCCAGCAATGGAAGCTTTACATTCGAAAGCTTAGATTCATTTTGTGCAACAAGGACCATTTCCTCGATGACCTGTTTCGCCCGCTCCACACGGCCAAGGTCCAGATTCCCTTTAATTAATTGCAAATCATTCATCCAGTCGTGGCGGGCATGCCTTAACGCCTCGACTACACCCCAATTTTCGCTCATAATCTAACTCCTATACTTAAGTGCTACCTGTAAGTATATCAAAGATGGGCGTCGTGCGTATATTGTTTCTGTGAAATTGGTGTATGTGAATGAAAATCGGACATATACCTTTGATAAAAATAAAACTCTAACCGAAAGTCGGTTAGAGTTTTCGTTAAAGATATGCGATTAAGCTTCATTCGCAACTGGGTATACGCTCACTTTTTTCTTGTCACGACCCATGCGTTCGAAACGAACAACACCGTCGGTTTTAGCGAAAAGTGTATCGTCGCCGCCACGGCCGACGTTTAGGCCTGGATAAATTTTCGTACCGCGTTGACGGTAAAGAATTGATCCACCAGAAACCATTTGACCGTCTGCACGCTTAGCACCAAGGCGCTTTGAGATAGAGTCACGACCATTCTTAGTCGAACCTACTCCTTTTTTGGACGCAAAAAACTGAAGGTCTAATCTTAACATCTGTTCCACCTCCTACTTTTTGAAGGTTATTTTAATAAAATCACTATAGTCTCTTTCAATCGTCTGGAGGCTGATAAGCATGCCGTCGAGCAGCAGCTGAATCTTGCTCTCCGTTTCTTCCGGAAGATCATCAGGGATGGCGCAGCGAAGGAATCCACCATCAGAGGATTGCTCGATGGACGGTTCTACACCGGTTAACGCCATAATGGCATTAATACTGCCGAATGAAACAGCAGAAGCACCTGCACAGACAATGTCTTGCCCATTTTCGGCAAAATCAGCATGTCCATCCATGGAGAAAGAACGGATCCTTTTCCCGGAGGAACGCTCTACGTAAACGTTAATCATGTAACCACGCCTTACGCGTTGATTTCGTCAATGACAACTTTAGTGTAAGGTTGACGGTGACCTTGCTTACGACGGTAGTTCTTTTTCGCTTTGTATTTGAATACTACAAGCTTTTTCGCGCGGCCTTGTTTTTCAACTTTCGCTGTTACAGTAGCTCCATCCACTAAAGGACTTCCTACTTTCACATCGTCACCACCAACGAATAGAACTTTGTCAAAAGTTACCGTATCGCCTTGTTCTCCGTTAAGCTTTTCGATGTAGATTGCTTGACCAGCTTCTACACGGATTTGCTTACCACCTGTTTCGATAATTGCGTACATAATCGCACCTCCTTATAAACTCAGACTCGCCAATGACAGGTGTTGGATTGCTCCAAGCTTTTGTACCTGTAATGAGCGGTTGTAGCACGGGTGCTACAATCAATAACATTAGAATCCTATCACATAAATCGATATACTGTCAATAACATTCAAGAAATTCATACGATCTTCGTTATTCTGAAATAAGGATGATCGTGAGTGATTTCCTTAATGTTGATCACTTTATTCAATGCTTTCTGGAGTCTCTCGATGTGGCTGCCCTGTTTCCCTGCAAACATTTCCGCTACTTCCCGGGTCGCTTCCACATCAATTCGTGAGCCGTCCATCCCTTCACATTCCCACAGCTCCCGTTCAAGCTGGAAGGCCATCGCTTCCGGACTCATTTCCGTCCCTGTACCATGACATACCGAGCATGAACGGGTCAAGGATGCCGCAAGAGGCTGACGTGTCCTCTTCCGGGTCAATTCGAGGATCCCGAGTTTTGTGAACCCTACAATCGTTGTCCGCTGCCGGTCTGAAACAAGGGCTTCTGAAAGAGCATCCATCACTTCCTGCCGTTGGCTATCCTTCTTCATATCAATGAAATCGATGAGGATCATCCCGCTTAAATTGCGGATCGTAAGCTGTTTCGCCATTTCTGCTGCCGCGAGTTTATTCGTCTCCAGAATGGTTTGCTCCAGATTGTCTTTCCCGGTGAATTTTCCGGAATTGACATCCACAACTGTCATGGCTTCCGTTGATTCGATGACAAGAGTGGCCCCGTTCGGAAGCCACACTATTTTTTTCAGGGCGTCTTCCCATGCCGAGTAAACGTCATAATGTTTAAAAATATTTTCATGACCCTGATAAAGCTCGAACGACCATTTTTCTTTGATCCCCGCCCCGCTCATTTCCTCGACCTGAAGAAGGCTGTCATACTCATCGAAGACGATCTTCCCACCCTCTCCTTTTTTCAAATACTCGTGGAGATCCTCATAGAAGGTATCCTGCCGGGACAGGAGGGACGGACACTTCGCCCTAATCGATACCCTCTCAAGCCTTTCATGGCGTGCACGCAGGGAGTTCACCTCTTCTTGTAACACTGCCTCTTTCACCCCTGAGGCGTTGGTGCGCATCACAATGCCTTCTCCCCCTTGTTTCCACTCATGTGCTAATCGCCTCAATACCTTACGATTTTCCTCATCCACTTTTTTCGATACCGCGACATAATAGCCCTTTGGCATATACACCAGATGTTCACCCTTCAGTTCAATGACCGAGGTCAATCTGGCCCCCTTCGTCCCCATCTCATCCTTTAGAACCTGAACGATGATTTTTTCCCCTTCATGGACACAATTCCCGATCGGGGTCGGATCGCTCCCCTCATGATACGCTTTCACATTTTGCGGAAAGTCCTTTTCATGAAGATAACCATTCTTTCCTTGCCCAAAATCGATAAACGCCGCACCGAGTCCCTTTTGGACCTTGACGACCCGTCCCAAGTAAATATTGCCCGTTAAGCTTTCTTCTCCAGGCGGATATGTATATAGACCGATAATTTCATTATGTGAACGGTGTACCCACCGTTTTTCCCTGCCCTTACTGTGTACAATCATTTCTTCCATACCTAAACCCCTTTCCCACGGAAAAACTCATAAGAAAAAAGGGTTGATTTCAACCCTTTTACCAGTATGCCCTTACTTTATACAGTTCGTATCCATTCGTCAATAAAGGTAAAGAAGATCCTTCGTCTTGGCTGATGTCATCTTTTCCGCAAAGAAGGCGTGGAGCAGCTCGTTCTCATCGAGTTTCCCCACTTCAACCCCCTTTTCAAATACAACCAGGGGATGCTTCACACCCCGCTGAAACCGTTCCACCACCGTCAAGATGGATTCATCACTTTCAATGGGGAGCGGCCTCAGCTGCACAAATTGATGGCTCTTCCCGTAATACCTCTCTAATAAAAACTTCATAAACGCATATCTCCTTTGCTTCCAGTCGACCCAAAGGGAGAAGTACAGGAAGGACAGGACGATCCACAAATTCAGGTGCAGTGGAGCGATGATGAGTACAACCAGGTGGAACAGTAATAATAATCCAAACGAAAAGAGGAGCGTGTATTCATACGCCCTCAAATAATTTAACTTCGTCGCAAGGAGCAGGGAAACCAGCTTCCCCCCGTCCAACGGCCAGATGGGCAGGAGATTAAACAGCAACACCATCATATTTAATTGAAAAAAAAGTGAAAAGGTGTCCTGACTGATCAAGCCAAACTCCAAGAGACCGAAGCCAACTGCAATGAGCCAGACGTGCTGCAGGGGGCCGGCTGTCACCACCCAGAACTCCTCCATCAAAGAACGGTTTCCGTGCTCATCCATCTCAGCGACGCCCCCAAAGGGTAACAGGGCGATCTTCTTCACCCTCCACGAAAAGGATTGAGCCATGAGCCCATGGCCCAGTTCATGGATCGTGATGATGACGAGGAGCAGGATCAGTTCAAAGAAGTGGGCCGTCATGATGGCAATCCCGATCACAAGCCACAGCAAGGGATGGACGTAAAATTTCTTCAATAGTGAAAGGATATTAATCAAATGACATCACCTGGATCGGGTCGATGAATTCATCACCCATTTTTATCGCGAAATAAAACTCGCCCGTTGCTTCGTCTTGACTGCTGGATGAAACCTTCCCTACAAGGGAGCCCTTCTTGATTGATTCATACTGCTTCACATCAATCGACTCCAAATTGCCGTACCACGATTCCGATTTGTCCGCATGTTGAATGACCACCGTATTCCCCAGCTCCTCCTTTTTCCCTGCAAATAGAACCAAACCTCCCTTCATAGCCGTTACATCCTCACCAAGGACCGTCTGCAGCATGATCCCCTGCCCATTGGTCTTGAAGTTTTCTACGACCTTCCCTGAAGCAGGCCTTGCATATTCAGCACTTTGTTCGGACGCGGATTCTTTGCCGGAATTACTTGCAGGCAACAGAGCAAGTGGTTTTCCAAATTGATCTTCATACCAGGTGGAAATGGCGGCGAATTGGAACTCCGTATCCATTGTCTTCATGACAACGGATCTTGCGTCAGTGAAAGCGGGAGAAGGACTTTTGAACATGATGGCCGTCACCAACACCATGATCCCAGCCCCGAGTATTTTCAGCATGAAGGTTTCTTTTTTAAAAAGAGAATGGACTCCTTCCGGGGGAGGACCGCCTTCAAAGCTTGTCTGACGCTCCATTCCATAGCGTTCCTCATCCGTCGGCAGAAAGTATGATGGATTGTCGCCGGAGCCCGCCCCTCCCATTTTTTTTCGTTTTGCTATCCTCTTTCGTATTTCATCCGCTCGATTCCCCATGTACACCATTCCTTTTTATAAGGTATTGTTTCATAACCAGTGATTGGTTTGGTCCATTCCTGCTGATGGGCAAACGGGTGTCAGATCCATACCAAGATTCCATTACACATGTTTTGCTACAATGTATGACTTGTCCCGTAGGAATATTCATGAAGAACACAAAAAAGTCCCGGCAACTCGCATCATGCGACCTGCCGGGACCGGCGATATCTTTAGGCTTTGACACCAAATAACCTTTTAATTTTCATAAAGACGCCCGTTCGTTCTTCTTCCAGGGATTGCAGCGGGACCGATTCACCTAAGATCCGTCTTGCAATATTCCGGTAAGAAATCGACGCTTTACTTGTCGAATCAAGTGCGATCGGTTCGCCTTTATTCGATGATCTGATCACATTGTCATCATCTGCGACGATTCCAAGAAGATCGATGGAAAGATGGGAGGTGATTTCATCCACATCCAGCATTTCACCATTTTTCATCATATGATTCCGGATACGATTGATCACCAATTTCGGAGGCTCGATGTTCTCCTTCTCCAGTAGGCCGATGATCCGGTCCGCATCCCGGACAGCCGAAATCTCAGGCGTGGTCACGACAATCGCGCGATCTGCACCTGCAACGGCGTTCTTATACCCCTGCTCAATGCCTGCAGGACAGTCAATAATAATATAGTCATAGTCTTGCTTTAAGTCCAGTACCAGCTTTTTCATCTGTTCAGGATTGACAGCGGATTTATCACTCGTCTGAGCAGCCGGCAGTAAGAATAGTTTGTCTTCGAAACGCTTGTCTTTCACAAGGGCCTGATGGATTTTACATCTGCCCTCCACTACGTCCACTAAATCATAGATGATCCGGTTCTCAAGGCCCATCACCACGTCCAGGTTCCTGAGGCCGATATCCGTATCAATCAGACAAACCTTTTTGCCTTGTAGAGCTAATGCTGTACCAACATTGGCAGAAGTAGTCGTCTTTCCCACTCCACCTTTACCTGAAGTAACAACTATTGCTTCACCCACATTAGCTTCCTCCTTTAAAACTAGTAATATTTGGTCTGAGATGCTTTAAAACCTGCAATCGATCGACAACGATCTGGCCACTTTCATCCACATACGCACATTCCATTTCGCGATCATCCTCTTCCTCCACCCGGTCAGGTGCACGGTTCAGGGAATCTGCGATCCGAAGCTGGGATGGGACCATTTTCGAAGCCACGATGACCGACTCGTCGTTTCCATTGCAGCCGGCATGGGCAATCCCTTTTAATGAACCCAATATGTAAATATTCCCCCCGGCGAGGACCTTCCCCCCGGGGTTGACATCTCCCACTACGAGGATATCACCGGCCACTTCAATGACCTGTCCCGAACGGATGACCCCTGTGAGGGTTTCGATATTTCGTTCATCTATGAGTTTCTCTGCATCATTTTTTGTTATGACATTACTCCATACTTCATTTACCACTAAATTGCGTTTTTGTCTTACAATATCCTTCAACTCTTCCACTTGATCTTCTTCCAAGTACCGATTGCCAGTTTGGATATTGACCGTCAAGAGAGGGGTTCCTTCTGTTTCCCTGTACTGGGCAGACAGCTTATCATCCAGCTCTTTTTTTAATTCCTGAAACGAGCATTGATCGTTGAGATGAAGGGTCAGTCCTTCTTTGGTTCCCTTGATCATCACATTTGGCTTCTTATTCATGTCGTAATTTTTCACCTCAGTCGTCTATAAATTCGACATAAGCAGTGTCATTTCCTCTTTATATGAAAAAATTACTAATGGAATTTATTCATCCAACCACTCTTTCCGTTTATTCAGAAGGTAGTTTCTAAATGGAAATGCAAGAATGATATAAAACAGGACATTCAGGACCAAGGTCGGCCATAAACGCCAGTCGACAAACTGCATGAACGTCAAATCCGTCCTATTGATAATATGGTTGATCTCGTATACCAAAAACTCTAAAACAGAGATATTCATAAGGGTTATGATCCCTAATACAAAGAGGTTATTATGTAACACCTTCATCATCTGATGGGACAAAAAGATGACGAACGGGAATAACACCAGGTAAATCCCATTGATTTCAGTGTAATAAATATCAAATAAGAAGCCAAAGATGAATCCATAAAGAAGTGCGGTCCGGTATTGATAAAATGCACAAATAAAGAACAGCACAATAATCAGGAAATGCGGTACGATCATTTTCTGATCGAACCACTCTTCACTGGGGAAAAGATGGACAAACAGACTTTCACTGTAGAAGAAAAGCAAGGTCATGAACGGAAGGAGGAGCCTGCTGATCATTGCTCTTCCTCCTCAAGCGCGTCCTGTTCCGTCACACCTTGGATTTCACGATCGATGACCATGACATGCTCTAAATGATAGAAATCGGCGGCAGGCTTTACATATGCCGTTTGCGTCAGTCCATATTGATCCGGCTTGACTTCCTTCACTTCACCGATGACCAATCCTTTAGGGAACACGCCACCGAGGCCAGAGGTCATCACTTTGGATCCTTTTTCGACCTTCATATCGTTGGAAATCCGCTTCACCAAAATTTCTTCTTTCTTGCTGTCGTAACCTTCAATCCAACCGTTTATATCCTGTTCTTTACTTTGGATGACGGTGGAAATGCGATTTTTTGTATTATTGGTCGAAATCAATTCGACGGTAGATGAAAATTCATTGACGCTTTTAATCTTTCCGATCAATCCGGCTGAAGAGATGACGGCCATATCCGACTGGATCCCGTTCACTTCACCTTTATCGATGGTGATGAGCTCCTGCCATTGATCCGGATTTCGTGCAATGACGGTTGCCTGAACCGTTTTATAAGCGCGAAGGTTCTCCTTCTTATCCAGGACCGACCGTAATTCATCGTTATCCTGCTTCAGGTCTTTCACTTTTGTTTCAAGCTTGATCAGCTCATCCAAACGCGTTTTCAGTTTTTCGTTTTCTGTGTATGTATTTTGAAGATCTTGAACGTTATCAACAACTCCGGCTACATAATTGACTGGTTTTGAAACCAACGATTGTCCGAATCCTACCATATCTTTCACAAACTGCTCCGGCCAGCTGATACTATCCCGGTCCCGCAAAGAAAATCCGATTAATCCCACCAGGACAATGACACTGACGAGCAGAATGATCAAACGTTTATTCAGGAAGAATTGTGGCATGATGTACACCTCAACCTTTTCTCATTCTAGTAAATACTATATCAAAAATCGTTTATATTTGATATCATTCGTCAAAATATTCATGGTTCTTCGAAAAAAGATGGGGCCGGCCTTAAGGCTGCCCATGCATCCTTAAGGAAACGTCCCCCATTACGATCAATTATTATTTTCCACGTGTTTTAAATAAGTGAATGTGGTCAAGGGCTTTCCCTGTCCCGATTGCCACGCAATCCAGTGGTTCTTCGGCAATAAGTACCGGCATCTTCGTTTCATCGCTGATCACTTTATCAAGATTACGAAGAAGTGCTCCTCCCCCGGTCAGCACGATCCCTCTGTCCATGATGTCAGCTGCAAGTTCAGGTGGAGTCTTCTCAAGCGTACTCTTAACGGCATCAACAATCGTGTAGACGGTATCATGAAGGGCGGATGCGATTTCCACAGCCGTTACTTCAATCGTTTTAGGCAGTCCTGTCAGAAGGTCCCGCCCGCGGATTTCCATCGCTTCGATGCCTTCAGAATCCCCTGCAGAACCAACTTCCATCTTGATTGTTTCCGCTGTACGGTCACCGATCATCAGGTTGTATGTCTTCCGGATATAGTTGATGATCGCATCATCCATTTCATCCCCGGCAACGCGGATCGATTGACTTGTCACGATTCCACCTAAAGAGATGATCGCCACTTCCGTCGTTCCTCCACCGATATCCACGACCATGCTCCCTGTCGGTTCCCATACCGGGAGATTGGCTCCGATCGCCGCTGCGAAAGGCTCTTCAATCGTGTAAGCGTCCCGTGCACCAGCTTGTCTTGTCGCATCGATGACCGCTCTTTCCTCAACCCCTGTAATGCCTGAAGGTACACATATCATGACATAAGGCTTTCGTGAAAAAGCTCCCTTATTTCGTGTCGCCTGCTTTATGTAGTACTTCATCATAGTGGCGGTCGTTTCATAGTCAGCGATGACTCCGTCTTTCATCGGGCGGAGCGCCACGACATTCCCCGGTGTACGACCGATCATGTTCTTGGCGTCATTTCCCACTGCAACGATATGCTTATTTTCTGTTTGAAGTGCCACAACAGAAGGTTCGCGAACGACAATCCCCTTGCCTTTCACGTACACCAATGTGTTAGCAGTTCCTAAATCAATCCCTAAATCTTTCGTTCCAAACATGAATGGTATCTCCCTTTCTGATACAAATTGGCTGGTTTTTATAAAGGTTTATGTGTTTTCATAGGAGAGTTGTCCAATCACTCTCTACCTCTTAATTTTCGTCACAATAATGCTTCGTTCATGCATAACGAAAAGACTCATTCCCTTGTAGAATGACTCTTTTATTTCAGTAAGCCCGCGTTATATTGAATCACGATATTGTTTGTAAAAATCATAAGCTTTATTATATCGTAACCAGGAAAAAAATCATAGTGTCATAAATACCCTTTTTCCTTTAAGCTGATAAACTTCTTC
This sequence comes from Bacillus sp. es.034, assembly GCF_002563655.1. Classification (GTDB taxonomy): domain Bacteria; phylum Bacillota; class Bacilli; order Bacillales; family Bacillaceae_B; genus Rossellomorea. The sequence goes on along the minus strand of NZ_PDIY01000001.1, from coordinate 2,286,862 downwards.
TCCCCTATTATAAGGTGATCGAGTATATCAATACCAATGATTCGACCGCATTCCACCAATCTTTTTGTCACTTCTATGTCTTCCCTGCTCGGAGTCGGATCTCCCGATGGATGGTTGTGGATGCAAATGATGGAGGCAGCGGAGCGGCGGAAGGCTTCTTTAAACACCTCCCTAGGGTGTACGATCGAGGCGTTGAGGCTTCCGATGAAGATGGTTTGCTTGTGTAGGACTTGATTCTTTGTGTTGAGGTATAAGCAGACAAAATGCTCCTGGGCCAAAAACCTCATATCATTCATGACATAGTTGGCCCCGTCTTCAGGGGAACGGATCGAATATCTGTCATCAAAGGCGAGATTGCTGATACGCCGGCCGAATTCCACGGCAGCCATGATCTGGACCGCCTTGGCAAGACCGATCCCTTTCGTTTTCGTGATCTCTTCCAGGGACGCATCCTTTAATAGATTCAATCCGTCGAATTGAGTTAAGAGTCTGTTGGATAATTGAAGAACGGACTCAGATTTTGTTCCTGTCCGGAGTAAAATGGCGAGCAGTTCCTGATTGGACAGGCTGGCTGCTCCGCTTTGGATCATTCTTTCCCGCGGTCTCTCATCCTGGGGGAAATCCCTGATCATCAGCCGGTTTTCTTCCTGCTTTTGCATTGTTTTTACCATTGATTCCTCCTATTCTTACGTGAAGGAGTCATTCTGAAGGAAGATAGCCCATTTCGAGTAGCGCACGATTCACACGTGAAATCGGGAGGCCGACGACTGCGAAATAATCGCCCTTGATTTCTTTGACGAATTTCGCGCCGATTCCCTGGATCCCATATGACCCGGCTTTATCAAAAGGTTCTTCTGTTGCGATATAGTCATCAATCTCTTTAGAGGTTAACTCCCAAAACGTAACATCTGTTTTTTCATAAAAAAGTTTCTCCTCCTCACCATGGAGGATCGCCACACCTGTGTAAACTTCGTGGGAAGAGCCCGAAAGCATCCTGAGCATGTCTTTCGCTTCTTCTTTCGATTCCGGTTTCCCGAGAATCTTACCGTCTTTTGTCACAACGGTGTCAGAGCCGATCACATAGTGAGAGGGATGTTGATTCGATATTACCTTGGCTTTTTTCTTTGCGAGATACATGACGACTTCAAGGGGCATTAAATCAGAAGAAAAGGTTTCATCTACACTTGAGGCCATAATGGAAAAAGAGAGTTGAATTTGTTCGAGAAGTTCTTTTCGTCGGGGAGATTGTGAAGCGAGTATGAGGTTGGACACACCATACCATTCCTTTCAGGGTAATTGGGAGATACAAACTTATACTACCAAATCCCACCATAGTAAACAAGTGAAAACAGAGCTGCCTCGGTACAAGGGAAGAATCCCACGTACCGAGGCAGCTCAAGGACCATTATTTCCTAGAAAATAGTCTAATTCAGTCGAAATTATAACCCGCTATATAGTTGAAGATAAGATAATAAATTCTCTTGAACTTTTTGTGCGTCTTCTTGAGATTTCATCGCCGCTGCGAGATTCCCTGCATCCATCAATGATTTCTTCATGGAGGCGATGGAATCCTGACCGACCTTGATTCCTTCCAATTCCTCCATTCCGGATTGAATCGTTTTGATGGCGGCTTCATCTGCAGTCCCCCCGGTCATTCCACTGCTGCTGGCCTGGGCTATAGCGCCGAAGAGAGCATTCCCTTTTTCCAGGAACGTTTTTTCTTCTTTTGAAGCATTGACCCCTTTGGATCCCATCACAAAATCCTTCGCATAAACGTCCACCCCTTGATCCTTCAGTTTCCCGCCAAGGGTTTTGGCCGTTTCCAAGTCACCGGAAACTCCGAGCAACAAAAAGAATTGGCCATCTTTTTCCACAGATGCACTAGGAAGACCTTTTGCCCCTAAACTATCCTTCATGGCCTTCATCGCTTCTTCTGTCGAAAACACACCACCCTGTAGAATGGAGGTAGAAAAATCCTTTAATTCGACGGCAGAAACCGCCTGCTGATCGTCCGTTTTCCCTGTTGAGGTGTTATCCTCCAGCGTTGCAGCAGGTGCAGCCGGTCCATCGGTCGTCGTAATCACCTTAAGGGTCCCGAAACCAAGGACCGCCCCCACAACGATCGCCCCTATCAAAGACATGACCAGGTTGACCGAATCCTGAAACGGGTTAATAAACGATTTTTTCTTCTTCTTACTTCCAGACACATAATGGATCTTTTTATATTCCTGTGGAGGCTCGGCTTCTTCATCGGGAAGGATCCAATCAAACCCGTCATCCTTCGCCTCTTCCCCGGCAGCTGTTTCCGATTCCCCCAACTTCCAATCGTACACAAGGAGATCTTCATCAAACTTCGTTTTTTCCCCATTGATTTTAATAGAAATCTTTTTGTCGTTTTTCTCACGATCGCCCATCATCGCCACCCTCCTTCATCTATTTTTTTCCATGCTATCACATCCCATAAAAAAAAGAACAAGACTTTTGTCGTCTTGTCCTAAGAGGTTTTCGTCAAATTTTTTAGTTATCTGGAAAGGCTGTGTCAGCTTGCCTTTCGGCAGTTCCGTCTTCCGACGAAGGATCCGTATACTGGATAAATGGATTCTTCTTCAATGAAGGAGCCGGACTATCAATCGATGGCAGACCGTCTTGTAAGTCAGATAGACCCGGTATATAAAAGGCCGATGCCACAAGTTGAAAAATGAGTGGCTCTGGACCCTTTTCCGACAAAACGGGACTCATTTCCTCCCTGCCCTGGATCAAAAGTTGATTCACTTCAACAATCCTCGGAAGATTTTCTAATTCATGGATGAATTTCTCCATCTCAAAATAGTTTTCCGATTGTACAGTCATTGTCATTTGCAATCTTTTGACCCCTGAATGGTCATTTCCAGACTCTTGTGGATTTGAAGAACCTTGTGAATCCCCCTCGAGGCTATCATCATTTTCTTCACTTGAATAAGCAAAATCTTCTTTTGCAAAATTGATGGATTGTATCTCACTTTGAGATAATACTTCCGCTTTCTCTAGTTGCAGGATAATCTGTTCTGTTAACGGTTCAACGGGAATTTGATTTTGCAAAGTATGAATATCTTTGTACGAATGAGTTTCAATCTGCTCTGTCTTCGCTTCGACTGCTGATAGAATTTTTTGTTCTGTCTTTAATTCCTTCTGTTTCATTTCCAACCTGTCTTGTTGAGGAGAATAGACAAAGTAATAAAAGAGAAACAGAGAAAACAGGCATACGAATGCACTCACGATCAATAGCAGCCTTTCTTTCTTAGTCAGTGAGGAAATCATTCTTCATCCCCCTCTTCTAATGAGGTTTCTTCCGCTTCCTTTGACTCTTGAAGCTTTTTCGAATCCAGTGTCAGGGAGTACTCGACTAGGTACCTTGGAGCCACTTCATTATCAGCCGAAAGCATATTTTCACTTGCTGTGGTCTCAGTATTCATTTCAAGAACTTCCGCTTCCCGGATCCACTCCACTTCTTTTAAATGATGCAGATAGTAGGCTGCTTCTCGTGAAGAATCAAATTGGATGGAGGCATTGATCGTTTGTCTACCACTATACTCCAATGATTGGATGAACCCTCGGGGAGGAAGCAAAGAAATTAATTCATTAAGAACCGGTACGGTTTTGACCGGATAGTCCATCATCGATTCAACCGTTCTTTCGAGATCTTTCATTCCTTGGGTGGATTCTGAATCAAGCAACTTTGTTTGCTGGACTTCAATGAGCTGCTCCGTTTGGGAAATGCTTCTAACTGTGCTTTCCGTTTCCATATGAACACTTCGGAGAGAGAAAAAGAAATAAAGGGAACCTACTAAGAATAATAGAAGAATGATGGCCAAAGAATAAACAAAAACGGGTCCTTTCTTTTCCTTTTCAGGCAATAGATTAATATCAATGAGATTCAACATATTGCACCTCTTTTAACGCAAGACCCAGGGCGATGACAAACTTATCAGAAATCCTTCCGTCTTCTACAGTTTTTATCTCTTTCAGAGATTGATATTGCACAGGAATGTTCAGTCTATCCTCAAGAGAAGATTCAATCTTTCGCAGGTTCGGGTGATCACCACTAATCAGAGCCCTTTCCACAAAAAACTCTCCTTTGTGAAGGGAATACTGATAAAAGTTCATGACTTTTTCGATTTCACTAAAGGCTTCCTCTACATTTCTCCAGGCAAGATGGTCTTCCATCAATACATCCTGGTTATTTTCTTCCAACACAATAGGCCTTGTAAAGATCGGTTGATGTCCAAGAAAAATCGAAACCGTTAATAATTTTTCATCAAAATGAAGGAACATCGTGTGTTCCTGTGGGGATATTGTTCCCCTCTCGATTGATAATCGATAAAGAGCGAGGGGAGAAATATCAGCCACTATCGGTTTCAGTTTGACCTTTTCCAGGAGATCTTTATAGCTATCCACCACATCCTGATGCGATGCGACCAAAAGGACTTCCCTACTCTCTTCAGATTCGTTTGTCATGGCATAGTCGAAGACGGGATCCTCAAAAGGTAAATGAATGCTAGTGCCGATTTCAAGGAACAGATACCCTTCTATCTCATCCTGCTTAATATCCTCGGGAATGGTTACTTTTCGCAAAACGACAAACGGATCCGGAACGATGAATCGCACGGATCTTCCTTTCAACCCCCACTCTTCTACACATTCTTCTAAAATAAATGACAGAGTCTGTTCATCAATGATTTTCCCGCCTTTAATGATGTTTTCAGGAAGTGTGCGCTCCCCGTATGCTTGAACAAGTAGAGGCGAAGTATGCTTCAACTCTAGATAGCGGATGGAATTGTCTGTGAATACAATATTGGATGTTTTTTGGCTAGCAGAGAGAAACGATAAAAATCCCATAAAATGAACCCTTTCTTTACATTAATAGAAAAACGATAGATAGGCAGATAAAAGGACATCACCATACAAATAAGCAAGAATGGTGCCAAGGGCGATAAATGGACCAAATGGAATCGCCTTCCCTCTTTCTATCAATTTGAACGCCAATGCGATTAATCCGAAGACTGCCCCGAAGAAAGTTGCAAGCATAAAGGAAAGAATCATGACCTTTAATCCCACAACAAAGCCGATTACAGCATATAACTTGATGTCCCCTCCGCCCATGCCGCCTTTACTCACAACGGCGATAAGGAGCAGAAGTCCGAAGCCGGCTGCAGCTCCTATCAAGCTGTCCCACCAGGGAGTCAGCGAAATGACCAGGCGCTCCATTAAAAACAGTCCAGAAAAAAACAGAAGGATTTTATCAGGGATGACCATATACTTCAAATCAGAAACCGTGATGATGATGAACAATGAAATAAGGGTCCAGGCGACAAGCAGTTCCCAGTGTATTCCAAACTCTATGTAAGCTAGTACAAAAAGACCAGCAGTCAAAGCTTCCATAAACGGATATAAAGGAGAAATGCGCCCGTGACAGCGGCGGCATTTCCCCTTTTGAATAAGATAAGAAAAGACAGGAAGCAGCTCGATCGCAGTCAATTGATGACCACAATAAGGACAGCTCGACCTTGGCTTTACGATGGATTTCTTTAATGGCACCCTGAGGCCGACTACGTTGTAGAAGGAGCCTAGGAGGAGTGCGTAGAGAGTGATTAGTATAACCATAGAATATTATTGTTTTGTTTTTGTTTCTGTTTCAGTTTCTGGGATGGACGTAGCCCCTTTTGCTGAATCATTAATGTCTTTGATAGTTGCTTTTGTAAAGTCGATTTCGACACTACCTTTTTTACCTTTGCCTGTTAAAGCCAAACTATTGTCTTCTTCAATTGATACTGTATAACCACTTTGCATGATATCTCCATTATTATCTAAATAATCTTTTAACTGATCAGCACCAATTGATGTTGTCCCTTCAGTGATTTTTTCAGAAGAAACGTATAGCTTTGCTGCATTTAATACTTGAATTCCCTCTGCTTTAACCGCATCTTCACGTGACTTCTCAATAATGTTTCCAATACTCGGTACCGCAATCGCCGCAATAATCCCCAAAATCACAATGACGGCAAGAAGCTCGACCAGTGTCAAACCTCTCTCATTCTTCAACATCTTTTTCATTTTCTTCAACATTTTCTTTTTTCCTCCTCATTATCATATGTAGTACTTTAGTACTCTTTTAATCTATCTTTATTATACATCAGGGAAAATAAAAGATAAGTCTAAATGTGTAAAATATTATCAAAATTGCTAGAAATTTTGGACATTGTTAAATATTTCAAACATCGGCACCATAATCGCTGTGACAATTGTCCCTACCAAACCCGCTAACAGGACGATCATCAGTGGTTCGATAAGGGCTTTCAATTGATCCGTTGCGTTTTCGACTTCCTTTTCGTAAAAATCGGCCACTTTCGAAAGCATGCTGTCGAGTGAGCCCGTCTCTTCACCGATCGAAATCATCTGGGAAACCAGGGGTGGAAAGGCCCAATGTTTTTTCATTGGCTCCGTCAATGTCCCACCTTTTTCCAATGACTCCCTTGACTCCTTTAGAACCGATGCCATCACTTCATTTTCCACGACCCGTTCCACTATCGCCAGAGACTGAAGTATAGGGACAGAGCTTGAAAAAAGGGAGCTCAACGTTCTGGTCATTCGGGCGAGAACCGCTTTCTGAATCAATTTACCGAAGACGGGGATCCTCAGGATAAAATAATCCAGGTAGTATTTCGTTTCTTTTCTTTGCCGCACCATCCCGATCCCCGTGATACTAAGTATCACTAGGAGCAAAAGCACATACCAGAACCTCTGGACCGTTTCACTTGCCCCAAGGACGAAGCGGGTGATTAAAGGTAATTCTCCCCCGAAATCGTCAAACATATCCACAAAGGTGGGAACCACGGCAGCAAGTAAAAAAATGACAACGCCGATGGCAATGACCCCGACGACAGCAGGATAGGAAAGGGCTGCGATCACTTTTTGTCGTGTTCCATGCTGTTTTTCATAGTGATCTCCCAGTCTTTCTAGGGTTTCATCCAGACTACCCGTCGCTTCCCCCGCTTTCAGCATATTGATGAAGAGAGGCTCAAACACTTTCTGATGCTTTCCGAATGCTTCAGAGAGTGGATGTCCTTCCTTCAGCTCAATTTCTATGTCCATGAGGATTTTTGTCAAGGCTTTGCTTTCTGTTTGACTGCTCAGTATACGGGTCGCGTCCACCACTGTCACCCCCGCTTTTAAAAGGGTGGAAAATTGCCTCAGGAATATGACCAGATGCTGAAGCTTAACAGGATTCCCGAATGTGATTTCTTTTGTCAAAAGGGTTTCCGGGATTTCCTGGACGGAAATAATGCGAATGCCTTGATTTTTCAGGCGAAGCATGGCCTCCTTTTTGGAAGGGGCCGTTATTTGACCTTTTTTCTTCCCTTTTTTATCCCGTCCCTCGTACTTGAATCTGGCCATGGTTAACTATTCTCCTTGAGAAACGGTAAAGCGGTTTCTTTGGAAATAATACCCGCGTGGAGGAATCTGCTTACATTCGATTCGAATAATTCCATCCCAAGTGCTTTGGAGGTTTGCATAACCGTCGGGATCTGGTGGATCTTCTCCGACCTAATCAGATTGGCCACTGCTGAAGTATTCAGAAGGATTTCCGTCACGGCGATTCTTCCCTCCTTATTAACCGTAGGAAGCAGGCGTTGAGCGATGACTCCCTGAAGGACGGATGCAAGCTGGACGCGAACCTGGGATTGCTGTTCTGCAGGAAAGACATCGATGATTCGTTCAATTGTCGAAACCGCACTGGATGTGTGAAGTGTCCCCAGAACTAAATGCCCGGTTTCGGCTGCCGTAATGGCGGTTTGTATGGTTTCCAGATCCCGCATTTCCCCAACGAGAATGACATCGGGATCCTGCCTTAAGGCGCTTCTGAGACCGTAGGCAAAGGACTTAGTGTCAAACCCGACTTCCCGTTGATCGATTAAGGAAGAGCCGTGCTTATGTAAATATTCGATGGGATCCTCAAGCGTAATGATATGCTTCCTCATGGTCTGATTCATATAGTGAATCATGGAAGCAAGGGTAGTCGACTTCCCGCTTCCTGTAGGACCAGTCACCAACACCAGCCCCTGATGTTTTTCGGCTATTTTCATGATGACGGGTGGAAGCTTGAGCTCTTCCAGGGTCGGGATATTTCTTGGCACTACCCGCAACGCGATGGAAATACAGGAGCGTTGAAAATAGGCATTCACCCTGAAGCGCGAAACGCCCGGTAAAGCATAGGAAAAGTCCAGCTCTCCCCTTTCCTTGAAATCCATCCACAGATGTTCAGGAATTATGGCTCTTGCCATGACCTCCGTATCTTCAGGTTTCAATGGTCCCTGTCCGTACCTTTTCAAATCACCATGAATGCGGAATACCGGAGCTGATCCTATCGTTAAATGAATATCCGAAGCCTTTAATTCATATGCTGCCCGTAGTAATTGATCGATTCGTTCCTTCATGCCATACACCTTCTTTACTCAATTGCTACTCGCAGAATTTCTTCCGTCGTGGTTAATCCTTGCTTGACTTTAAACAATCCATCATCCAGAAGAAAAATAGTTTTATTTTTTAAAGCTACTTCTCTTAATGTGTTAAGAAATTGATTGTTCATGATGATCCTTTTCATTTCATCATTTACGACCAGTACTTCATGAATGGCCATCCTGCCCTTATAGCCGGTCATGTTGCATGACGCGCAGCCTTGGCCCCGGACAATCCGGTCAATCGTCATGCCCCTTCGTTCAAAGATCTCTATTTCCCTGTTGGAAGGTGCTTCTTCTCGTGCACAATCCCTGCACACTTTCCGGACCAGTCTCTGAGCCACTATTCCACTGACGGATGTGGCAACCAAGAAGGGTTCGACCCCCATATCGATCAGACGGGTCACAGTACTTAACGAATCATTCGTATGAATGGTACTGAGAACCAGATGCCCCGTCAAAGAGGCCCGTATCGCCACTTCCGCCGTTTCCCGATCGCGCACTTCCCCCACCATGATGATATTGGGGTCCTGTCTCAGTATGGACCGGAGACCTGTTGCAAAAGTAAGACCAACATTTGAATTGACCTGTATCTGGTTTACTCCTTCTAATTGATACTCTACTGGATCTTCAACGGTAATAATATTGACTTCTTCACTATTCAGCTTATTCAAAGCGGCATAAAGAGTGGATGACTTACCTGAACCGGTCGGCCCCGTAATAAGGACAATTCCGGTCGGCCGGTCAATCAGTTCCTGAAATCGTTTCAGGTTTAAGCTGTTGAATCCAAGTTGACCCAAATCATTCAAGGAGGAACTCAGGTCCAGTATACGGAGGACGATTTTTTCTCCATAAACAGTCGGAAGCGTGGACACCCTTATGTCAATGGGACGAAAATCGATATTTGTTTTGATCCTTCCATCCTGAGGGACTCTGTGTTCTGTGATATCCAATTGAGACATAATTTTGATCCGGGCCGTCAACATGCTTTGCATGTGCTTAGGAAGGGCTCTATCCGTTCGCAGAATACCATCCACCCGGTAGCGTATAAGTACTTTTGTCTCATGAGGATCAATATGAATATCACTTGCCTTTTGAGTCATGGCGTTTGACAATAATTGATTCACTAATTTGGCGATGGGCGAATCCTGATCTGTTAATGTTTCATCCTCTAACTGAGGACGATCATTTTCCAACCCTTTCAGCTCTTCAAAGCTTTCATCCATATCATAATACTTATTAATCGATCGCAGAATATCATCTTTTGTTGCGATCGCTGTTTCAATATAGAATCCCGTGGACAATCGCAAATCCTCAATCGCATAGAAATCCATAGGGTCCGCCATGGCGACAAAAAGCTTATCTCCTTCTTTTTTTAAAGGGATCATCAAATTCCGCTTGGCCAACTCTTTTGGGATGAGATGGAACAACTTGGGATCGAACGGATACCGGAATAAACTGACATGTGGAATACCGAGCTGGAATTCGAGCACTTCGATTAACTGTTGCTCCGTTATATACCCTTTTTGTAAGATAGCATCTCCAAGTTTCTGTTCTTTTCCTTTTTCTCGCAGGGCGGATTGAAGCATTTCTTCCGTTAACAAACCTGATTCAACCAATAAGTCCCCTAATCGTTTCCTCTCTTGGGCCATGATATTCCACCTGACTTCTTTTTATTTCATATTTGACAATGAAAGATCTGTTTCTGATGGAAGAACATCCTCACCATCTGCATTTTCAGGTGAGGCATTCTCCTCTGTTTCATTGGGATTTGCAGGACCATATTGATCTGTTGGATCAGAACTTTCCCCAGCGGGTACAACTTCATTCTGGGAACCCGATGCACTCTCATTTGTTTCAGCTGTGGGTTCTGGTTTCTCCACCACATAGTCCTTCATGCTATGTATCTCTTCTATAAAGACCGGAAGATAAAAGTCCTCAGAAATTCTTTCTTCCTTAAGAAGTTCTCCGTTCTTTGTTTCGAAACTTCTCCATACTTCAATTTTCATGCCGTTACGTCCTTCTTCTTTTACCTTTACTTCCCCTTTATTTAGATAAGGGCTGTACTGTTTAATCACTTTCGGTTTGAACGTTTGCTCATTCCGACGGTCTACGATAATCTCATACGGCATCTCTGCACCAGTGAGGGCTAGTGAAAAACTATCCCCTTGTCTATTCAGTATAATTTTATACACAGCGTCATTTGGATTGGTGAAAATAAAATCATCACCCTGATCCTGATTGACGTATGCCTCAAACCCCAGATCAATATCTTCTGGAAGTTCCCTTCCCTGGTTTCTCTCGATCACTTCAAAGTTCGTTGGCAGGATCAACTGATATAAGTAGGACGCAAAAGTACTTAATTCTTGATTGGACATGCCTGTAAAAGCTTCTTCGTTCAAGAATGTCAAAAGAGAAAACGAGGAGCTTCCTTCTAATTCTATTTCTTCGGATGTATCAAATAGATTCTGCAGTCCAGGAGTGGATGTTATCCCTTCCATATTGATTTCAGAAATGATTTCAATGGAATCAGACTGAATGAAAAAATCTTCGATAGGAAGGTTTTCGTCAGTATCATCTAAATTCGCTGCATGTTCTCTGATCTCTTGCCCAAGTCCTTCTAAATCGAGCATACTGGTATTCACTTCGTTTGAAGATAGAAGGGAATCAAGTCCGTCCAAGCTGACCAAAAGCGGGGCTTCCCCTCCTTGAGTCGCTTCCTGAAGGGACGCGGCAGGATCGAATCGAAATAATTTGGAGTTTAAAGGGATGATTGTGTCCATATAAGAGAGGGTCATGGACTGATTTCCCTTCCACTCCTCTATTTTGTGATTTATTTCGTCTTCTGCTTTTGGATAAGATAGGGTGGATACATCGATATTTCCAATCTTTGTACCCTCTAGGAAGGCCTGATTGGGCGAAAATAAACGATCATATGCAAAAGCTCCCAAATGAGCAAAACCGAACACATAAATGCTGCATAACACAAAAAAAACGGATAGTTTCGTAAATGGAAACGTTTTGCCCATCAGAGATGCCCCTTTTTAACTAGTTTCGTTTAATTCTTTGACTCGAAAAATAATCGATTATATTCTTCCTCTTCTTCTTTAGAAGGTCCTGAAGAGGGAATCGTATTAGCTGATGAGGGAACTCTTTGTTTTGAAAAAGAGTCCCAATCTTGTAATTGCAATTCGAAGTCATCCAGTTCCTCCCCATCCGTTTGAGAAGAATGGATCGGGTGTTTCTCTCCTTCTTTATTCAAGTCCTCATCCAGATTTTCTTCCATAGAGTTTACGGTTGAAATTAGACCTAAAGGAATTTCTTCTATAAACCCTTCCTTTTCAACCCCACTTTCTACCTTTGGAAGAGTAATAGGATCCTGACCAGTCTCTTCCATTATTTCTTGTTTACTCTTTTCTTTGCTGTACGGTTCGAAATGATTTTCAGATGTATTCGAGGAATGAAGGAATAAAGGTCTTAATCTTGTTTCAAGGAAGTAGGTACTAAGAAGCAGTAATAAAGCGAATATAACCATTACCTGATAAAGAGGAATAACGCTGCTGATCACTAAACACAATAAAGTAAGGAAAAAAGCCCCTGTAGAAATCAGAACTTTGTGCTTAAAGGTCCATTTTATGGGGGTGAACACGACAACAGGGAGCAATAATAAATAGCCCACGACTGCAAACACTACTAAATCAATCACATTCACTCCTCCATTTCATGATTGATTCGATGAAAAATAACAAAATTCGACTACTACTATTTTAGTATATATAGAGGAAAATGGAAAGCTGCTATCAGCATATATGGTTAAAAAATAGAGTAAAAGTCATAGTTACCCTTTCCCCGTCAAAAAACACCTTCAAAGGAAGGTGTCCAGCTTTTCTATTTCACATACTGCGCCACCCGGTTCCTCCCCGCCTGCTTCGCCCCAGTATAAAGGGCCCGGTCGGCATGACGGATGAGGGCCATGGTGTCGTCTGCATCCTGGGGTGCGGTGGATACGCCGATGCTCGCCGTGATCCTGACCATTATCTGTTTGTTGGATTCGTCCAGGCTGTCATGGAGAGTGAACGGCTGATTGGCAATCGTGCCCCTGACGTATTCTGCGATGCGGAGTGCCTCTTCCCGTTCCGTGTCGGGAAGGAGGATCACAAATTCCTCCCCGCCGTATCTTGCGACGGTTCCTTTAGTCGAAATCAATGCACGCAAGCGTTCCGCCAGTTGTATGAGGATTTCGTTACCACTCTGGTGACCGTAGTTATCATTGATCACTTTGAAGTGGTCAAGATCCAGCATGATGAGGGACAGGGTCTTTCTCTTTCCTGCTTCGAGATGATTGTATTCCATGGAAAGGAGATCCTCGAAGTAGCGGTAATTGTATAGGCCAGTGAGGGCGCATCGTTCACTGTTCTTTTTCGTCCGTTCATGGTGCCTTGCATTGGCAATGGCAATCCCGAAATAGGAGCATAGGATATCGACGATCATTAATTGGAATTTCTCATACGCTTTCTTTTTGGAGGAAGCGAGGAGAAGGATACCTCTCACCTTCTGGCTCCTGACGATTGGCACGCATAACACGCTTTCCACATCCTCCGGCATATAGCCTTCGGCGATATCGGTCCATTCCGACCGGGACGTATACAGGACGGATTTCCCCGTTTCCCAGACCACTCCGCTGATCCCCTGATTTTTCTGGAGGGGACGAAGGTTATTCGATTTCATTTCCCCATTTTCAAAACGTCTGAGAAGCACCAACCCCTCCTCATGGCAGTCGAGGATATACGCATATTCGACAGGAAGGGTTTCGATGATCTTCTCGATGAAAATATCCAGGACTTCTTTGACCTTGAGGCTTTCTGTGAGTTGATGCCCGATTTCCCCTGCTTTTTGGAGGTATTCATTGATATTCTCGGATGAATTGTAGAGCTTTAAGATGATGGAGAGACTGACAAACGGGACTCCAATCAGCAACGAGGCAAACGCTCCCAGTTCAAATGTCAAATAGTAAAGTGAGAGAGAAAGAGGGAACATGATCATATTGGCGGTGAAATCCCACACAAAGTCTTTACTGTAAAAACGCACGTCATTGTTAGCCACATAATGATGATAGACAAGGAGGAGGACCTGATTGATCATAATGGATACGATCTGGTAACAAAGGATCGGTAGGATCAGCTGACTGAGTTCCCTTTCGGCGATCTCCCCTCCCACCATAAAATAGATCAGCCCACTGATGTATGAAACCAAAAAGAACATCAGTGAATTCAATGGGATCCTGTGCCAGTCGCTTTTCGTCACCCGTAGCCTGATGAGCAAGGGGATGATGGAGAACTGCATCAAAACGATCTCAATAAATAGACCATACTTGATGAACCCGACGAGTGTCACCCACTGGATGAAGAAGATGGTCGCACCGTTGATCACGATGGGCATCAGGGGAATAAAAGTGGCAAATGCCACCAATGTGATAAACTCAAGCTCATTCCCTGCAATATTTTCAGGAGGATAGTATTGATATGTAAAATATAAACCAGCCGGTACAACCGCAAGCCATGCAAGCAATATATACAGCTTTTTCTTCAATGGTAACGTCATATCTATCCCCCATAGGTTTTCCATGAATTTAATATAGTCTGATCATACTATACTAGTTAAATAGTCACAAGTTTAAGAATATTTTATCAAAGCACCTGAATAAAGTCACTTACTTTTTTCTGTAATTTTCCAATAAAGGAAGTAAATATGGTTTTACTTCTGATAAAAAGTACAAGGAGCCGGTTATGAGCAGGGCTTCATCTTCTTCCATGATGGCGATTTTCTCTTCAAGATACTTTTTCCAATTGTGGACTTTTGCCTTATTTGGATGCGAAGAAGCTTCGTAAAGTTCTTCAACCGATGCCACTCTCGGAAAATCAAAGGTCGTAAATCCGATGTCATCCACGGCTTCTTCCAATTGAGAGATCATCGGTCTTAACTCTTTATCATGAAGTGCCGAGAAAAGGACGGTCACCTTTTTATGAAGGAAGCGTTCGTTGATTGTCTTCACGAGGGCATCCACCCCTTCTGGATTATGGGCACCATCAATATAAATCTCACGTGTATCTGATAATGCCTCCATTCTCCCCGGCCATGATGCCTTCTTTAATCCTGTCTTGATGTGCTCCAGTTCTATTTTCATCTCCTGATTTTTCCCAAGGAGCTCGACGACTTTTATGGCAAGGGCTGCATTATTGATTTGATGGGTTCCGATCATGGAAAGGTCGAACACGTCATGCTGCACGGGAGATGTATACTCGAATCTTTCTCCCTTTTCCAATAAGGCGACACGCACTGCAGTAAAGTCCTGCCCAAGTTGAAATACATCACTTTCCTTTTCAAGGGCTGTTTCTTTGATTACGTTCCTTGCTTCAGGCTGATGAACCCCTGAAATGACCGGTACCCTGTGCTTGATGATTCCCGCTTTCTCAAATGCGATATCTTCCAACCTGTTACCAAGAAACTGCATATGATCCATTCCGATGCTCGTGATCACGGAAACCATGGGAATGATGACATTCGTCGAATCCAGTCTTCCCCCGAGCCCAACCTCATATAGGACAAGGTCGACGGGTTGCAATTCGGCAAAATAATAAAAGCTCATGGCCGTAATGACTTCAAATTCTGATGGCGCGCCCCACTCCGATTGTTCCATCATTTCCGCGATAGGCTTGATCTTTTCGACAAGACGCGACAAATCCCCATCGCTGACAGGATCTCCGTTCATGCTGATCCGTTCATTGAAGCGTTCAAAATAAGGAGAGGTAAACGTTCCGACTGTATATCCTGCTTCCTGTAACACATTCCTCAAATAGGTAACCGTGGACCCTTTTCCATTCGTACCGGCAATATGGACGGTTTTCAGCTTTTGATGAGGGTTCCCGAGTTCCTCCAGCAGATGATTCATTCGCATCAATCCCGGCTTGATCCCAAGTCTGAGTCTTGAGTGGATCCACGCGACAGCTTGTTCATAATTCATCAATTTTTTCACTCCCACACAGGCTTCATTAGAAAAAGGGCCCCAATCAGGCCAGATTGATGAGGGATCCCCCCTATCAATCAGACCCGATTTTAAAGCCCTCTTCCTTACCTTCTATTTATTCAGTCACATTAAACCGATTTAAGCTCTTCAATTCTGGCTTTCACAGTCGCTTGTTTCTCTAAATAATCTTTTTCTTTCTCTTTTTCCTCGTCGACTACTTTCTGAGGGGCTTTGCTTACAAACTTTTCATTGTTAAGCTTGCCTTGGACACGGGAAACTTCCTTCGTCCATTTATCCAGTTCTTTTTGAAGACGTGTGATTTCTTCTTCGATATTGATCAGTCCTTCTAATGGAAGGTACAGATCCACGCCTGTCACGACTGCCGTCATCGCTTTTTCCGGTGCCTCAAGATCCGTACCCATCTCTAGCTTTTCCGGATTACAGAATTTCTCGATATATGATTGATTCTTTTCGATGATCGTCAGGGTGTTTGCATCCTTGGCTTTCAGCATCAGGTTGATTTGTTTACTCATCGGCGTGTTCACCTCGGCACGAACATTCCGTACGGCACGGATGATATCAACCAGCAGCTTCATCTCTTCTGCAGCCGCTTTGTCTGTCAGCTTATCGTCAACTGTCGGCCATGCTGCTACAGTGATGGATTCGCCTTGATGCGGCAAGTTCTGCCATATTTCCTCGGTAATAAACGGCATGAATGGGTGTAATAGTCTCATGGTGTTGTCGAGTACATATGCCAGGATCGAACGTGTCGTCTTCTTGGCCGCTTCGTCTTCACCATATAGAGGCAGCTTCGCCATTTCAATATACCAGTCACAGAAATCATCCCAGATGAAGTTGTATAGTAAGCGTCCAACTTCACCGAACTCATAACGATCTGCAAGGCGTGTCACCGTTTCAATCGTTTCATTTAATCGGGTAAGGATCCATTTATCTGCAACAGACTTCTCACCTGATAGATCGATTTCGTCGTATGTCATGCCACCCATGTTCATTAGGGCAAATCGGGATGCGTTCCAGATCTTATTCGCAAAGTTCCAAACCGACTCAACCTTTTCAAATGAGAAGCGAAGATCCTGTCCTGGTGAACTTCCCGTTGTCAGGAAGTAACGAAGGGAGTCGGAACCGTATTTTTCGATGACATCCATCGGGTCAATACCATTCCCAAGAGACTTACTCATTTTTCTTCCTTCAGCGTCACGAACCAAACCGTGAATCAATACGTCTTTGAAAGGACGCTCTCCAGTAAACTCCAACCCTTGGAAAATCATCCGGGAAACCCAGAAAGGAATGATATCGTAGCCTGTTACAAGGGTACTTGTCGGATAATAACGTTTGAAATCTTCTGCGTTTGTATCCGGCCAGCCTAATGTAGAGAACGGCCATAGTGCAGAACTGAACCATGTATCCAGTACATCATCTTCCTGTGTCCAGTTTTCCAAATCTTCAGGAGCTTCTTCTCCTACATGTATTTCCCCTGTCTCATTATGGTACCAGGCAGGTATTCTGTGTCCCCACCATAGCTGACGGGAGATACACCAGTCGCGTGTATTCTCCATCCAGCGAAGATATGTGTTTTCAAAACGGTCCGGAACAAAGTTTACTTTATTTTCTTCTTTTTGAAGTTGAATTGACTTTTCTGCCAGGGAATCCATCTTTACAAACCATTGTTTTGATAGATAAGGCTCAACAATCGCCCCGCTACGCTCCGAATGCCCAACCGAATGCATATGCTCTTCAATCTTGAACAATACACCTGAGTCCTGAAGGTCCTTCACGATTTGCTTGCGGCAGTCAAAACGATCCATGCCGTTATATTTATTAGCTTTCTCGTTCATCGTACCATCCTCATTCATCACAAGGATGCGTTCAAGATTATGACGGTTCCCGATTTCAAAGTCATTCGGGTCATGGGCAGGTGTGATTTTCACCGCACCGGAACCGAATTCCATATCCACATAATCGTCACCTACGATCGGGATTTCACGCCCTACGATTGGAAGGGTAACCTTTTTCCCGATTAAATGCTTGTAGCGGTCGTCTTCCGGATGTACCGCTACCGCCGTATCACCAAGCATCGTTTCAGGACGGGTTGTGGCGATTTCAATGTGCCCGCTTCCGTCAGCCAGTGGATATCTCATATGATAGAACGCACCCTGTACATCTTTATGAATAACCTCGATATCGGATAATGCCGTCTTTGTCGCAGGGTCCCAGTTGATGATATATTCCCCGCGGTAGATCAAACCTTTATTGTAAAGATCGATGAACACCTTTTGAACCGCATCTGATAACCCTTCGTCAAGTGTGAAGCGTTCGCGGCTGTAATCAAGCCCGAGCCCGACTTTCGCCCACTGCTGGCGGATGTGCTCGGCATATTCTTCTTTCCATTTCCACGTTTCTTCCACGAATTTCTCACGACCGAGGTCATAGCGTGAAATCCCCTGGCTACGGAGTTTTTCATCTACTTTTGCCTGTGTGGCAATCCCTGCATGGTCCATACCCGGAAGCCATAGTACGTCGTATCCCTGCATGCGTTTCATTCTTGTCAGGATGTCCTGCAGCGCTGTGTCCCATGCGTGACCAAGATGAAGTTTCCCCGTAACGTTCGGCGGAGGGATGACGATGGTGTAAGGTTCCTTTTCCTTATCGTTTGTCGCTTCGAAGTATTTGCCTTCGAGCCACCATTTGTACCGGCCCTGTTCAATGGCATTCGGATCATATTTTGTCGGCATTGATAATTGTTGATCTTGAGTTTCCATGTAATTTCCTCCTATATCGTTCTAAAAAAAATAAAAAAATCCCCCGTCCTGTGAAAAGGACGAAGGATTCCATTCGCGGTACCACCTTTTTTCTCAGGAGAAAAAGGCCTCCTGAACTCTCGACGATTATAACGGCTTTTAACCGGCTTCTACTACTCTCATTTCATAGAAACAGCTCTTCAGGCGACCTTCCAATGTCTTATCGTAGAAAATCTCTCAGCAAACGATTTTCCTCTCTGAACGTAAGAATCAATGTACTCTTCCTGTTCATTGCTTTTCATGATTATTTATTTACTCATTATAGTATAGATAAGATAAACTTTCGTCAATCATTATTGGCATTTTCATTGAAAAATATTCATTTTGCCCATACATAGGCACCATTCCATCCCGGCTTCATAAGATAAAGTAGTGAATACACCCAGGAAAGTGAGTGGAAGATGATGAAAAAAATCAACCAGTACACGTTACAGAAATGGATGGGGAACGCCCGATTAATATGTAAGCAATTCATCATACCCTTTACCATCTTTCAAGGCATCCGCACGATTCTGCTCCCGACCACGTTTGACGTCCTTCTGTTAACCCTGTTTATCGGTATCGGCCTCGCCATATACTTTGATTGGATTTAAGGAACTGACGAAAAGTGGATTCGTCAGTCCTTTTTTTATTCAGCCTGCTCGGCCTGCTCCTTCTTCTGCTTCTCCATCTCATCCAGACGCATGACCACATACTCGGTATTTTTCAATAACCAGTAATGACGTTGCAGTTTCTTCAGGGACTTCCGTTCATTCCGCTTATCCTTCGGGGTATGGAAGTATTTTTCCACCACGGCAATGACCGAGCTCGGATATGCCAGGTAGCTCATGAACAGGAGCCGCTCTTCATTCCGGACGGTAAAATGCTGAAAGTAGGTGGTGAGCCATTCAATGCATTCCTCATAATATTTAGGATAGGTCTTCAATGTTCTCGACAAAAACGGAAGCAAATCATGAAAGGGAGACGCCATCTTGGAGTTCTCAAAGTTATGAAAATACCCCAAACCCCTTTCATCGAATAAAAAATGCTCCGTCGAAACCTTTCCATGGGTGATCACGGTCCTTACCTTTTCGAGCTCCTTCGTGTCCTCGTACCATTCATCCAGCATTTTACGGGAAAACTTCAACGCTTGTGAGGCATCTTTGTAATACATGCAATAATGAAATTGAAAGGGGGACATGTACGTGGTCTTTTCACAAGCTTCCACGTATTCATCAAGGAACGCCTGCTCTTTATCCCATCTCGACGTGAGTTGCTCATAATGGGATTCTCTCTCTTCCTTATCGATCTTCACTTCTTGTGAAGAAAGAGTGTGGAGCCTCGCCAATTCCCTGAACATCTTCTGGTGCTTTTCAAACTGATCTTCTCTTTCCTGGTTCATCAGCCACGGCATGACGTAATATAAATCCCCTTGACTCCACACAGCATAGCGGCCATCCAAGGTGGGATAAATCGGGACGATCCGATTATATCCCCGCTGAAACAGCATTTGTACATTGCGGACGAAGTCCACGCCATTTTGGGCTGGAAGCTGTTTGACGGCCAGAGTGCCTTTGTTTGAAAATACCTTCGAAATCCTTCCGTAGCTTTCAACAAAATGAGGTTCAACCCCATAAGGTTGCAAGACAGGCTTTAATCCCTCCAGCGTTTGCGCCATTTCTCTCACCTTCTACGATTACTTTTATAAAAAAAAACGGACCAACCCCAATGAATTTGGTGTCAGCCCCGTCATTTCCACTATGATACATTGACTCTTCTTTTTGGTCCTCTGATGGGAGTGACCTTGCTATTTTCCTTTATCCCTTGAAAACGAATTCGCTGTTCGGGATATATAGAACCTGACCGGCATATACGTCCTGATTCGCTTCGAGTTGATTCACCCTTAAAAGCTGCGGAATGGTCAAATCATATTTTTCAGCTATATAATCCAGGTTTTCTCCCTCCTGGACGATGCATACCCGAAGAGTCGCTCCCCGTTCTTCTTCTTTCCGGGCAAAGAAATCAGTCAATGAAATGGATTCATACTTCTTTTTGCCCTTCGTCTTTTTCTTTTCTTCCTTTTCCTCCTCTTCCATCTCCGCTTCTACGGCTGATGAGGAAGAGGACTCTTCTTCTTCCATCTCCTGCTCCTTGTACTTAGGAGCTGGAGGAGGAGTATAAGCGGCCTTCGGTTCAGCATGCTGCTCCTCAGACGACTCACTCAGTTCATGCTGGGGAAGCTGGAAAACATTCTCTTTCCGGTAGTCGACTTCCTCATAGGAAGGAGCCGGCTGGGTATCGTATTGAATCTGAACGGGAATTTCATCTTCCTGCTCAGCCGGTGGAGTCCTTCCCTCCAGGTTAAACGGCTGATACTCGTCATCCTGGTCCTCTTCTTCCTCTTCTTCTTCAACATACCCCGTGATTTCTTCTTCATCATAGTTTTCGTATTCGTACACTTCTTCTCTTTCTTCTTCTTCTTCGGTTTCTACTTCTTCTTCCGCCTCTTCCACTTCTTCTGCTTGGGCTACGGCACTTGAGCGGTAAAGGGGCTCGAATTCTTCTTCTCTTTCATACTCTGCTTCAAGAGGAGTATGAGCCTGCTGTTCACCGTAGATACCGGTGATGGTCAAGTCCGCATTCAGCTTTAAACAGGCATTTTCAGGGACGATGTAGTCAAAGGACTCAACATACACATCAATATCCCCAAGGTTCGCAATCCGATTTTTTGGGATCGTGACGTCCACTGGGAATCGATGGACAAATTCATATTCACCCTTCTCCCGCTTTTCCACGGTCTGAACGAACTTCCCGCCTGCTTCGAACTCATCTTCCTCTTCTTCCCTGAATGCAGTCGGTAAATACTCACCGGTCAAATCGAGGCTTCCCCTGATAAGTACGTACTGTTCTTGTTCTTGTATCGTTATATGAGGATCTAAGGAGATAGATAGCAATTCTTCAACTTCCTGTCCTTTTTTGAACCAAATTGATTCTTCCAAAGAAAATCGTAAGCACGATTGTTGTTCTTGTGACAAAGAAAATTCCTCCTTTCAGGTTCCAAACAAAGAAATAGTAAACAATGCCATTATCACTTTATGAAACGGAAAGGAGGAATATGATAGGAAAACGAATATAAATAGCCGACCCTTAAAAAGGATCGGCTATCATGATTACTTCTTACTGATTTTCTCAAACGCCTTTTCAGCTGCCTGAAGGGTCTTTTCGATATCGTCATCCGTGTGGGCTGTCGATAAGAAAAGTCCTTCAAACTGGGAAGGTGGCAGGAATACCCCTTCATGGGCCATTTCACGGTAGTAGTCGGCAAACATCTCAAGATCCGATGACTTGGCACCTTCATAGTTCGAAACTTCATCATTGGTAAAGAAAATCCCGATCATGGAGCCTGCACGATTGATCCTGTGAGGAATATTGTATTTTTCCGCAGCTTTCTTTAAGCCTTCCTCCAGTAGATCTGCTTTGCGTGCAAACTCGGTATACGTTTCAGGGGTGAGCTGGCTCAGTGTTTCGTATCCAGCGGTCATGGCTAACGGATTCCCTGAAAGGGTCCCTGCTTGATAGATCGGTCCGCTCGGCGCGATCCTTTCCATGATTTCCGCTTTCCCGCCGTAAGCCCCGACAGGAAGTCCCCCGCCGATGACTTTCCCCAGGCAGGTTAAGTCAGGAGTCACATTGTAGAAGCCTTGTGCACAGCCATAGCCGACGCGGAAGCCCGTCATGACTTCATCGAAGATCAACAGTGCGCCATGATTTTCCGTAACCTCACGGAGGCCTTCCAGGAAGCCTGGCTGCGGAGGGACGACACCCATGTTTCCGGCTACAGGCTCGACGATCACACCGGCAATGTCATCACCGTATTGTTCGAAGGCATAGCGGATGCTTTCGAGATCATTGTAAGGCACCGTGATCGTATTCTTGGCAACCCCTTCAGGAACACCGGGACTGTCCGGTAAACCGAGGGTCGCGACACCGGAGCCCGCCTTAATTAATAAAGAGTCTCCATGGCCGTGGTAACAGCCTTCGAACTTGATGATCTTATTGCGGCCTGTGTAGCCACGGGCCAAACGCAGGGCACTCATCGTCGCTTCCGTACCTGAAGACACCATACGGACGATCTCGATGCTTGGCACCCGGTCAATCACCAGTTGGGCGAGTTTATTTTCAATTTCTGTGGGAGCACCAAAGCTCGTCCCGTTTTCAGCCACTTTTTTAATGGATTCCACGACCCGGTCATTGCTGTGACCAAGAATGAGCGGACCCCAGGAAAGGACATAGTCGATGTACTCATTCCCATCGATATCATAGATTTTCGATCCTTTTCCCCTTTCCATGAAAATCGGATCCATGTTGACTGATTTAAACGCACGGACGGGACTGTTCACTCCGCCGGGCATCAGGTTTACTGCTTCCTTGAATGCTTGTTTCGATTTCTCATATGAACGCAATATCGGTTCCTCCTTTAGTGATCTTTCAGTCATCCTGACAGGAATTCTTCACCAATTAGGATAACCAGTTGGCTACGTCTTTTGCAAAATACGTAATGATGAGGTCTGCCCCTGCACGTTTCATGCTGGTCAGTTTCTCCATGACGATTTCCTGTTCGTTCACCCAGCCGTTCTGAGCCGCTGCTTTCACCATGCTGTATTCCCCGCTCACGTTATAGGCGACAACCGGTGCATTGAAACGGTCTTTCACCTCACGCATGATATCCAGATACGAAAGCGCCGGTTTCACGATAAGGAAGTCGGCACCCTCTTCCATATCAGACTGAGCTTCCCTTAGGGCTTCCATGCGATTCGCCGGGTCCATTTGATACGTTCTGCGATCTCCGAATTGAGGTGTCGAGTGAGCCGCGTCACGGAAAGGACCGTAGAAGCTTGATGAATATTTCACCGCGTATGACATGATCGGCACATCATGATAGCCTGCTTCGTCCAAGCCGTGACGGATTGCTGCTACGAACCCATCCATCATGTTGGACGGAGCGATGATGTCGGCTCCCGCTTCAGCCTGGCTGACCGCTGTTTTGGCCAACAGATCAAGGGTTTCATCATTCAGGACTTTCCCGTCTTTGACGATTCCACAGTGACCGTGACTGGTATATTGACAAAGGCACGTATCGGCGATGACAACAAGATCAGGGTAACGTTCCTTCACGAAACGTGTTGCCTCCTGGACGATTCCATGGTCATGATACGCCTGTTTCCCAAGTTCGTCTTTTTCAGCAGGAACACCGAAAAGAATGATGGACTTGATCCCGAGTGAAACCACTTCATCCATTTCAGCTTGTAAATTATCGAGTGAAATATGATAAACACCCGGCATGGATGGAACGACATTCTTGATGTTTTCCCCTTCCACGACAAATAACGGGTAAATTAAATCTTCTTTTCTTAGATGTGTTTCACGCACGAGCGCACGCATCGTTTCCGATTGACGTAAGCGGCGGTGTCGATTGAATTGCAGGTCTTTCATAATAAAAGCCTCCTAATTGTTTGATAGCTAACAGGCAGAGATGAACGCTTTCATCTCATTCACCATTTCATTTACAGTATAAACGCTTGGACAGATTTTTACATGTAATCCGTATTGCTCCGCGGTTTTTTTTGTAATCGGGCCGATGCACGCAATGGGAATGTCCCTTATGTGATCATAGAGAGAATAGTGACGGATGACCTTCATAAAATGATGGACCGTCGACGAACTCGTAAATGTAATGATATCCACTTTTTCTTTTTCAATGATCGTTTTCAACTGCACGAAGCTTGTCTCTGGAAGGACCGTTTCATAGACGATCCATTCCTGACAGCTGACTCCTGCCGAGGCTAATTCCGTCGCAATCACATTCCTTGCCAGATTCCCTTTTGGAATCAGGACGTGACCATCAGGCTTCACTTTAGAAATGAACTCCTCGGCGAAGTCATCGCCAGTGAAATTCTCCGGAACAAATGAAATCGGTATTCCGTATTTATGACAGTACTGCTCCGTCTTGGTCCCGACGGCCGCGAATTTTCCCGTATAAGAGGATAAAGGGATCCCCTGTCTTTCCAATGCTTCCAGGAAGAACTTCACCCCATTTTTACTGGTGAAAATGATCCATTCGTATGTATGTAGGGTGGTGTGAAGCGATACCTCCAGCGAATCTATGCGGGGGTGAAAATGAAGGAGCGGTACCAAGATGGGTACCCCTCCCTCGCTTTCAATGAGAGACCCGGTTTCACTGGATCCCTCATTGCCACGAGTAATCAAAACCTTTATTTGTTCTAAAGGCCTCTTACCCTTCATTATTGATCCAGCTCCTCTTTCACCTGATCGATCAAGGCTTTTGCCCCTTGTTTAGTTAAGCTTTCAGCCACTTTTTCTCCAACTTCTTTCGGGTCCTGACCCGTCATGTATTCTTTGTAGATCGTCTCTCCGTCCGGAGAAGCGACAAGTCCGGTCAATGCAATATCTCCATTGTCTTTCAGCTCGGCAAATCCCGCAATCGGTACCTGACAGCCGCCTTCCATTTTATGAAGGAAAGCTCGTTCCGCCGTCACGGTAGTCGTCGTTTCTTCACACGCGAACTTCTCTAGCAGTTCAAGGACTTCATCGTCATCATTTCTGCACTCGATCGAAAGGGCCCCTTGACCGACTGCCGGCAAGCAAAGGTCCGGATCAAGGAATTCCGTTACGACATCCGACGTCCATCCCATTCGTGATAAGCCCGCTGCTGCCAGGATGATGGCATCGTAATCTTCGTTTTGAAGTTTGGAAAGGCGTGTATCGATGTTGCCGCGTATCCACTTGATTTCAAGATCCGGTCTCACAGACAGAATCTGAGCCCCTCTCCTGAGACTGCTCGTTCCGACGATCGCTCCGCCTGGCAGGTCTTTAAGGGCAACATGATTCTTACTGATGAACGCGTCGCGGTGATCCTCACGAACCGGGATGCTTCCAATCGTCAGTCCATCTGGTAAAACCGCCGGCATATCTTTCATACTGTGAACGGCCATGTCGATTTCTTTATCCAGCATCGCCTGCTCGATTTCTTTTACAAATAAGCCTTTACCGCCCACTTTGGATAAGGTGACATCCAGGATCTGATCCCCTTTCGTCACAATCTCCTTCACTTCGAAATCGTAAGAAGGGTCGAGTGCCTTCAACTGATCGATCACCCAATTAGTTTGGGTAAGGGCTAATTTACTTCGTCTTGAACCAACAATGATTTTTCTCATAATGACCTCCTGAAAACTTATGAATACCAGAAATGAAATGAAGACAACCGACTAGCTAAGAAAAAGTTGATTAATATAATCAAGAAGGCTGCCACATTCAGAAACGCTAATGATTTACCAAAGACATTCTTTTTAATGCGAAGGTATAAATAAATGCTATATAAAATTAATAGAATGAATGATCCCACTATCTTTGGATCATACCATAGAAATTCCGGAAGCTTGATGTATGCCCATTGCAGTCCCAATATCAGGCTTAACAGAAGCATCGCTACCCCTATGGAATTCGAGATATAGGATATCTTCTCAAGCTTTGACAAATCACTGATCCTCCATAACCTCTGCCCCCATTTTTTCTCCTTCAATAATTTAAACTGGAGGAGATAAAGCAGGGAAAACACAAAGGAAAGACTGAAGGCCCCGTAAGACAGGATGGCCATCGTAATGTGAATCAGTAATAACTCGGATACCATCTGCTCTGCCATCGCCTGGGACTCCACCTGAACGGGTGCGAAAGTATGGATCGCCATGATGATGAAACCGAGTACATTTGTAAAGAAGACAGTGAAATCCACCCTTAGCAATCGGTTGATGATAAGGGACAGGGTGATGAGCACCCAGGCATAAAAATAAAGCCCCTCAAAGATGGTGAGGACCGGAAACCTGCCTGTATTCATCATGTATAGAAATAAAAAGATTGTTTGAAGGACCCAAACAATCGCAAGTAACCAGAAGGCAAACAGGTTCGCCTTCCGGTTTTTGTTTAAGAAATCTATAAAATAAAAGAGAATACTAATAGCATACAGAACAATCATAAGTTCGTGCAGCCTAGTCATCGTTTGTTCAAACATCGACATTAACCTCACTTATGCTTGAAAAGAGGGTTGTGGTGTAAAGCTATGATCGCTCTCAGTCTTTTCGTTGGCTGCTTTCACTTGTTTCTGCTCTAACACTTCTTGTTCAATGTTAAAAATGTTGATGAATAAATCCAGCTTATCTTCAGCATCCGGCAGTCCGGCAAATTCCTTTGCCTGGAGGATCGGATCTTTTAATAACTGATTGATGATGCTCTTCGTGTGCTTATTCAATACTTTGCGTTCACGATCGGTTAAATCAGGCATTTTACGTTCGATGCTTTCCATCGTATCTGCCTGAATGGAAAGTGCCTTCTGCCTAAGGGCAGAGATGACCGGCACTACGCCGAGCATATTCAACCATTCTTTGAACGCAACGATTTCCGCTTCAATCATGATTTCAATTTGTTCAGCCGCCTTTTTGCGTTCGGCGAGATTCGCCTGGACGATGCCTTCCAAATCATCGATATCATAAAGGAATACGCTCTCAAGCTGCCCGATCGCCGGATCCAAGTCCCTTGGTACCGCAATGTCCACCATGAATAGGGGACGGCCCTTCCTCATGCTTTCCACATGGGACATCATTTCTTTCGTGATGACGAAATCCTTCGCTCCCGTAGAACTGATCATGATATCCGCTTCTACAAGGGCGCATTGAAGCTCCTGCATCGTTTTCGCATTACCGCTGAAACGCTCTGCCAGGGTTTGGGCCTTCTCATACGTACGGTTGATCACGGTCACCTTGGTGGCTCCACTGCCATGGAGATTCTTGATGGCAAGTTCACCCATTTTCCCGGCACCAAGTATGAGGACATGCTTACCCTCCAGGCTTCCGAATACCTTTTTAGCCAATTCAACGGCCGCATAGCTGACTGATACCGCATTGGAACCAATCTCTGTTTCCGAGTGACCCTTTTTCGAAACCGTCACAGCTTGCTTGAACAGGTGATTAAATACGGTACCCGTCGCTCCCGACTCCTGGGCATCCAGGAAGCTTGAACGGATTTGACCAAGGATCTGGGTTTCCCCAAGTACCATGGAGTTCAATCCGCAGGCAACCTTAAACAGGTGTTCGACGGCTCCTTCTTGTTCATAAATGAACAGATAAGGCGTGAACTCCTCTTTATCTATATCAAACCATTGAGATAAAAATTCTTTAATATAATAACGACCTGTATGAAGCTGATCCACTACCGCATAAACTTCCGTTCTATTACATGTAGAAACAATCACATTTTCAAGGATGCTTTTCTTTTCCTTTAATGCTTTCATTGCTGAAGGAAGATCAGTTTCATTGAAAGATAAACGCTCACGAATCTCTACAGGGGCCGTTTTATAATTTAAACCAACGACTATTGTATACATGCTATGCACTACACCCCCAAGTAAAATCATTACTATTATTATAACATGTCCAAATAAGTCCTCAGGCCCTGAAATGTGAACAGAAATTGAAACCTGTGCTACAGTTAAGGAGGTAGAATCGAATGATTCTTCCGGGACTTGCTAAACATTACTTTCATCATTACATTTAAGAGTAGAAGAACGAACTAAGCTTGAAAGCATTTTCAATTCTTCCTAAATCTTTTAATTTTCGACATTTGCCTACTAATGTAGGGTACCAAAACGAGCCTAAAGAATCAAGTAATGGAAAGGTTTCTCACGATTCATCGAAACAAAGGGATCAATTTTTCATATTATGTGTCATTTTCCCTTAAAAAATAGGAATTAAAACCGGAATTTTACTAATTTACAGGAGGAAAAGAATGAAACAGCAACGAATATTCCCCGGAATCATCTTAATTGGCTTTGGAGCTTACTTTTACTTACAACAGGCAAACATTGTATTATTTCAGGAATTTTTCACTTGGCCCACTTTGCTTATCATTGTCGGACTCGCTTTTCTCGGTCAGGGATACGGAGGAAGGGATTATGAAGCCATCCTCCCCGGTACGATCCTGGTTGGATTCGGCCTGCATTTCCATGTGGTCAACAAGCTTGACGTTTGGCCGGATCATATGGGGACCTTTATCCTTATCATCGCCCTCGGTTTCCTGCTCAGATATCAGAAGACACGCGCCGGCTTATTTCAAGGGGTTCTCTTTCTGACACTTTCTATCATTCTTCTTTTCTCTGATAAAGTGGTGCGATGGTTTGGTTTTATTGAAGGAAGCGTGGGAAGCGCTTGGGAATTCTGGCCCATCGTCATTATCGGAATCGGTGTCTATTTATTATTTGTAAGAAAAAAGTAGGCAAGAAAAAGCCCGGAATCGCATCCGGGCTTTTTCACGTGTATTAAAGAACCGAGTCTAAAAATTCTTTCGTCCTTTGTTCTTTTGGAGATTGGAATAATTCCTGAGGGGGTCCTACCTCGACGATGCGTCCATCATGCATATAGACGACCCAGTCGGCCACTTCACGGGCAAATCCCATTTCATGGGTCACGACGACCATCGTCATCCCTTCTAAAGCAAGCTCCTTCATGGTAGCCAGTACCTCACCGACCAATTCCGGATCAAGTGCCGAGGTGGGCTCATCGAACAGCATGATATCCGGCTTCATGGCAAGGGCCCTGGCGATGGCGACACGCTGCTTCTGTCCCCCTGAAAGCTTGGACGGGTAGACATCTTCTTTATCCCCAAGCCCGACCTTCTTTAACAGTTCTTTGGCATCCTTCCTTGCGTCCGCCTTTGAGACACCCTTAACGTACACCGGTGCCTCCATCACGTTTTCCAATACAGTTTTGTGGGGGAATAGATAGAAATGCTGGAACACCATCCCTACCTTCTGACGGATTTTATTCAAATCATGGGTATCCTGGTTGACTTCATCTCCTTCGATGACAACCTTCCCATTATCTTTCAGCTCAAGGAAGTTCAAGCAGCGAAGCAGTGTACTCTTCCCTGATCCACTGGCCCCAATGAGGCAAACCACATCACTTTCCCTTACGCTGATATCAATGTCCTTCAATACATGTAAATCACCAAAGGATTTATTTAATTTTTCTACTTTAATCATTTCCTGACTCATACTCATCCCTCCTGCGTCATTCTTAATCACTGATGGACATACGTTTTTCAATTACATTGACAATCGTTGAGAATAGTAATACAAGAACCAGGTAATAGATCGCTACAACGAGCAAATATGTCATATAATCGAAATTATTCGATCCGAGTGTCGTCGCCACGCTGAACAATTCGAACATCCCGATGAATGAAGCAAGGGATGAGTCCTTCAATGCAATGATGAATTGATTTCCAAGGGGCGGCAGGGCACGCCTGAATGCCTGCGGAAGGATGATCCTTCTCATGGACAAGCCGAGGGACATCCCAAGGGAACGTCCCGCTTCCATTTGCCCTTTGTCGATGGACTGAATGGCTCCCCGGAAGATTTCTGCGATATAAGCCCCGTTATGGAAAGCAAGACCCATGACGACAGACCAGAAGCCTGAAATATTCAACGAGGTCAAACCGAAATAGAAAATGAAAATTTGAACGATTAATGGTGTACCCCTTACAACGAAAATGTATAAATCCGCAATCAGGGACAAAGGCTTGATCCCTGAAATCTTCAGGAAAGCGAAAAACAGACCGATCACAATCGCAATCAGGACAGAAACAAAGGTTAACTGGAATGTTAACAGCATCCCTTTCAGAAAAACATCATATGTACCTGCAAAGGTTTCTAAAAAGTGCATGGACTTCCCTCCGTTCGATTTTCTTCCACTTTAAGACAAAAAGCGAATGCGCATAGAAGCACATTCGCTCTGTGTCATGCTGCTCTTACTCTTTCTCGGGATCGGATGTAATATCTGTTTTGAAATATTTTTCACTGATTTTCTTCAATGTACCGTCTTCTCTTAATGCTTCGAGAGCTTGATTGACTTCTTTCAATAGTTTTTCATTATCTTTACTCACGGCGATTGCCTGCTCACTGCGTCCGATCAGTTCACGTGCTTCGATGTTGAGTCCTGAAGCAATCGCTTCTTTACCCGTGATGAAGTCTGTGATGACGGCATCATGTTTTCCTTTGTTTAACGCTTCAAGTGCAACAACATCACTATCATACGCTTGTATTTTATCCGTTACTTCCTTTGCGGTATCTGAGTACGTCGATCCCTTGGATACAGCAATTTCCTTGTCCTTCAAATCATCCAGTGTTTCAACATCACTGTCTTTACGGACGAAAATCTGTGGACCTGAATAATAATAAGGAGTTGAGAAGTCTACTTCCTTCAAACGATCTTCCGTGATTGTATGACTGGCGACCGCCGCGTCAAAACGTCCGGATTTGACCCCTTCTACAATTCCTGCAAATTTAAATTTCTTCTGTTCAGGTTCAAGACCCATTTCTTTCGCAACGGCTTCTGCCACTTCAATATCGAAACCTGACATGGTTCCATCATCATTCGTCACGCTGAATGGCTTGAACTCACCGGAAGCTGCATAAACGAATTTGCCTTCCTCCACTAACTTCGCGCCACTCTCTGTTGTAGCTTTGTCACCGCATGCGGATAGAAGAAGTGCAGCAACTGCGAACAAGATCAGGCTTTTCCAATTCTTCATTGTCTAGAGTCCCCCTTATGTAGCTTGTAATATTTTTAATCTTTCATAATTTTATCAACAAAAGAGAAAATTCTCAAAATTCAAATATAGCTTCCAGAGCTTATAATTATCCATTTTGGTGGATGAACATGATTCAGCTTTGATATAGATACATATGCGTCCCTATCCTTTCATTTCCTTTCATATGCTTTCGTCATATAGGCCAAAAAACCTTATACGGACTTCGGTAGACCTTCTTTATGACTACTTTTCAGTCAGAAAAAAAGAACCGATCTCCAAAATGGAAATCGGTTCTTTATACGTTTATTTATAATACGATTTGATGGCGTCCCAGGCTTTGTCTTTTCCAAGTCCTGTTTCGGAGGAGAACATGATAAGGTCGTCTTCACTGTCCATGTTCAGGGTTTCTTTTGTGACTTTCAGGTGCTTCTGCCATTTGCCTTTCGGGATCTTGTCCGCTTTGGTGGCAATGACGATACAAGGAAGACCGTGATGCTTGAGGAAATCATACATCATCACATCATCCTTGGTCGGGGCATGGCGCAGGTCTACGATCAGGATGACCGCCCTTAGCTGCTCTCGGGAAGTGATGTAGGTTTCAATCATCTTTCCCCATGCTTCCCGCTCTGTTTTGGATACTTTGGCAAAACCGTAACCGGGCACATCTACATAATAGAGGGTTTCTTCTATTTTATAAAAGTTCAGCGTCTGGGTTTTACCAGGCTTGGAGGAAATCCTCGCCATGCTCTTCCTGCCGATCATTTTATTGATGAATGAGGATTTCCCTACGTTAGAGCGCCCCGCTAAGGCAAACTCAGGTAGGATATCGCCAGGGTATTGTTCAGGCCTGACCGCACTGATGACTAGCTCAACTTGATTTACTTTCACTTCTTTTCACCTACTAATGCTTTCTCTAAGACTTCATCGATGTGGGACACAAGGATGAACGTTAATTCTCCCCTCACACTTTCAGGGATATCATCTATATCCTTTTCATTATCTTTCGGAAGGATAATCGTTTTAATTCCGGCACGATGAGCGCTTAATGTTTTTTCTTTCACTCCGCCGATTGGAAGGACTCTTCCTCTCAGGGTCATTTCACCTGTCATCCCTACTTCACGGTTCACGTATTTCCCTGTCAGGGCTGATACGAGTGCCGTCGTGATCGTGATCCCGGCTGAAGGACCGTCTTTTGGGACTGCTCCTTCGGGAACGTGGATATGAATATCATGTTTCTCGTGGAAATTCTCATCGATCCCAAGTTGCCCCGCCTTCGAACGTACGTAGCTGAAGGCTGTCTGGGCAGACTCCTTCATGACGTCTCCCAGTTTCCCGGTCAGGACGAGCTTCCCTTTACCCGGTGCGAGAGATACTTCGATTTGAAGGGTATCCCCACCGACCGTCGTATAGGCAAGGCCGGTTGATACACCGATCTGATTTTCGATTTCTGCCTGGCCGTAACGGAATTTTCTCTTTCCGAGGAACTCTTCTATATTGCTTGAAGTGATCACGACTCTCTTCTTATCACCCGAAACGATGATCTTCGCGGTTTTTCTGCAGAGAGCGGCCAGCTGACGCTCCAGGCTCCTTACACCGGCTTCCCTGGTATAATAGCGGACGATATCAACAATTGCTTCATCTCTCACTTGAAGCTTGGATTTGGTTAACCCATGATCTTTGATTTGCTTTTCCAGTAAATGATGCTTCGCAATGTTCAACTTTTCAAGCTCCGTGTAACCGGCAATCGTAATGATTTCCATCCTGTCCCGGAGTGGTCCCGGTATGGTGGAAAGGTCATTGGCCGTTGCGATGAACATGACTTTTGATAAGTCGTATGTCTCTTCAATATAGTGATCACTGAAGTTAGAATTTTGTTCGGGATCCAGTACCTCAAGCATCGCTGAAGAAGGATCTCCCCTGAAATCACTGGACATTTTATCGATTTCATCGAGAAGGAACACAGGGTTGATCGTACCTGCCTTTTTCATACCGCGGATGATCCTGCCGGGCATGGCTCCTACATACGTACGTCTGTGACCCCTGATTTCGGATTCATCACGAACGCCTCCAAGGGAGATGCGGACAAAATTCCGTCCCAGTGATTCAGCCACGGAACGGGCCAAGCTCGTTTTCCCGACCCCTGGAGGTCCAGCGAGACACAGGATCGGCCCTTTCAGGGATTGAGTCAGCTGCTGAACGGCAAGATACTCAAGAACCCTTTCCTTAACCTTTTCAAGACCGTAATGATCCCTGTTTAAAATCTGCTCAGACCGCTTGATGTCCAATTGATCTTCCGTTTCGGTGGACCATGGTAAAGAAACAAGCCACTCGATGTAGTTTCGGATCACAGAGCTTTCAGCAGAGCTTGAAGGCACTTTCTCATAGCGGGCGAGCTCCTTCAAGGCCGTAAGTTCCACTTCTTCAGGCATGTTGGCCTGTTCGATCTTTGAGGTTAAATCTTCAATTTCACCCGTTTTACCTTCTTTATCACCCAACTCTTTTTGGATGGCTTTCATTTGCTCCCGAAGATAATACTCTTTCTGGGTTCTTTCCATGGAACGTTTGACACGCTGCCCGATTTTCTTCTCTAAGCTCAACACTTCTTTTTCATTGTTGATCGTTTCGATCACCATTTGAAGGCGCTTCTTAATATCCAGTGTTTCCAGGACGTTTTGCTTTTCCTTCATCTTGAGGGGCAGATGGGATGCCACGATATCTGCGAGCCTTCCCGGTTCTTCAATATCTGAAACGGTTGAATACGTTTCAGCTGAAACTTTCTTTGATAGCTTTATGTATTGTTCGAAATAATTGAGTAACGTCCTCATCAAGGCGTCTGTTTCCGATTCCTTCCCTTCAGAATCATGAAATTCCTTCACCGTTACTTCATAGAAATCCTTTTGCCCGGTGAATGACGTAATAGACGCACGATTCATTCCCTCGACAAGTACCCTGATGGTCCCATTTGGCAGTTTGAGCATCTGCTTGACCTTTGTAAGAGTTCCCATCTCGTAGAAATCTTCCTGTGTTGGCTCATCTATATTCATATCTCTTTGAGTCGTTAAGAAAATCAAATGATCATCCATCATCGCTTTTTCTAAAGCCTGAACGGAGCGCTCACGTCCAACATCTAAATGCAAGACCATCGTTGGATACACAAGTAAACCTCTCAATGGAAGGAGGGGAACCGTTAAATTATTTTGTTTTGCCACATATAACACCTCCGAATTTTGCTCATGAGTCTTTGTACAATTCTAACTTATTTACTAGGTAGTGTCTATTAAATAGGTATTTACAACTTTATTCGAATGGGTTGCCGCTTATTCCTTTACAAGCCATTCAAAAACAAACCGATTCGGATAGACCCGAATCGGTCAACAGTCTATACACTTTTCTTATTTTGTTCAGGTACGAGATCGGGTGACGATACGTGATCCTTCATCAGGGCGAGATCAAGAACTTCCTTGAGCTGTTTGACCGGGACCACTTCGATTCCTTCTATCTCTCTTAACATGGCCTGCTGGTTGTCGTACGGAATGATGGCCATGGTGGCACCGGCGAGTTTTGCGCCTTTCACCTTAGGATACACCCCTCCGACAGGCTTAACAGATCCATGTATACTGATTTCACCCGTGACGGCAATCGTATGCTTGATGGGTATCCGGTAAATGGCCGAGTAGATCCCAAGAGCCATGGCAATCCCTGCAGAAGGGCCGTCGACCGGCACCCCGCCTGGAAAGTTCACATGGATATCATACTGATCCGCAGGTACCCCCATGGAACGAAGGACGGTGATCACATTTTCGATCGAGCCTTTCGCCATACTTTTTCTCCTGATGGATTTACTCCGATCACCGATGCTTTCTTCTTCCACGATTCCCGTCACATTGATGGTACCCTTATCGGCAGCCGGAATAACGTTTACTTCAATTTCAAGTAGAGAGCCGGTATTCGGTCCTGTCACGGCTAACCCATTGACCAGACCAATCGTTGCCTCTTCATTGATTTTTTTCTGATAGCGCGGGGAAAGCTGACTGGATTGAATGATCCACTCGAGCTCATGATCATAAATTTCTTTTCTATTTTCGGTGATGGCAACCCCGGCTGCTATCTGAACCATATTGACTGCTTCACGGCCGTTACGCGCATAAGATGCAAGAGTTTCGAGCCCTTTGTCGCTGATCGTCATTTCTACTTTCTCAACGGCTCCTGCCGCCACCTTCTTCACTTCGTCATGCTCAAGCTCCCTGAAAAAAACTTCCATGCATCTCGAGCGGATCGCCGGAGGCAGTTCATTCGGTGTACGGGTCGTGGCACCGATCAAGCGGAAATCCGCCGGAAGGCCGTTTTTGAAAATATCATGGATATGGGTGGGAATTTGATGATTTTCTTCATTGTAATAGGCGCTCTCAAGGAACACTCTGCGATCTTCTAACACTTTTAAGAGCTTATTCAATTGAATGGGGTGCAATTCCCCGATTTCATCAATGAACAATACGCCTCCATGGGCATTGGTTACAGCACCTTGTTTTGGTTGCGGGATCCCTGCCTGTCCCATGGCTCCTGCCCCTTGATAAATGGGATCATGAACGGAACCAATCAGCGGATCGGCAATCCCCCGTTCATCGAATCGTGCCGTTGTGGCATCCAATTCTACAAAAACGGCAGAAGATCTAAATGGGGATTTCATATTTTTCTTTGCTTCTTCCAGGACCAGACGGGCGGCAGCCGTTTTTCCGACGCCGGGCGGTCCATAAATGATGACATGCTGTGGATTCGGACTGCATATCGCTGCTTTCAATGCTTTGATGCCATCTTCCTGTCCGACAATATCTTCGAAGCTTGAGGGTCTTACTTTTTCGGCAAGGGGTTCTGTTAGTGAAATGGATCTCATCTTTCGGAGTTCTTCCATCTCTTTTTTTGATTCACGGTCAATGGAAACTTTTTGCGTTCGCTGGTTTTTTAACAGGTTCCAGAAGTACAATCCAATGATGATTCCGAAGAATAATTGGATGAATAAAGCGATGCTCGTAAAGCTCATTCGTCTCCCTCCAAGTAGATACAAGTTGTTATCGGTTAGTATCTCCTTGACCTTGTGGGAATAAACAAAAAAATTCCGTGAGTGGATGGTTTAAAAAGCATAAAAAGATATGTATATTACTTCAATTTTTCTCTACTAATCGGCAAGCCTCAATATCTAAAGACCATAGACCGGCGTTCAAGACGACTCCTGATTGCACTATATGTACTTTTTTAAAGAAGATGGGACCGTCCAGGACGAAGGTGTGGTATTCGCCTGCTTCTCCCATGACGCAGCAGCCTTTTATATGATGGATATCCTTATAAAATTCCCAATCGAGCATTCGGCCGGCCCATGAGGGATCGAATACTTTGTCGGAAGCCCTGCATGTGACTGCAAAGAATCCAAGTGTGATAAATTCTTTCAGTAATTGACTGCTTTCCCCCTCCGATATCCATACGGGGAATGAGGGTTTCAAACCTGCTTTCCTTGCCACTTCTTCGTTCCACTTTCGATCTTCTTCTGCATATAAGCTTCCAAAGACGATCTCTTCCACACCCCTATTCTGCTTTATATCGGATAATGCCCCAATGAGGGAGCGCTCATAATCATCTCCGGAATTCACAATGACCAGCGGAATATCCAAGGCTTTTGCCTGTTGCCCGAGGATATCCAATCTAAGACCGTGAGCATGATTCCGTTCATATTTTTCAGAGACCATCGAAACAAGACATTCTACTTTTTTGCCGGCTTTTAATGTACGATTCAAAGCAAGACACCCATCTTTCCCGCCACTCCAGCTAATGGCCACCTTGGTTTTCTTATTGTCCATTTGCCCCATCTCCGTTCTATATCTCTGGTCGAAAAAAAGCCGGGAATGAAGGATCATTCCCGGCTTTACGTTAAGCTATTAAGCTGATGTCTTTTCTTCTTCGTTTGGATCGATCATGGTGCCATCCTCAAGCATTAAGTGAGGAGCGGCATCTTCAAGGATCGTCTCTTTCGTAATGATACATTTCTTAATATCATCACGGGAAGGCAGATCGAACATCACATCAAGCATCATGGTTTCGATGATGGATCGCAGTCCACGTGCACCTGTTTTACGCTCAATTGCTTTTTTAGAGATTTCAAGCAGGGCATCTTCTGTGAACTCAAGCTCGACCTCATCCAATTCAAGCATTTTTTGGTATTGTTTTACCAATGCGTTTTTAGGTTTAGTCAGGATTTCAACCAGTGCTTCTTCATCAAGAGGCTCAAGGCTTGAAATGACCGGTAGACGACCGATGAATTCCGGAATCAATCCGAATCTCAATAGGTCTTCAGGAAGAACTTTAGAAAGTAGCGACTTATCTTCTTTCACTTCAGCGTTTTTAGGATCAGAACCGAATCCGATTATCTTTTGACCTAAACGGCGTTTGATGATTTGTTCGATCCCGTCGAATGCTCCACCACAAATGAATAGGACATTGGACGTATCGATTTGAATGAACTCCTGGTGAGGATGCTTGCGTCCGCCTTGTGGTGGAACACTTGCTACCGTACCTTCAAGAATTTTCAAGAGGGCTTGTTGTACTCCTTCACCTGAAACGTCTCTCGTGATGGATGGATTTTCAGATTTTCTTGCCACTTTATCGATTTCATCGATATAGATGATCCCTTTTTCAGCTTTTTCCACATCGTAGTCAGCTGCCTGGATCAGTTTCAATAGAATATTCTCTACATCTTCCCCAACATAACCCGCTTCTGTTAAAGAAGTCGCGTCGGCGATGGCGAAAGGAACGTTAAGAATACGAGCCAATGTTTGGGCAAGGAGGGTTTTCCCGCTACCAGTCGGCCCAATCATGGCAATATTACTCTTAGACAGTTCAACGTCATCAACTTTACTGCTGGAGTTGATACGCTTGTAGTGGTTGTAGACGGCTACGGCAAGTGATTTCTTCGCCTGATCCTGCCCGATTACGTACTCGTCCAGGATTTCCCGGATTTCGCGTGGTTTCGGTACGTCTTTAAATTCTACTTCTTCTTCTGTACCCAGCTCTTCTTCTACGATTTCTGTGCAAAGCTCGATGCACTCATCACAAATATACACACCTGGTCCAGCGACTAGTTTACGAACTTGGTCTTGTGTTTTTCCGCAAAAAGAACATTTTAATTGCCCTTTTTCATCATTAAATTTAAACAATGATTTTCACCCCTTCGTTAAAACTTCATAAAATCGTGCCTGTTTCATCAAACGAACGATTCCTTACATCCCTATTACCTAAAGTTATGTACTGCATTTTATCATATTATATGTTCGTAAAGAAATTGATACGATTCTTAAGAATCATCTTATTATGTATCGTGCATTTTAGCAAATCTTTTACATTGCTAAAGTTTATTTTGTCCAAATGAAGTCAGGTAATGTAAGGAATCTTATTATGTATGTTCATGGTGAAAAGTAATGCAACCCCGTCTCATAAGCTTTTTCCAAAAATAGTGGTTCTTATTCTTAGAAGTGTAAACAATTACTAACTTATGAAGTGAAGCTTAGTGATTTGGCTCATTTACGCCATCACCATCAAAAGCGATCGAGCAAACGAGTTTGCTCGATCGCTTTTGATGGTGATGGCTACTTTTCAGCTCTGCTGAAAAGCGTGTGAAACGTTCGATTCACATGAATGAGCCAAATCACGGGGAATATCCGCTTCATTGTACAAAACAAGGCACGAATGATTCGCGCCTTGTTTGCTATTTTTATTATGCTACAGTTTTGCTGTTCTCAACAAGGAATTCTACTGCTTTACGTACTTTAAGGTCGGCTTTAAGTGTGTCAAGGCCGCCTAGTGCTTGTTTGATATTATCAGCAGTCATGTTGTATTGTTCAGCCATTTTGTTTACTTCTTCTTCTGCTTCTTCGTCGGTTACTTCAAGGTTTTCCGCTGCTGCGATTGCTTCAAGTGTTAAGTTGGTGCGAACGCGTTTGCCGGCATCCTCTGTCATTTGACCACGAAGATCTTCTTCTGATTGACCAGAGAATTGGAAGTAAAGATCAAGGTTCATACCTTGCATTTGCAGGCGTTGTTCGAACTCTTGCATCATACGGTCTACTTCAGCTTTAACCATTACTTCTGGAATTTCAACTTCAGCGTTGTCAGAAGCTTTATTTACAAGAGTTTCACGAACCGCTGTTTCAGCTTCGTTCTTTTTAGACTCTTGAAGGCGTTTTTCGATTTTTTCTTTTAGTTCAGCAAGCGTTTCAACTTCTTCGTCAGCGTCTTTTGCGAACTCATCATCAAGTGCCGGAAGTTCTTTTGCTTTGATTTCGTGAACTTTCACTTTGAATGTAGCAGGCTTACCAGCAAGCTCAGCTGCATGGTATTCCTCAGGGAAGTTTACTTCTACTTCTTTCTCTTCTCCTGCTGCAACACCAACCAATTGCTCTTCGAATCCTGGGATGAACTGACCTGAACCTAATTCAAGTGAGTAGTTCTCAGCCTGTCCGCCTTCAAATGCTTCACCGTCAACGAATCCTTCGAAATCCATTGTTACTGTGTCGCCTTCTTCAGCTTTTCCATCTTCTTTGACAGCAAGCTCAGCTTGTTTCTCTTGAAGTGAAGTAAGTTCAGCTTCAACATCTTCAGCTGTTACTTCTGTTTCCATTTTTTCTACTTCAAGACCTTTGTAGTCGCCAAGTTTCACTTCTGGTTTCACTTGTACTTTAGCAGTGAAGACCAGGTCTTTTCCTTTTTCCATTTGCTCGACATCGATTTCAGGACGGTCGATTGGATCGATTCCTGTTTCTTCGATTGCTTTTGCATATGCTTCAGGTAAGATGAAATCTAATGCATCTTGGTAAAGTGATTCTACACCAAAACGTTTTTCGAACATTCCGCGAGGCATTTTCCCTTTACGGAATCCTGGTACGTTCACTTGTTTTACAACCTTTTTGAATGCCGCGTCCAAACCTTCGTTTACTTTAGCAGCTTCTACTTCAATTGTAAGTACTCCTTGGTTTCCTTCTTGCTTTTCCCATTTTGCAGACATACTGTTCCCTCCAACAAATCTATAGTTGATCTTAAATTTTTTACGCATAGTAGTAGATAGTCCCGTGTGAATCTAGCACTATCATCGTAAATATATGAAAAACTTTCACATTACAACCATTACATTATAACATACAGCCACTGTCTTTCAACAGAGGGGGTTTAAATATTCGGAGAGGAAATTTCCTCTAGTTCCGTAAGTCTTGCTAAAATCCCTTCAGCCTGACTGTTTTCAACCTGCTCTTTTAACTCTTTTTCAAGAATCGCATCGGCAAACATCCCGGCGGTGTAATAGGCATATACTGCAGCGATTTCTTCCGGTTCTTCCTTAAGTGTAAAAGGATAGAGAAGGAAGGCATGACGTTTCAGTAATTCCTCTGCATGCTGAAATAGAGTAGGATTCATTTGTGCCAGAAGCTCATCCAGGCAATGTATGACACCGGTGAAGAAATCCGACTCGAAAACGTCATCCAATGCTGCGGGATTAACCCGCTCTTCCATTCCTATCTTTACTACAACTACTTCTTTATCCATTCCATGCTCTTTTAAAACATTTAAAATCATCGTTTGTAAAAACGGATGGGCATCGGGATCCTGTAAAATCCCTTGCAGTTCCCCGATGAACGGGTGAATATTCCGATGAACGAGCTGTGCCACGATGAGCGTCTGTTCCTCGAGGCTTTTCCCTGTCAAGATGGACGTTTGATCTTCTGCCTGAACTTCTTTCTCAAGAACAGTCTCTTTCCCGTTCACTACCTTTTCACTGAAATGGAGAAGCTTCCTGAAGTGTTCTTCCTTTTCAAAGGGTACTTCCCTTTCATCAAAGAGGGCATTGATTGTATCGATCACTTCACTGTGCTTATGAAGCTGTATAAGAATCATTAAGTACATATCAACGACCTCGAAATAGTCACCGATTCCTTCGAGGAGCATCTCTTTACATATGGATCCGGCCTGGTCGTATTGTTTGCTTTCATAGAGCGATAACACGAGTGCCGTATTGATATCCGGATTATCCGGTTCCAGTTCATAAGCTTGTGCGAGGAGCTGGGAGGATTCATGGACTTCCCCTTTTTCCAAAGCCTGCACCCCTTTTTCCAGCAGCCGGTCCTTCAATCCTGGAAACTGTACAATCTTTCCTTTTCCTTCTTGGTTTCCCTTATTCATAAAACGTACCTGCCTATACTGTTTAGTTGGTATTAGTTTAGCACGATATCATTTGGATAACAAAAAAAGCCTACCTCATTGGGGTAAGCTTTGCATATGTAGGGTTTATGGCGTCCCAGAAGAGATTCGAACTCCCGACCTACAGTTTAGGAAACTGTTGCTCTATCCTGCTGAGCTACTGGGACACATTGAGAATAGCAATCGCACCATGTATCGGATAAAAAAAGAGATACCTCACAGTTTACTGTGTCAGTACCCCTTGTTAGTCAAAACCCTGATATCAAGGTCGTATGTAATGATTATGGCGTCCCAGGAGAGATTCGAACTCCCGACCGACGCCTTAGAAGGGCGTTGCTCTATCCAGCTGAGCTACTGGGACGTGTGTGTTTCGTTATTTGTTTTTCAAGGACAATATTTATTATATTCACATAGCATAAATAAGTCAACAGATTTTCAGAAAAAGTTTTATTTTATTTTTCAGCTTTGCTTTTACACATCAAAACATGAGGGGGACCCGTACATGACGAGTTCCCACTCTATATTTTACAAACTAAATGTTTGCGTCAATTCATCCAGCACCACATGATCGTGGGTCAGAAATGTGACATTGATTTCTTGATCTTCCGTATCCACTAATGCGTAGGTACGTTCACTTCTCCCCCGTGGCAACAGGATGCTTCCAGGGTTCAGGAATAATGTACCGTTAATCAACTCTGCCCCCAGAGTGTGCGAGTGACCAAAGAACACAAACTGCGCCCCGACCTCTTCCGCTCTGTATCGGAGTTTCATCAATGACATCTTGATTCCATAGTGATGCCCGTGAGTCACCATGATGGTTTGCCCATCTAGCTTCTCTACCAGGTCGTCAGGCAATCGTGCATCCATGTCACAGTTCCCCCGGACAACGAGATAAGATGACAATGCAGGATCATCAGCACTCAACTCCGAGTCACCACAGTGGATCATGGCGTCTACACTGGACTTGTACTTCTCTGATAGATTCAACAATTCATCTTTGGATCCATGACTGTCACTTACAACTAATAATTTCATTCAGATTCACCCTTTAAACTAAGTCTGAAATCATATTTCCGAGCTTTTTTAGTGCGTTCCCGCGATGACTGATCTGACTCTTTTCATCTTGCGTTAATTCGGCCATGGTCTTCCCAAGGGAAGGCACGAAGAAGATCGGGTCGTAGCCAAAGCCATTGGTCCCCCTCTTATCTCGGAGGATCATCCCTTCACACGTTCCTGTCACCGTTTTCGTTTCCATGTCAGGACCGGCAATGGCCAACACACAGTAAAAACGGGCAGTGCGATCTGCTTCTTCCACTGACTCAAGCTCACCCAATGCCTTCTCCATATTCGCTTCATCGCTCTTTTCTTCCCCGGCATAGCGGGCCGAATAGACGCCTGGACGACCTTCCAGGGCATCGATGGAGAGTCCCGAATCGTCAGCAATCACTAGTTCCCCTAATTCTTTGGCTACGGTTTCCGCTTTTAAAATCGCATTCTCTTCAAAGGTTTCGCCTGTTTCTTCAACATCCTCAATATGAGGAAGGTCTAGTAATGTTTGTACCTCATACCCATATGGTGCAAACATATGTTGGAATTCTTTTGCTTTTCCTCTGTTCTTTGTGGCTATGATCACTCGTTTTGTCATCGGCTCTCTCATCCCTTTATTGAAATCTTTTTACGATATCACCTAATGATTGCTGCTGGATTTGGAATAATTCGCGAATCCCAACTTGTCCAAGCTTCAATAATTGATGTAATTGATCCATTGTAAATGTAGCTTCTTCACCGGTTCCCTGAAGCTCCACAAATTCCCCCTCACCCGTCATGATGATGTTCATATCCACCAATGCGCTGCTGTCTTCAATATAGTTCAAATCAAGGACCGCTCCGTGTTCTTCCACCATCCCGACACTTGTCGCTGCAAGA
This sequence comes from Bacillus sp. es.034, assembly GCF_002563655.1. Classification (GTDB taxonomy): domain Bacteria; phylum Bacillota; class Bacilli; order Bacillales; family Bacillaceae_B; genus Rossellomorea. The sequence goes on along the minus strand of NZ_PDIY01000001.1, from coordinate 2,243,735 downwards.
AAGCTCTTGAGTGGGAATGAAGAAATCTTTTTACTATCCTGAAGCTTTGCAAGGGCGATTGCCATGGCAACGAATGCCCCTGTGATGGAAGCCGTTCTTGTCCCGCCATCAGCTTGAATGACATCACAATCGATCCAGATCGTGCGCTCTCCCAATGCATCCAAGTCAACGACCGCTCTCAGGGCACGTCCAATCAATCGTTGAATTTCCATCGTCCTGCCTGAGATTTTCCCTTTGGACGATTCACGGATATTTCTCGTTTCCGTCGCTCTCGGAAGCATGGAATATTCCGCCGTTATCCACCCTTTTCCACTGTTTCTCATAAAGGGAGGCACACGCTCTTCGATACTGGCGTTACAAATGACCTTCGTTTCTCCAACCGTTATCAATACAGAACCTTCCGGATGCTTGACGTATCCTGTCTCGATTTCGATATGACGCAATTGATCCTTTTCTCTGCCGTCTGTTCTCATATAATTCCCTCCTGTTTTGTTCGTACGTTATGTAAAAAATGGCCAAATCAAAAATAGAAGAGGCGGCAATCTGCCAACCTCTTTTCATGTGTTTCTATTCATAGTATATCAAAAAATCGCGATTTAAAAACTAATTGCATTCACATTTTCTGGTCTTGTCACCGGTTCAGTCACCGTTTCCCCATCTTTTGAGACGGTGGTCGCCTCACCATTCACGAGTACCGATACCCCTTTGATGCCCTTTTGCTCGGTTAAGGAGAGGACGAGGGAATTCAGCATATGCTCAGAAACCATTTTTTCTTCAAGGCTTCCATACACCGCTTCATTAAAGTTCAGTGTCACGGTTCCTTCCTCAAGCTTCGGATCATCCAACAGCTTCGCCCCCGTAAAGTCACTTGCAAGGGAAGAAGAATAACCCGGTCCTTCGATCAGCTCATTCACCACTGCCTTGACTTCATCCACGGATTTGGAACTGACGCGTTTCGTCACAGGAACATAATAAGTCTTATCATCGGATTGTGATACATAATACACGGTAAGCGGTTTGGTGCTCGTCGGATCGACAACGCCTGACGTATCCACATTGATCCCGACTTTTCTCGTTAATCCATTTTCGTCGATCGGCGTACCATTCACCGGCATCTCCGTTAATGGATACCCGTTCACCCGAAGTTCGACTTTTTCAACCGAATCAAACTGAGTCAATGTCCATGTCACGGACTGCAGGATCTTCTGTTCATCTTCAGGCTGATAATTATTGAATTCCGGAGAGAAATCGGCAATTGCCTTTCCGTCTTTAATATCGACCGTCACCTGTGTATCTGCCGGCAATACAGCCCTGAATCCGTTTGGCAGGATGTTTTCGACAGGACCATTCTTCACTAAGTATTCCACGGCCTGTTTGGCCACGCTTTCCTGATTTGGAAGAGGGATGGACTGGGATACGACATAGCCGTTTTTATCGATTAAATACAATTCCGTCATGACGGTCTCAGCACCCGCTTCTTCTTTGCTCACCTTTTTATTTGATTCCTCATTCTTGGCGGTATCGACTTTCTCCCCTTCTTTCAAGTAGGATAAGTCTTGAGGAGGATCGATCTTCTCCTTATCATCACCGAAACTGAGTAAACCACAACCGGAAAGATATACAGAAGAAGCTAAAACCGTTACAGCAATTGACACCTTTGCTTTTTTTGCCATTGGGAAACCTCCTAAAAGACAGTTTGTACTAACATATATACGAGCCCCGTCCAAAAAATAGACCGAAACTTTTCACAATAAGGACAACAAAATAAAAAAACCATCCGATCACAAGATCCTACTCTTGTAATCGGATGGTTTCTGCTTTTACTTCCCCGACTGTCAGCCAATCGGATGCGATCCGTGAAAAAATCGCTGATGACCCTGTGTTGAAAAAGCGGTGTTCGGGCTGTTGGACTCCCCTGTACAGGAGGTTGTAATAATCAAGGATCGTACTGACTTCCCGGGCTGTTTCGTCCCCGGAACTTATGACACTGATCTCAGGACCCATATAAGCCTGTATCTTCGGCTGCAGCAATGGATAATGGGTACACCCGAGGATCAACGTATCGATCCCGGACTCTTTAAGAGGATGGAGGGTCTCCCCTACAATATCAGTCGCCATGGAGCTGTCGTACTCTCCACTTTCCACTAGCGGAACAAACTTCGGGCAGGCGAGGGACGTGACGTCCAGGCTTCCGTGAAGGGAGTGAAGGGCATCCACATAGGCGCCGCTGTTGATCGTCCCCACGGTTCCAAGGACACCGATCCTCTTATTGTGAGTATGCTTGATCGCTGCCCGGGCCCCCGGATGGATGACTCCAATCACCGGTATATCCAAATGGGTCTGTATTTCATCCAGCACCACCGCAGTGGCTGTATTACAGGCAATGATCAGCATTTTGATATCATATTGCATGAGATATTGAGTCATTTCCCACGTGAACGCTTTTACTTCTTGAGCAGATCTGGGTCCGTAGGGACAACGGGCTGTGTCACCTAAGTAATAGATGGTCTCTTTCGGCAGCTGACGCATCACTTCTCTCGCGACGGTGAGCCCCCCTACCCCAGAATCGATGATGCCGATTGGTTGAATCACGTTATTCCCTCATTCTGGTTTAATTTCTTGATGTAGTTTTGCTAAATGATCCTTTAATAATAGCACTTCCTGGTCAGAGAAATCCGTTAAGGCACTCTGTAAGTAATTCTGCCTTTTCTTGATCACTTCTTCAATAATTCTTTCGCCCTCTTTTAACATATGAATGCGCACGACGCGACGATCATTCTCATCCTTGACCCGTTCGACCAGCTGATTTTTTTCCATTCTATCAACAAGGTCCGTCGTCGTACTGCAGGCAAGGTACATTTTATTCGAAAGATCTCCGATGGTCATATCCCCATATTCGAATAACCATTGTAGCGCGATGAACTGTGGAGGCGTGATGGTATACTGACTTAATATCTCTCTTCCTTTTTGCTTAATGATCGATGATATGTACCGAAGGTCTTTCTCAATATCTGCCACAACTTGTATATCTTCAATGGATTGCTCTTTAGAATTCGTCATTATTTCTCTCCTTTTACATTCAGAAACCGGACATTTACTCCTTATGATAACCCGGAACGCTTTAGTTTTAGCTCCGTATATCCATAATTGGTCAAGCACGTATTCCCCTTACTAGCATTTTCGCCTTTTTCACGGAAAAATTCAAGGCAAGTCTAAAGGGAACAGAACTAAAAGAGACTGACTCTCATTCAAACATTAATAGGTATCCGCTATAGAAACCCGTTAATTGTTCGGCATTAGAATCAGTCCCTTACATTTAAAGCTTGAGTTCCCCCATGCGAAGAAGCTCTACAACAGCTTGAGATCGCCCCTTCACTCCAAGCTTTTGCATGGCGTTGGAAATATGATTTCGAACTGTTTTCTCGCTAATAAATAGATCACTAGCAATTTCTTTAGTTGTTTTGTCTTGAACCAACAGTTCGAATACTTCTTTTTCTCTTTTGGTGAGCAACGGTTTGTGTGTAAAATCATTGTCCTTCAATTATGGTAACCCTCCTTGCCTTCGCCAGCTTTAAACCGCGGGGATGGGTATTGTTGGTCGTCAGAATATCATATGTGAAGGTAGGGTTTAGAGTGACATAGAGAAGGAAGTTAAATGAAAAATAGGCAGCGGTTTCTTTCACGTGCTAAACCGGGCTCGAGACCACCTTTTCGCTATGGAGCTTCACCTTCATTTCTTCCGTCCAAGGGACACCTTTTCCAGTTTCCTTCGATATTTGCACCATGGTTCCTCTACCAGTAAAGCAAACCTGTTCTTCTTCATTCAGACCCATGTAATGTAAATCTACTGAAGAACGACCAACGCGATCCGCCTTCACATATACCTTCAACATCTCGTCGAAGAATACTTGTTTTACAAAATCACATTGTAAATCTGCAACGACAGGGATCGTATCATGCTTCGGTTTAACCCAGTTTTGCATAAATCCAATGTGCTTTAAATATTCGATCCTGGCTTCTTCAAAATACGTAAATGGAACGGTATTATTCATATGTCCAAACATATCAGTCTCAGAAAACCGGACCTTTATATGGATTGAAAATGAAAATTCTTGTTGCCATGTTTCTATATCTTCAATGTATGTAAAATGTTTCAAATTGGATCCTCCTTTTAGTAAATGAAAAATGAATGATGATTCATTTTATTATACCCTTTTTCTGAAAAATATGAAACCTATATGCATAAAACAGAGCCGGCAGGAAAAACCGGCTTGCCTTCTTATTAATGGGGTTACTTTAGAGGTGTAAAAGCACATATGAAATGGAGGTGTGTGAGTGATTAGGCTTTTAGGAAGACATCTTATCCTTAATGGGGGAATCAGTGATAATGAAAATAAGCGGAAATTTTCCGGTTAAGACTGAAGAAAAGAGCTATATTCTGGATATAAGCGGAGTTTTTCCGATTAAGTATAGTAATCTTAACGATTTTCACGTCTTTCGTGTAAATAGGCGGAATTTTTCCGACTATTTAAGATATTTTGGGTTGTATTTATTAAATAACCGGAATTCCTCCGCTTAAGCGGCTTTAGCCTCTATTGAACACGTACAAGCGAAAATTCTAAAAAAGGCTTATAGATCTTTTCACTCTAAGCCCTTTAGATTGTGATATAAACGGTCAATGATTTGTAGAAGTTATTGGAATTGCCCTGTGATTAATCGTTATGCACCTCACAACTAAATCCGTTCTTTTTCTATTCTTTTCGTTTCACGATCCTTCCCTCCACTTGCGGGGAAACAGGGGAATACCTGGTGAGATACTCACTTATCACCTCATATAGATTGAGATGCAGATCGGATATCCTGCCGTTTTCTTTTGCATTTCTCAATACGGTAAAACCATCCCCTCCATCTGCAAGGAATGCGTTGACTGCCACTCCGTACATCTTGGAACGGTCAAGGGGACTCCCTTGTATTTTCACTTCCGTTATTCTATTACCAATGGGCTTTGAGGGATCAAAGTGAAATGTCATGCCCGATACTTGAAGGAACTGACCTGCTTCCCCGTCCAGATCCGCTACACTATGTTCCAATGCAAGAAGGATTTCCTCCCCCGTCAGATTCAAGGTGACAAGGCTATTCCCAAAGGGCAGCACTTCCAACACTTCTCCCATGGTAATCTTCCCTGCCCCGATGGAACTCCTGATGCCGCCCCCATTTTGAAATGCGATTTCAGTGGGGGAATATTGATTTGCTTTTTCCAGCATGGCGTCAGTAATGAGGTTGCCTAGATTGGTCTCTTTTGTCCGAACGTCCCGACGATCTCCATTTAATGAAATATTGGTCGCACCGACATCCAAGCTCTTTAACTTTTCAATGGGCTTGCCCAGTTGCTCCAATCTCTTTACTGCCCATGGATCAGGAGGATACACGTCATTCCCTTTTTGATCTTTGGCCAACACATCCAGCAGCTCACCATCCCACTCAGTCAATACCCCTCTTTCGTTAAATACAGCCGTGAATTTGCCAAGTGACTTCCCATACTCATCCGCTTGTACGATCAGTGTCGGTTCTGATTTCAAATTGTACACGAGCGGGTTTTCTAATCTTGTATGGGAATGGCCGCCGACTAAGATATCGATTCCTTTCACTTTTTGAGCCAGCACTTTGTCTTGTCGCACTCCAAGATGAGACAGCAGGATGATGTGGTTCACGCCTCTCGCCTGAAGTTTTGCAATCTCCTCAACCGCTTTCTTTTCGGCATTCTGAAAGACTATCTCCTTAACCGGAGCAGAAAGGAAAGTCGTATCTTCGGTTGTGAGACCGATGATTCCAACTTTGACCCCCTTGACTGTTTGAATGATGGAAGGGTAGATCTTTCCACCTTCTGACTGTTCCGGCACCCTACTTTTCATTAATGGAGCAAGGGTAGGATCAAGACGGACATCCACATTGCTGCTCACTACTGGAAAGGAAAGTTTCCTAATAAAGTTCGCCAGCACCTCACTCCCCTTATCGAATTCATGATTACCCAACGTCATGGCATCATAGCCAATTTCATTCATGAATTCAGCATCAGCCTGCCCCAGATATTCATTAAAAAACAACGTGCCCGAAAACACGTCCCCTGCATCCAGCAGAAGGGCTTCCCCATCTTTTTTCCGTTCTTCTATAATTGCCGAGTGAAGATACGGAACGTTTTCCAGATGGGAGTGAACATCATTCGTATGCAGGATCGTCAGACGGAAAGCCCCACCATCTTCCTTTTCCTTTGCTTTCACTTCATCCAGGTCAACAGGGGATATATTGAATAACAAGATTGCGAATATCAATCCTATTCGCTTCACACCCATCACTCCATACGCTCATTTGTAGTCTACTATGCGACAATTGACTGCATTTTATGAGCCATAACAAAAAAGCACTCCCCAAAGGAAAGTGCTTTTCATCAACAAATATTAATCAACCATATGGTCGCTTCCGAAGAAGTTTTTGAACATTTGGAAGGTGGTTTCACGGTTAAGTGCCGCAATCGAAGTTGTCAAAGGAATTCCTTTTGGACAGGATTGAACACAGTTTTGTGAGTTACCGCAGTTGGCAAGTCCACCGTCGCCCATGATGGACTCAAGGCGCTCATCCTGATTCATGGCACCTGTTGGATGCGCATTGAACAAGCGTACTTGAGATAATGGTGCGGGTCCGATGAAGTCTGACTTACTGTTTACGTTCGGACAGGCTTCCAGACATACACCACATGTCATACATTTTGATAATTCATATGCCCATTGACGCTTTTTCTCAGGCATACGCGGTCCAGGACCCAAATCGTATGTCCCATCAATCGGAATCCATGCTTTCACTTTCTTTAAGCTGTCGAACATGCGGCTGCGGTCTACCTGCAGGTCACGGACAACAGGGAATGTGCGCATAGGCTCAAGACGGATCGGCTGTTCCAGTTGATCGACCAATGCCGTACAAGACTGTCTCGGCTTCCCGTTGATGACCATTGAACAAGCCCCACACACTTCTTCCAGACAGTTCATGTCCCAGTTGATCGGAGTGGTGTGTTCCCCTTTTGCATTGACCGGATTACGACGGATTTCCATCAAGGCGGAAATGACGTTCATATTCGGTCTGTAATCAAGTTCGAACTCTTCTTGAAAAGGGGCTGTTTCCGGGCTTTCTTGACGAGTAATGATAAAACGGACTTTTTTATTTTCACTCATCATTTACTTCCCCCTTTACTTTTAGAATAGTCACGCTTACGTGGTGCGATCAGTGAAGTATCTACTTCCTCGTAATGGAATTCAGGAGTGTTCGTCGCGGCATTGTATTTTGCCATCGTCGTTTTCAGGAATTCCTCATCATTACGGTCCGGGAAGTCAGGTTTGTAATGGGCTCCGCGGCTTTCGTTACGATTTAATGCACCGATTGTGATGACGCGGGCAAGCTGCAGCATGTTCCACAATTGGCGTGTGAATGTCGCCCCTTGGTTGCTCCATTTAGCCGTGTCATTGATATTGATATTTTGGTAACGTTCCATCAATTCCTGGATCTTCTCATCCGTTTGTTGAAGCTTGTCATTATGACGTACAACCGTTACGTTATCCGTCATCCATTCCCCAAGCTCTTTATGGATGACATAAGCATTCTCAGTGCCATTCAGGGACATGATGTTGTTCCATTTTTCTTCTTCCTGTTTTACATAGCGGTCGAATAGTGAAGATGGGACAGATTCTACTGTTTTCTCAAGTCCTTCAATATACTTAATTGCATTAGGACCTGCAACCATACCGCCATAGATAGCGGATAGTAATGAGTTAGCCCCTAAGCGGTTACCACCGTGCTGAGAATAATCACATTCACCAGCTGCGAATAAACCAGGGATATTTGTCATCTGGTCATAATCGACCCATAGTCCACCCATAGAATAGTGAACAGCAGGGAAGATTTTCATTGGTACTTTTCGTGGATCATCACCCATGAACTTCTCATAGATTTCAATGATTCCGCCAAGCTTGATATCAAGCTCTTTTGAATCTTTATGAGACAGATCGAGATAAACCATGTTCTCTCCATTGATACCAAGCTTTTGGTTTACGCACACATCAAAGATTTCACGTGTTGCGATATCACGAGGTACAAGGTTACCGTATGCAGGATACTTCTCTTCAAGGAAGTACCATGGCTTACCGTCTTTGTATGTCCAGACACGTCCACCTTCACCACGTGCCGATTCACTCATGAGACGAAGCTTATCGTCACCAGGAATGGCTGTCGGGTGGATTTGGATGAACTCACCGTTTGCATAATACGCACCTTGCTGATATACGATCGATGCGGCAGAACCCGTATTGATGACAGAGTTCGTAGACTTACCGAAGATGATCCCCGGTCCACCCGACGCCATGATTACGGCATCTGCTGCAAATGATTTGATTTCCATCGTTTGAAGGTTTTGGGCAACGATTCCTCTTGCAACTCCCTCGTCATCAATGACGACTCCAAGGAATTCCCAGCCTTCGAACTTGCTGACTAATCCAGCCACTTCATGACGACGAACCTGCTCGTCCAAAGCGTATAAAAGCTGCTGACCAGTCGTAGCACCAGCGAAAGCTGTTCTGTGATGCTGCGTCCCACCGAAACGGCGGAAATCCAGTAACCCCTCAGGTGTACGATTGAACATAACACCCATACGATCGAGTAAGTGAATGATCCCAGGTGCTGCTTCCGTCATTGCTTTAACAGGCGGTTGATTCGCTAAGAAATCCCCACCATAAACCGTATCATCAAAATGTTCCCAAGGAGAATCCCCTTCTCCCTTTGTATTAACGGCTCCGTTAATTCCACCCTGTGCACATACAGAGTGAGAACGTTTAACGGGTACCAGTGAGAATAAATCGACTTGCGTTCCTTTTTCTGCTGCTTTAATTGTGGCCATCAGGCCGGCTAAACCGCCACCGACAACGATGATTTTACCTTTACTCATCGTGACTCACTCCTTTTCCTACCATACTTCGAGAGCACTTACTTATCTATCAGACTCGTATATTTTTCTGCTTATACGAAGGCAAAGATTGCACGCATTCCGACAATCGATAACGCGACAAAAATCCCGATCGTAACATATGTAGCAATTAATTGAGAACGAGGTGTAACCGTAAGTCCCCAGCTAACGCAGAATGACCATAATCCATTTGCAAAGTGGAAAATCGTTGAAAGAACACCAAGCACGTAAAATCCTAACATCAACGGATTGGATAAAATGTTTTCCATCATCTGAAAGTTCACTTCAGCTCCGAACGCTGCAGCGACCCTTGTTTCCCAAATATGCCATGTGACGAAAATAAATGTGATCACTCCAGATACACGTTGAAGTAAAAACATCCAGTTACGGAAATAACCAAATCTGCTTGCATTATTCTTTGAAGTGAATGCAATGTAAATTCCGTAAATCGCATGGAAATACAATGGAAGGAAGATGATAAAGATTTCAAGGAAATAACGGAAAGGAAGACTTTCCATAAAATGCGCCGCCTGGTTAAATGATTCTTCCCCACCAGTGGCAAAATGGTTCACGACTAAATGTTGTGTTAAAAATAATCCAACTGGAATAACACCTAGCAATGAATGAAGCCTGCGATAATTAAATTCTCGATTTCCAGCCATGATTTACCCCCCTTAATGATAAAATATGAATTCGTTTTCTAATGCCTTTCATTGTTGATTAGACAACGATACATATTTTATATTGTAACAATAATGTGACATGTTCATTTTACTCCCAAGGAGTGGAAGCGTCAAGAAAACGTATACATAAATTCGACAATACCGCAAAAATATTTTCAATGAATCAACAACGGAAAACATGAGGTTTTGCCTGAATAAATGTTCGAAAATTCAAATAAATAAACAATAAATATTATATCACCAAAATATCCCAAGGTCATTTTTTTCAAGGTATGGGATGATAATTACCTCTTTCATGTATATAATAGTTTTATAGAAAGAGGGGATTTACTTGGAACAGAAAAAAGAAGAAGTACATCAGCCGTCCGTTCCAATCTTCGGATATGAAATGTTACGCGACATCTTGATTCCAGACATATTAGGAAAACACACACCCGATATCCTATACTGGGGAGGAAAGCAGCTCTCGAGGAAATTCCCCCTTCAGTCAACGGAAGAAATATCTTCCTTTTTCGATGAAGCTGGATGGGGCACCCTTACACTTCTGGAACAAAAAAGAAACGAAATGACATTTGAATTGAGCGGAACCGTGATCGAACGGCGTCTGTCACTGAAAACGGATGTGAATTTCAAACTGGAAACGGGCTTTATTGCCGAACAGATTCAGCTTCAAAGAAAATGTGTGGCAGAAGCTGCTGACGAATTACATAAACGGAGCCAATCGGTCAAAATAATGGTAAGATGGGACGACAAAGACCGGATCGAGTAAGCAAGCTCTCAATAAAGGGTTGCCTGGAATCGTCCAGGCAACCCTTTTCCATATTGATCCTACAGCGTGATTTCTTCCATCTTCACGGCATCGAGATGAAAGGCCGTATGTAAGACGCCTGCTGCCTTTTGCATATTCTCGCCATCCACTACTGTAGATACTTTAATCTCAGAAGTGCTGACCATTTTCACCACGATGTCATTTTGAGCGAGTACTTCAAACATTTCCCCGGCCACACCCGGGTTTGAAATCATACCAGAACCGACAATAGAAACTTTCGCAAGTCCACTCTCATGCTCGACGTGGGTGAAATTCAACCGCTCTTTATTTCGCTCAAGAACAGCAAGGGTTTCATCGAGATCTTGCTCCTTGATCGAGAAAGATAGATTGGTCGTATTCTGATCCGTCTGGGTCTGGATAATGATATCAACGTTCAAATGATTCTCAGCCAACGTAGTGAACACAGAAGATAGTCCTGTTAATGCATTTCCCAGTCCGAATACCGTAACCCGGGTGATCTCATTTTCAAATGCTACTCCTCTTACAATCAGGTTCTGTTCCATGCTTGCTTCCTCCTCAATATACGTGCCTTCCACTCTTTCGATGCTTGATCTTACTTCCAACGGGATTTGATAATTCTTGGCAAACTCCACCGCCCTTGGATGGAGGACCCCGGCCCCGAGGTTTGCAAGTTCGAGCATTTCATCATAGGAAATCGACGGTAACTTCCTTGCTCCTTCTATATAGCGGGGATCTGTCGTGTAAACCCCGTCTACGTCCGTATAGATGTCACAGCGCTCCGCTTTCAGGGCAGCCGCGATCGCAACGGCCGTTGTATCCGATCCGCCCCGGCCAAGTGTTGTGATTTCCCCGGAATTTGTCATTCCCTGGAATCCTGCGACGATGACCACTCTTCCTTCCTGAAGGTGAGTTGCCATTTTATCGGTATGAATATTGGTAATCCTTGCATTACTATGGACGGATTCCGTCTCGATTCCGGCCTGCCAGCCCGTGAATGAAATGGCATCATGCCCTGATTGGATAAGGGCCATGGTCAGGAGTGAAATGGTGACCTGTTCCCCGGTTGAGAGCAGCATATCCATTTCTCTTTTGCTCGGTTGAGACGTGATTTCCCTTGCAAGACCAACGAGTGTATCCGTCGTTTTCCCCATGGCAGATACGACGACCACCACATCATTCCCTCTTTCTTTTTCTTCAATGATCCTTGACGCAACATTTTGAATTCTTTCCACAGACCCTACTGAAGTCCCACCGAATTTTTGAACAATAATACTCACGACTTCTCCCTCTTTCTGAGCGTCTCCGCTCTTGTTGATGATGAAGAGTACAATCACAATCATCCTACACGTCCATAGGACAGGATCTTTGGTTACAAAGTCCTGCGCTGATAATAAAAAAAGCAATGAGAATAATATCTCATTGCTTTATGAACATACAGCAGAACATACAAATAGGTTCATCGGCATTGTGAGATAGCTCTCCAAGATTGAATCATCTTGACAATCCTGCATTTCTTAAACGCAGGACCAGCGGAAATAGCATGAGACTATAACCACTTCGGCGATTCTCCCCTTTCCAGGCATGTCGGCGGAGCTCATACCCCTCTTTACCTGTACTCTTGAAGTTCGCACCTCTATCACCACTTAAAAAGTGATAATGTTATAAATTTTTGTTAAGTATAGCACATAAAAAATGGTGATTCAATGCACAATTTTCAATTAAATAAATTCTTTTATTCAGCCGCTACTTCAATTTCTCCACCAATACCTTTGCCACGGCTTCCGGAATTCCTATCTCTGTAAATTCCTCGACTGTCGCTTCTTTCATCTTTTTCATGGAGCCAAAGTGTTTAAGAAGTTGTTTCTTTCGTTTTGGTCCGATGCCGTCGATGTCGTCGAGGGTGGATTGGAAGGCGCTTTTGCCTCTTAGCTGACGGTGGAAGGTGATGGCAAACCTGTGGACTTCATCCTGGATTCGCTGGAGGAGATAGAATTCCTGGCTGCGCTTTTCAAGTGGGACGATTTGCAGCGGGTTGCCGTACAGCAGTTCCGACGTCTGATGCTTATCGTCTTTCGCAAGACCGCCAATCGGGATGTCGAGACCCAATTCATTCTCGATCACATCCCTTGCCGCTTCGATCTGACCTTTTCCTCCATCGATGATGATGAGGTCCGGTAAAGGAAGTCCGTCTTTCAGCACTCTCGTATACCTTCTCCGGACCACCTCCCTCATGGAATCATAATCATCAGGACCTTTCACGGTTTTGATCTTGTATTTACGATATTCTTTCTTTTCCGGTTTCCCGTCTAAGAAGACGATCATGGCCGAAACAGGATCCGAACCTTGAATATTGGAGTTATCAAAGGCTTCAATCCGGAAAGGGGTGTAAATCCCCATATGCTCCCCAAGCCTTTCAATGGCTTTGATCGTCCGTTCTTCATCTCTTTCAATAAGGGCGAACTTCTCCCCCAGTGCCTGCTGGGCATTTTTCTCGGCAAGCTTCACAAGCTCTTTCTTTTTCCCTCGTTTAGGCTGGGTCATTTTTACCTCAAGAAGTTTTTCCGCGAGTTCGATATCGATCTCTTCAGGCAAAAAGATCTCCTTGGGCTTAAAGTGGTTGGATTTGGAGTAGAACTGACCAAGGAACGTCAGGAACTCATCCTCGGGTTCATTATAGAGAGGGAATAAAGACACATCCCGCTCAATGAGCTTCCCTTGCCGGACGAAGAATACCTGAACACACATCCAGCCTTTATCAACGGAATATCCGAACACATCACGGTCGGTGAAATCGGTCATCGTCATCTTCTGTTTTTCCATGGTCGCTTCGATATGGAGAATCTGATCGCGGAATTCCTTCGCTCTTTCAAATTCCAGATTTTCCGAGGCTTCATTCATTTTCACCGTGAGCTGTTTCTTGATTTCCTTGTATCCTCCATTGAGGAATCTGGCTATTTCATCTGTCATATCCCGGTACGTGTCTTTGCTCACTTCTTTAATACAGGGAGCGAGACATTGGCCCATATGATAGTAAAGGCAGGCCCGGTCAGGAAGCGTATTGCACTTCCGTAGAGGATACAAGCGGTCGAGAAGTTTTTTCGTTTCATTTGCCGCTCCGACATTTGGATAAGGACCGAAGTACTTTCCCTTTCCACGCTGGACCTTTCGTGTGGTAATGAGTCGCGGGTGCCGTTCATTCGTTAACTTGATGAACGGATAGCTTTTATCATCCTTCAACATGACATTGTATTTAGGGTCATACTTTTTGATCAAATTCATTTCGAGGACAAGGGCCTCCAGATCAGATGACGTCATGATGTACTCGAAGTCCTCGATCTCCCCTACCAGCCGCTGGGTCTTCGCGTCATGGGAGCCGGTAAAATAGGAACGCACCCGATTTTTCAAAACCTTGGCCTTTCCCACATAGATGATCGTCCCCTGCCTGTCCTTCATTAAATAACACCCCGGTTGATCAGGCAGCAGCGCTAATTTATTCGTGATATTCTGATTCATCCGTTTTCCTCCTCCCTCTGTTTCTCCCATTTATATAATGTCAGGTCGTGATAGATCGGATCGATGAGCTCACTGGAATGGAAACGCTTCTCGACTTTAATGAACGCATCCATCTGGATCCCCTGTTTTTTAAATCCTTCGACTACCTTATCCGTGAGATAAATATCCCGTTCAGGGTAATATCGTGTGTCAGTGGTAAACACTTCATACGTTTGTACCTTCTTATGAATGAAAGGAACGTCAAGATACTCGAGTACCCTGGACTCCTCCCATGTATATACGACGAGAGGCTGTCCTTCCTCTTCGCTCTCTAAATAATCGGCCATTTGATAAACAGCCGGAATGTCCGATGCATGTTTATATAATAACGCACTTGTATGGTAAACCTGAAGCAGAAGGAATGAAAGGACAAGAATGGGACCTGTCCGGGTAAGTCGTTGGGAAAGTACTCTTCCTGATACAAGGAACAAAGCAATCCCGATCAAAGGCAAAGCATGACGGGGCTTCATCACATTCTGTGCGAATAGAGCCCAAATAAAATAACTGCCCAAAAGCACCAGCATCAGCCGTGTCATATAACGATTACCATGTGAACCCTTCTTTGCTGCAGCCAAACCGACAACCAATAGAATGAGAAGGGGGAGAAACTCAGCGACACCCCCAACCCATATCGTGTTCACAAAGATCAGCTTCACGACCCTGTCCAAGAGGCTTAGGTCCGAGGCACCGATTGTTCCCCCCCACTCTTGAAAATGTCCGTTCGTGAAGGAGAGGGCCAGTCGGAGGAAGCTTTTGAATCCTCCTTCCGACATGCTGATCCCCGCTACCCAGAGAAGCTGGAACAGGATGGCAATGAGTAGGTAAACGAAGGTATCCAGGAGTGTTATCACGCCACTCTTCCACTTTCTGTACAGGACTATCAGGATGCCGATCCCAAGGACCAGATAAGATAACCTGATTCCAAGAAGCAGGCTGAATAGAAGCAGGGGAAGAATGAGGAATCCTTTATGGTGTCTCTCATGGGTCAAAACCAAACTCCATATATACCACCACATCACCCCGATTGCTGCCCCCTCTGACATGGGCTGATTCACCATGAGGGTCGTAAAGCTGCTCGTATATACAATGGCCGTTGCCATCCCTGCATATGTCGGACGCGCGATTCGTTTCATTAACAGAAAAAGAGGGATGATGGCACTTCCATATAGAATGATATTAAATAAGGTCAGGGCTTTGACGGGGTCCCCTACCATCAGATGAAGGAATTTGCCTCCGAGGATGAAATAAGGATAACCGGGAAAGTGGGGCTGCATCTGATACATATCGAAATGCAGGACACCCAGTGCAAAATCCACCATATCCCAAGTAGCCGCGTAGGATGGGATCCACATCACCTGAAGAACAAAAACAACCGTCACAGCAAATGCCCCCGCCACATTCGGCCAACTCATATACTTCCCACTCTTCATTCTCAACGACTTCACCCTCATACTTTGATAGACTCTCAACCATTAAAAAAGCACCAAACATACATTCCTTTAAAGAGTGTACACCTTTCGAAAAAGGTGTTCAATCTTTAAGGGCAATGAGGTTTGGTACTGATACAATTTATTTAGCTTGCGGACTCAAATCCTTCACTCCGCCTTTGACCTCTTCCTTTGTTTTCACCGACTCCCGCTTCGGTGCAGTCAGGAAGTAAATCGCTACGAAATAGCCGATATACGAAATCACTTCTTCGATGGAAGGCATGGAAGAATATCCGAACAACGCTTTCAGGAAAATGCCTACATCACCGGATAACAACGGGGCAGTTCCCGTATCACGAAGGAAATGGGCATAATCGATCGGATGCTCAGGCAGTATCCAAGTCAGGTCGTAAAGGTGTGGAATTACACTGCCGATCAATCCTATATCCTGCATCATGGAAATCGCCTGTACAAGAAGTCCAGCAGATATGAGGATAATGAATGCGCCGGTCACTTTAAAGAAGCTCTTCAATGAAATTCTCATTGTGCCTTTAAAGAAGAAGTAAGCTACGACACAACCGATGACGACTCCCGTGATCGCTCCCCAGCCCTGCATGGCCGCTCCGATATCCCCGCCTGTAATGGCGGCGAAGAAGAATACAGTCTCCACACCTTCTCTAAGAACAACGAGGAACGAGTGTATCACCATTCCGACAATATTACCTGTCGAAATAAAATGCTTCATTTTCCCTTCCATGTTTCCTTTAAGGTCACGGCTGTGCTTCGCCATCCAAAAGACCATCTGGGTAAGAAGGACGGAGGAGACCAGCATGATGCCGATCTTCAGATACATCTCGCTTCCCATCGCGGCAAATCCCGTAAAGACGACCTGAAAGAGCATCGCTACGCCGACACTGGCGATTACCGCTAATCCGGCACCCAGCCAGACAAACTTTGTAAACCTGCCGTGATTCGTTTTCTTCAGATAGGTAGTGATGATCCCGATGATCAGTAACGCTTCCAGGACTTCACGAAAGGTGATCAGTAAAGCTTGTAATTCCACAATAGTTCCCCCTTACTTGCTTAAAGACTATTTCTATAGTGACCTTATTTACGTTTTCTGACGGCGTATACAATCGCTGCAGCCAGAACCCCGACGATAATGATGATGGGTATCCAGTTCTTCAGGTTGGAAACATCCGTCCACTCCTGTTTGCCGCTTGATTCCTCTGTGGCACTTTCGGAAAAATGTCCGACTTCAAGGCTTTTAATGTCAAATTCTTTTTGCAGCGAATCCACTATGAACGTTTTACTTTCTTTAAACGTGTCCTGATCGGATTCCTTGGTTCCGACTCCGAACAGTCCCGGGTTCCCGAGGGATTCCAGCGCTTGATCGAATTCAGTCCTGATCTTTTGATCCAATTCAGGGTTTTCCCCTTCTACTTTCGGGGATAACGTTTTATATGTAGCAAATCCTTTTGCGAGTAATCGCTTACTCGTATCATATTCCGAAAAGTTTTTATCAATGCTTTCAAGTCTTCTGGCAATATTGAGGACAAGCAGTTCATCCAGATTTTCAATAGCCTTTTCTTTTTCTTTGTTATCAAGGTTCTGAAGGATGATCTTCGAAGGTTCTTCACCCATATGCTGATCTACTTCTTCTTGAACCGTTTCATAAATCTTTTTGGACTCTGAATAATTCGGAGGGTCTTCATCAAGCTTGATCATGATTTCTTTATACGCTTCTGCTATCTTCTCCTCACTTGGGTCACCGTATGAATAGGCGGATGCCTGTGAAGACAGCATGAAATTTCCTAATAAAAACAGTAGTACCGTGGTTATGAACGATTTTTTCATGTATGATTCCCTCCTGTTTTCAATGATAATGATTATCATTCGTATTGTCAATAATAAAAAATAAGTACTCAAGCATAGAAGCCGGAGTACTTATTTTTTGCGAATGGTGTGGTTTTATGTAAAATGGTTCGTTCCTTCATCTGAAGGGATGTAATGGGCCTGTTCTTCCACATATACTTTCTCCACCGGTTTCTTCATCTCTTGAAAAATGGCGGGAAGAACAGATGACATATAGGACTTGAATTTGATGAAGGACCGGCCCGTCGTCCTCACATAATACAAAATCGGGATTTCCTTCACCCGAAATCCTTTACGGACTAGGTTCAGGGTTAACACTTGAGCGTAGTTGTAATCATGAATGATTTCGGCATGTTCCATGGCCTGCCTCGAGAATGCCCTCATACCTGACTGCCCGTCGTAGATCCACTTTCTTAAGAGAACGCATTGAAGAAGGGTAAAACAATAGTTCCCCAATCGGCGGTGAAGCTTCATTCCATTGATGGTACCCAAGAACCTTGAACCCATCGTATAATCCGCTTCCCCTTTAAAAATCGGCTCCAATAGCTCGGGTATTTGTTCAGGTGGGTATTCTCCATCCGCATCAATCATGACCCCGATATGAGCATGGAGATCAAAGGATGCGCGCAGTCCTTCTCGAACCGCGGCCCCGAGTCCCCGATTATTCTCAAATGTAATGATATGATCGGCACCTGCCCTTTTCGCCACTTCAACCGTTCGATCCGTAGACCCGTCATTGATGACCAATACTTCCACATCTACAGAGGGGTGGAAGGAGCGGGGCACCCGCTTAATGACATCCCCGATGGACTCTTCTTCATTATGGGCCGGCATAAATACGATGACTTTCTGTTTATTCATGTTGCTTCCAACGCTCCTTTAACGCCTCGTTGAGGACAGGTCCCCTGCTGTGACTCGGAAATGGCGCCCCTAATAAATGGGCGATGGTAGGGGCCATGGAAACGAGACTGTGTTTCTCCTGTACTTTCTCTCCCTGTTTGATCCCGGGGCCGACCATGAAGAATGGAACGTATCTTTCCCCTTCATCGAGATGACCATGTCCCCCGATTCCATCTGCCTGTCCGTGATCCGCACATATCATAAGGGTCGTGTTCTCCATCTTTCCTTCCGTTTCGAGCCACTCGACGTATTCTCTTATCAGGCGATCCGCCTCTTCAATCTTTTCGATGTATTCATCATATAAGACTCCCCTGCTGTGCCCGATTTGATCTGTACCGATCAATTGGACAATGAATAAGTCAGGGTCCTGTTCTTCCATGATGACTTTCGCTTTATTGATAATATTTCGATCTGCTTTGTCTTTATGCATCACGGCAGTCACTGTTTCGACATCTTTACCGAAGGAATCCACCAGGTGGGCAATCCCCAGCATCTTCCCTTTTTTCCCTACTTTCCGTAAAGAATCAAAGATGCTTTCCACCTTGATCCCGAGCTTCCAGACCATATTGGATTTCATGCCGTGTTCCTTAGGATACGTACCGGTGAACATGGACGAAAAGCAGACAACCGTTCTTGCAGGATAGACGGTTTCCATATTCAAATACTCGGTCCCCTGTTCCATCAATCTATCAAGATACGGCGTATTCGCTTCATAGAAGCGTTCTTTTCTCATCCCGTCGATCACGATGACAACCACTTTTTCATTTGTCAGCTCTTCATCCATCGCTTCACCGGTTGTAAAGGAGTCGTACTGCTTCGGCTTCCAGTCAAAAAGGAAATGATGCAGAATGAACGCTAAAGCGAATACAGCACCGCAAAATACGAAATAATGAGTGGCCGGTAGCAGTTCTCCGGTGGCAAGATTCGTCATCATTCCATCCCACACCGCTAACAGCAGCAGGAATTTCGGTAGCTGTTCCTGGGCATTTCCGCTCGTTGAGTCACTGTTCTTCAACACCAGTTTCCAAAATCGGGTGAAATTCAGCCAATCCGTCCCGATCCGGAGATGGTAATAAAATGTCCCCCAGAAAAAGACGGTGAAAAAGAAATAAAGACCAATCCCGAATCCCCACAGAGATAAATTGGGTGATTCAAAGAATAACAGATATCCGATGACCGGAATCCATAAATAGTTCCTCAGGAATAACGGAAAATCATAATAGAAATACAAAATAAATAGAGGTAAGGTAAACAGCAAGCTTATGAGGAACGGAAACCATTCCCCTTGCTGCAGCCCCTGTAAATGAAAGAGAGTCATGGTCCCTATTACGAAAATAGGGGTGAATGGTCTCCCTTCATTCAGCAGGTTCCAGCATCTGGCCGCCGTTTTTTCAAATTTTGATGCGCTCTTCAATTTCATTCATCCTTTCATCCTGCTCCAACGTTTCACATTTTTGAAGGAAACCGGAGATACAGCAATTACGATTCCTCCTACTATAAAGGAAAATATAAACTTTAACCCATGGCTCACGATCGCCATGGAAAGACCTATGCCAAGTGGGATACCGGCAGAAAGCAATGTATAGCTCATGACCGATTCATACGTACCAATTCCTCCAGGGGCAAATTGAAATAACTGGCCGATGATCGTCACACTGTTGACCCAAACCGCTTTCCCCATAGATAGGGGTTCAAGCATGACCATGGACACGCCGTAAAGAATGGCCCCTTCCAATATCCAGCTCAAGAATACAAGGGTGATGACCATGAGCCCCCTGCCCCCTGATAAGGCAGTTTTCAGCATACTGAGCTGCCCTGAGAGAAAGTCGGAAGCGACATACCTGAGGAGAAGTACCCCTATCAATACGGCACACCCGACCAATCCAATCGAGTATAAACCTGGCAGTTTTAGTGGCAGCGGAATAATCAGCAGGCCGATCCCTGCCAGAATCATGAGAAATAAAATATCCATCACTCGCAAAACGAATACAGAATGAAACGAACGTGCTACACTGATTTGCTTTTCACGCTGATTCATCACCATAACCCGCAGCCCGTCTCCTACCTTCAATGGAAACAGATGATTAAACAACAAGCTGTAAAACAAACCGATTAAACAGCTTGATAATCGCACATGTTCATTCAGGTAGATTTTCCACGCCATCCCTTTCAGTAAAAAGGATAAAAAATAGATTCCCAAAACACTGAGCAGGATAAATGGATGCTTTAGCATCTGCCCGATGGCTTCCATCATAAACTCTTTGTCAAAATAGAAGCCGACCAGGATGAAGAAAAGACCCATTAATACGAATCTAACAGCATTCTTTGCGAACTTATAGAACGTTTTGTTCATGTTTTTTCATCCATTGAACCGTTCTTTTTATTCCTTCTTCAAAGGAGACGGAAGGAGAATAGCCAAGGGTTTCTTTTGCCTTCCTACTATCTGCACAGGTAGATGTCACATCCCCTACTCTTCTATCCGTGACGCGAAGATTAAGGGAAGGGAAGTGTGTTCTCAGTTCATTTACCAATCTCTCCATTGAAATCGGCGAACCATTCCCGAGGTTAAACGTTCCCGACTCTTCACTTCTGATTGCCTTGTATGTACCATCCACAATATCATCTATGTACGTATAGTCCCTCTTATTCTCCAGTCCATATATCGGAATTTCCCCACCATCCATGAGCTTTTTGATGAAAGAATAGATCGCCATGTCGGGTCTGCCCCATGGCCCATAGACCGTAAAGAAACGAAGGATCGTCAAGTCCATTCCATAAATGGACGCATAGGCTTTACAGAACGATTCGGCACTGTACTTTGCAGCGGCATAAGGAGATACTACCTCACCCGTTGCGTCATCTTCTTTAGATGGCTTGTGATCGGTATTTCCATAGACGGAGGAAGAAGAAGCGAAGACAAATTTACGGATGCCGCTCTCCCCCGCCATCCGCAGCGTGTTGATCGTCGCTTTGATGTCATAATCGACATATTCATTCGGGACACGCAAGGAATGGGAAACGCCTGGAATCGCCGCCAGATGGACGACACAATCGGCTTTAAAATCATGGAATACTTCTTGTAATTCCTGTTCATCCAGTAGTAAATCCTTTTGGACGAAGCGAAATGAACCCATTTCCCTCACAAAGGACAACTGCCTCTTTTTTCTTTCAGGTGAATAATAGGGATGAAAGCTGTCTACGATCAACAGCTCGTGTTTCTCTTCAATGAGCTTTCTGGATAGATGGGATCCGATGAACCCGGCCCCTCCTGTAACAATAATCTTCAATTCCTTACACCTCGTACATTACGATTTAATCATTTCTATATTGTACCTCACATAAGTGAGAAAGTGAAAAAGGGTTGACCCCAATGTGCAAAAAGCACCATCCCCCAAGCAGAACTTGAAGGATGGACTTTACGCACGGGTCAACCCAATAAACTATAGATTCGCTTTCGCCACCACATCATTCAATACGTTTTGAATGTTCGTTCTGAGCGTTTCTGCTTTCTCTTTATCCTGTGACTTAACAGCTTCTAAGTAGCTTTGAGCATCGCTTGAGAGAGATTGATATTCTTCTTCACCCATAAGACTCTTCAGGTCTGATGAGATAAGATCAATGAACAGTGCACCTTCCAAGGCTGTGATGGCTGCCTTGTCTTCGCCCCAGTTCTCTCCACTTTCCTCATATTCGTGTATGGCGATTTTAGAGAAACCGCGAACAAATGCATGGTTCACTGCTTCAGGGTCGATGGATGTCACATCTGTTTGCAGATCAAATTGTGTGTTGATCATTTCTGCTTCTTCCGGGGCATTCCCTGATAGATAGCTATCAAGAGATTGGTAGAAAGCCCAACCTTCTGCTTGCTCGGCTTTTGCAGCTTCGGGATTTTCCTTCGCTTCTTCAGACGCCTTCATGGCATAGCCGTTCGGAAGGGCACCTGCAGCAAGATAAAATGTCTTCATGAGCGTCTTATCCACGACTTGTTTCCCTAATTGGAAGCCGAGCTCATTATCCTCTTCAACCGCCTTCTCCATTTCACTGAATCCACCATTTATCGCATCAATCATTTTCGTGTCATAAGCTTGGTCACGCTTTTGAACTGTCGGCTCTAAAATGGCATAGAATTCTTTTGCTTCTTCTATTTCCTCGTTCACTTCTTCTTTATTTCCCCAGTTTTCCGCTACTTCCGTAAATTCATGCTTTATCGATGTATAAAATACTTTTTGCATTAATTTATCAAATATCTGTGCTACCACGACTTGATCAAGGGAACCATCCTTACCTGCTTCAAGAGCTGTGGAAATATGTTCATCCACTTTCCCTTCCGTTTCCTGATCACGTTTTTGCACAAGCTCCTGTAAGTCTTCCTTATAAATGGACGTCACTTTATCATAATCGACTTCTTTGTCTTCTTTCGCTTTTGAAAGTTCAGCCTTTGCTTCTTCAAATGAGGCAGAGAAATCAATGTCTGCTTGTTCCGCTTCATCTTCTTTTTTAACCTGTTTTGAATCGTTTGAAGCAGACGATTTGTCTTCACTGGTCTTCTCATCTGTTCCACAACCCGACAAAACAGAACCTGTTAATAAGAATGCTGCAAAAATCTTCGTTAAATCTCTCTTTCTCATATGTATAAACCTCCGACTTAATTGATAATGATTTTCAATTCCATTTAAATTATATCGAGAACGATTCTCATAGTCAACGAGTTTTTTGAAAGTTTTAATGATGGTGAAGAATTTAGGGGTGGTCATTGCAATAAATTGGGGGTTTGGTGTGGTACTTTTATGTTAGGCATACAAAAAAACCGGAGCTGAACTTCAGCCCCGGTCTTTCATCACCATTTCTTACACGTGTTTGTTTAATAGTTCAGCAAGTGCTTCCTTAGGTTGGAAACCGATTACTTTGTCAACCACTTCGCCGTCTTTAAGGACAACTAAAGTCGGGATACTCATAACCCCGTATTTACCTGCTGTTTCCTGGTTTTCATCAACGTCGACTTTGACGATCTTCACTTTGTCGCCCATTTCGCTATCAAGCTCTTCCAGTACGGGAGCGATCATTTTACAAGGTCCACACCAAGGAGCCCAGAAATCTGCAAGTACCAGTCCAGAGTTTGTATCAGTTGTGAATGATTGATCAGTAGCATGTGTAATAGCCATATATATTTGCCTCCTAAAATCTTTTAATGTAACGTAAGTATATCACCGTTTTTTTATGGATGCTATCTTTCTGCTCGTAGGTAATATTCCCGTTTGAATAGGGAATATACCCCGGGAGAAAAAACAAGGCGCAGCCCGTGATTCAGCTACGTCCTTATTTGTATTCATATTATTCTATTACCCCTTAATCGTTCCTGTAAACGTATGAAGGGATTAAGAAGAAGATACTTTTAATTTCTTGAATTCTTCCGTCAGCATCGGTACCACTTCGAACAGGTCTCCAACGATTCCGTAATCCGCTACGTTAAAGATATTCGCTTCAGGATCTTTATTGATCGCCACGATGACCTTGGAGTTGGACATACCTGCTAAATGCTGGATAGCTCCTGAAATACCACATGCAATATACAGATCAGGCGTTACGACTTTACCTGTTTGACCAATTTGCAATGAGTAGTCGCAGTAGTCAGCGTCACATGCTCCACGGGAAGCTCCGACAGCTCCGCCAAGGACGTCGGCAAGTTCCTTGAGTGGATTGAATCCATCTTCACTCTTCACTCCGCGTCCGCCGGCGATGATGACTTTCGCTTCAGATAGATCCACCCCTTCGCTCGCTTTGCGGACGACTTCTTTAATGATGGTACGCAGATCTTTAATATCGACAGAAAGGGATGTAACCTCTCCTGTACGTGACTCATCCTTCGCCAAAGGCTCGATGTTGTTAGGACGGATCGTCGCGAAGATCACTCCGTCAGTCACGATTTTCTTTTCAAATGCTTTCCCTGAGTAGATCGGTCTTGTGAAGACGAGGTTACCGCCTGCTTCTTCAAGATCCGTTGCATCGGAAATCAATCCTGTGCTGAGCTTGCTTGCCACTTTAGGAGACAGGTCTTTTCCAAGTGCCGTATGACCGAAGATGATTCCCTCAGGCTTCTCTTCATCGATGACTGACAGGATGGCCTGTGAATAGCCATCTGACGTATATTGTTCCAGCTTATCATCTTCCACAACCACTACTTTATCGGCACCATACTGGATCATTTCATCGCCTAAAGCGCTTACACTTTTGCCGATTAAAACGCCGACAACTTCTCCGCCTTCCGATACTGTCTTACCTGCCGCAATCGCTTCAAAGGAAACATTACGTAATGATCCGTCCCGAACTTCTCCAAGTACTAATACTTTTCTCGCCATGTTAAAATACCCCCTGAATGTTAGTTATTTCTGTGACTCTCGCTTATATAACTTTCGCTTCATTGCGAAGAAGGGAAACAAGCTCTGATACTTGAGCGTCCAATTCGCCTTCTAATACTTTACCGGCTTCCTTCTTCGGTGGAAGGTAGATTTCAATTGTCTTGGTCTTCGCTTCTACATCACCTTCGTCTAAATCGATATCGTCCAATTCCACTTCATCCAAAGGCTTCTTCTTTGCCTTCATGATTCCTGGAAGGGATGGGTAACGAGGTTCGTTCAATCCTTGTTGAGCCGTCACTAATAGTGGAAGAGACGTTTCGATGACCTCTGAATCCCCTTCAACGTCACGCGTGACCGTTACCGTTTCACCATCGATTTCCAATTTCGTGATCGTCGTTACATAAGGAATATCAAGCTGTTCTGCCACACGTGGCCCGACTTGTCCAGATCCACCGTCGATGGCTACATTACCTGCAAGAATCAAATCTACTTCCTGCTCTTTTAAATAGTGAGCAAGGATCTTGGCTGTTGTGAATTGATCTCCATGATCAAGATCATCCTCTGTATTGATAAGGACTGCTTTATCAGCACCCATTGCTAAAGCCGTTCTCAATTGCTTTTCGCTTTCTTCCCCGCCGACAGTTACCACTGTCACTTCGCCGCCATGCGCATCACGGACTTGGATTGCTTCTTCGACTGCATATTCATCGTAAGGATTTATGATAAATTCAGCTCCGTCTTCGGCAATTTGACCGTTTTGGATCGAAATTTTCTCCTCAGTATCAAACGTTCTTTTCAAAAGTACATAGATGTTCATTCGTAAGTCCCTCCTAATAATGTAAACATTCTTTCCCTTAAAAAGATTTCGACAATTTAGCCCCTTTGAATGGGCAGCATCGATATTCAACACTGCCCTTCAATAAGAGTTTACTATATTACTAGAATGTATTCTAGCCTTTAAAGTGTGGTTCTCTCTTTTCAACGAACGCCGAAATACCTTCTTTGGCATCCGCGGACACAAATACTTCACCAAACAGATCCGATTCTCTCATAACACCTTCATAGAACCGGTCGTCTTTTGTATAACTTAATAGTTCAATGGCAGCCTTCATGGCTCCCGGGCTCTTCTTCGCAATCTTATCGGCCATTTCTTTCGCCTTATCGAAAAGCTCGTCTTCAGGATATGCCTTATTGGCAAGCCCCCATTGAACGGCTTCGGTTCCGCTGATCGGCTCACTCGTCAACAGCATTTCAGCTGCTTTCGCCCGTCCAACAAGCTTCGGAAGGCGCTGGGAACCTGCAAATCCGGGAACCAGCCCGAGTTGAAGCTCCGGTAAGCCCAGTTTGGCATTTTCACTCACCAAACGGATGTGACAACCCATTGCAAGTTCCAATCCACCGCCTAAAGCGGCTCCATGAATGGCTGCAATGATCGGTTTCGGGAAATTCTCCATACGTTCAAAGACGTCCTGGCCTTTTTTCGCGAGCTTGGAGAATTCTTCGCCACTTTCGATCGTCGTGAATTCCTTGATATCGGCACCAGCCGAGAAGAAGCGTCCCTCACCTTTCAGTAAGATCACCCGGACATCCGAATTGGTTTCAAGTTCATCAAGAACCGCGTCGATTTCCTTGATGAGTCCACTTGCGAGTGCATTTGCGGGAGGTCTTTGAATCAGGACGGTTGCAACCTGTCCCTCTAAGACCCATGATAAACTTTCCATCTCTAATCCCCCTAAACTAGTTTAATTCCTGCCTCCGCATCCATGAAGCAATAGCTTATGAATAGCAGGGACTTGTTCGACTAAGTCGTATTTCTGATCGTTCATTACCCATGTTGTCGCCATTTCATCCAGTGTACCAAAGATCATTTGGCGGGCGAGGCGAACATTCAGATCACTTGAGAACTCGCCTGATTCGATCCCGCTGATCAGGATCTTATCGACCAGTTCCAGATAGCCCTTTAACACATCATTGATCTTCAATCGGATATCTTTATTCGACTGTCTAAGCTCCAATTGTGTGACGATGGCGAGATGATGATCATCCGACAGTATCCTACAATGATTTTCAATCATCACTAATAATTTCTCTGAAACTGTCTGTTTTCCTGCAATAACTTCTTCAATTTTTTCGACAAAGAGAACCATTTTTTCTTTAAACAACGAAATCAGGATATCTTCTTTGTTTTTAAAATAAAGATAGATGGTTCCGTCAGCCACCCCTGCCTGTTTGGCAATCTTTGACACCTGTGCCTGATGGTACCCATTTTCCGCTATTACAATAACAGCAGCATCGATTATTTGCATGTATTTTGGTTTATTTCGTTTCATAAGTTTAGACCTGCCTTAACAAAATATGAATGACCATTCATTCATATTTCAATAATAAAAGGTTTCTCATTGATTGTCAAGAAGGGATCCTTGTCCCACTTCCAATCAAAAAGAAAAAGCTCAAGTGGGTGACGGCCTAACTTGTTTTCTGTTCATCCTCGATCTTTTTCCGCTCCTCATCCACGAGGGCCCTTCTGAGGATTTTCCCGACAGCTGTTTTAGGCAATTCCTTCCTGAATTCATAAATCCTCGGCACTTTATAGGCAGCCAGGTATTTACGGGAATATTCATTCAGTTCCTCTTCGGTCAGGGATTCTCCTTCTTTCAAGACAACGTATGCCTTGACGGTTTCCCCTCTATACGGATCAGGCACCCCTGCTGCGACAACTTCCTGAATAGCTGGATGTTCGTAGAGGACTTCTTCAATTTCCCGGGGATAGATATTAAAGCCGCCGGCAATGATCATATCCTTCTTACGATCCACTACATAAAAATAGCCCTTTTCATCCATATAGCCTATATCTCCCGTCAACAGCCATCCGTCCTTTAACGTTTGTTCCGTTTCCTCAGGCCGGTTCCAGTATCCTTTCATCACCTGTGGACCCTTGACGACGATTTCACCCATCTCATTCGGCGGCAGGGGTTCTCCCGTTTCCATTGAGAAGACGGCACTGTCCGTACCCGGCCATGGCACACCGATGCTTCCCTTTATCCTCGCTTTATCCCAAAGGAAATTGGAATGAGTGACGGGGGATGATTCGGTCAATCCGTATCCTTCGACGAGCTTTCCGCCTGTGACTTCCTCGAATTGCTGCTGCACCTCAACCGGTAATGGCGCACTTCCACTGAGACATGAATCGATGGATGATAAGTCATATTTCTTTAAATCCGGGTGATTCAAGAGTCCGATATAGATCGTCGGCGCTCCTGGAAACAGGGTGGGCTTCAGTTTCTGTATCGTCTTCAATGTTGTTTCTGCATCAAATTTAGGAAGCAGGATCATCTTATATCCCTGCATGACGGAGAGAATCAGCACGGCAGTCATGCCATACACATGAAAGAATGGCAGGATCCCGAGCATTCTTTCTTCCCCTTTTGTACACTTATACAGCCAGGCATCGCACATGGAGGCATTGGCTACCAGATTCTTATGGGTCAGCATGACGCCTTTAGGAAAACCTGTCGTACCGCCTGTGTATTGAAGCAGGGCCAGATCATTTTCAAAATCAAATTCTTCCTGGGGTATCGCTTCAGCTACCGACGTTTTCATGATTTCCGTGAATAAATGATTCTGACCTCTATGGTCCACCTTCACGACGATACCATATTGTTTCTTCTGGATGAATGGGTAAATGAGATTCTTAGGGAAAGGAAGATAATCTTTGATAGCGGTTACAATGATGTGCTCAAGGTCGGTGTTTTTCATCACTTTTGATACTCTTGGATACAGAATGTCCAATGTCAGGATCACCTTGGCTCCGGAGTCTTTCATTTGATATTCGATTTCCCTTTCCATATATAATGGATTGGTTTGTACCACCACTCCGCCTGCATAAAGGATGCCGTAATAGGCGATGACGGATTGAGGGGTATTGGGAAGCATAATCGCCACCCGATCGCCTTTATTGATCCCGAGTGTCTTAAGATAGCCGGCGAATTTGAGAGCCGATTCGAATAGTTCCTTGTATCCAATCTCCCTGCCCATGAAATGAATCGCTTCTTTATCTCCATACAGAGAAGCGGCTTCGGTCAAATAGGACTGCAAAGGTTTTTCAACAAGGTTGAGTTCCTTTGGTATTTCTGCCGGGTATTCAGCAAGCCATGGCTGGTTCATGGTAATCCCTCCT
This sequence comes from Bacillus sp. es.034, assembly GCF_002563655.1. Taxonomy (GTDB): domain Bacteria; phylum Bacillota; class Bacilli; order Bacillales; family Bacillaceae_B; genus Rossellomorea. Next base: position 2,214,971 of record NZ_PDIY01000001.1, on the reverse strand, counting down.
TCTGAATAGTTAGAAAATTTATTCTATTCATTATTATAATATAAGGGGACTTCAGTTACAATTTGAAATAAGTGCCGACCATACTTTCTTCCTATCCATGAAGCTTGACCTTTCTTACAGAACTTTTTTCAAAAGAAAAAAGACTGCCTATTCAACCATATGACAGTCTGTTTGTACAATATTATTATTTTGGGATTACGTTTTCCCCCTGAGTGTCCCCAGTCAAGTAAAGAACAGCATATAGATGATGCCGACGACTATAAAGCCGCCGCACAGGGTGAGCAGAACTTTCGCCAATGTTTCCATATTCCCTCTCCTTACGATATACCGGCTCCTATGACATAGGATAATCCGACTGAAATGACCAGTGAAATGAAGCCTACCGCCCGGTTATCATTTTCAATTTCCTCATCGATCCTGAATTTCGGTGTCAGGAATTCATAAATGAAATACCCGATCAACAGCAGGAAAAAGCCAAACACACCCCAACCAATCGTCGTGAGGATGGTATCGTTATGACTGATGGAATGACGGAAAATATTCGCAATCCCGAATATTTTCCCTCCCGTTGCCATGGCCACGGCCATATTTCCTTTTTTGATTTCTTCCCAGTTCCGATACTTTGTCACCAGTTCAAAGATCGCTAAGAACAACACCAGACAAAGTATGACCACACTGTAATTCCCCGCTGTCTGAACAAATTCATTTTCCCAAAAGTTCTCCATCGTAAAGCTCCCTTTACCTTGTTATTTAAATTGAACGACCGTTACGCCCGTTCCACCTTCGCCTGCATCCCCGAAACGGATGCTCTTGACCGACCGGTGATTCTTCAAGTACTCCTGTACTCCCTGTCTTAAAGCCCCCGTCCCTTTTCCGTGGATGATGGAAACGCGTGGGTAGCCTGCAAGCAGCGCGTCATCAATGTACTTCTCAACCCTCGATAGGGCATTTTCAAAACGCTCTCCCCGCAAGTCAAGTTCAAGGCTGACATGAAAATCTTTCCCTTTCACCGTGGCGAGGGGTTTCGTTTCGACCTTTTGTTGGGATTGAATGAATTCAAGATCCGATTCCTTCACTTTCATCTTCATGATGCCCATCTGGACCTGCCATTCCTTCGCCGATACCCGCTCGACCAAATGACCCTTTTGATCGAAGGTGAGTACTTTGACTTCGTCCCCGGCCTTCAATTCATGCTGGGATCCAGCCGCTTTCTTCTTTTGACCCGTTTTCAGCTTAGGAGTTGCATCTTCAAGCTGCTTTTTCGCCTGGATCAATTCATGCTCTTTGATCTGGGCTGATTTTTCCTGCTGCATTTTCCTGAGATCCTTGATGACCTGCTCAGCTTCCGCCTTCGCTTTTTCAACAACCTCACTGGCTTTTTGCTGTGCCTTTTCGTAAAGGGTATCCTTCTTCTCGTAATACTCCATCATTTGCTTCTGCATGTCTTTATGCATCTTCTCAGCCTGTCTCAACAGCTCATGGGCTTCCTCGAGCTCCCGTTCACCCTGGCGTCTGTTGTCTTCAAGTGAAGCGATCATATTCTCGACTTCTTTGCTATCGGTACCGATATGGGACTTCGCCCGTTGGATGACACCATCTGACAATCCAAGACGTTTGGAAATGTCAAAGGCATTACTTCTTCCAGGTACCCCAAGCAATAGCTTATACGTAGGACTTAATGTCTCTACATTAAATTCCACACTGGCATTCACGACTCCTTCACGATTGTACCCATACGCCTTCAACTCGGGATAATGAGTGGTCGCTATGACCCTCGCCCCAGTTCCATGGACTTCATCAAGGATGGAAATCGCCAATGCCGCCCCTTCCTGAGGATCCGTACCGGCACCAAGCTCATCGAACAGCACTAGACTCTCATGATCGACCTTTTTCAGGATGTCGACAATGTTCACCATATGGGAGGAGAAGGTACTCAAGCTTTGTTCAATCGATTGCTCATCCCCTATGTCAGCGTAAATCGTGCGGAATACACCAACTTCGGAACCATCAAGTGCCGGGATCGGAAGACCGGCCTGTGCCATCAAGCTTGTTAAACCCAGTGTTTTCAACGTGACGGTTTTACCCCCAGTATTCGGACCGGTGATGACGATGGAAGAAAATTCATTCCCGAGTTCGATATCATTCGCCACTGCCTCATCGATGGGCAAGAGGGGATGACGTGCTTTATTCAGCTTCACCCGGCGTTCATTATTGATCGTCGGCTTTGACCCTTTGATCGATCGCCCGAATTTCGCTTTTGTAAACATGAAATCCACGTCTGACAGGACGTTGACAATCAGAAGCAGTTCTTCTCCCGATTCCTGTACACTTTCAGACAGCTCCTGGAGAATCTTTTCGATTTCCGTCTGCTCTTTCAACCGGAGCTCACGCAGCTGATTATTCAGCTGTACAATTGCTTCAGGCTCGATGAATAACGTCTGTCCCGAAGAAGATTGGTCATGGATGATCCCGCCATATTGACCCCTGTACTCCTGTTTGACCGGGATGACGTACCGATCATTCCGGATGGTGATGATCGCATCGGATAACATTTTCTGTGCGTTGGACGAACGGATCATCCGCTCAAGCTTCTCCCGGATCCGCCCTTCGTTGGCACGGAGCTGCGTGCGGATTGTACGGAGCGCTTCACTCGCTGTGTCCAGTATTTCACCGTTGTCATCCACCACTTTACGTATATCCTGCTCTAAATGAGGAAGCGGGATGACAGTTCCCATCTTACCTTGTAAAAGGGGAATATCCACTTCTTCCTCCAAGAGCTCCTCTACAAAAAGGGTCAGCTTCCGACTAGCCCGGATCGTACTTGCCACCTGGACGAATTCAGACGGCGAAAGCATACCGCCGATTTGGGCACGCTTCACGTGAGGGCGTATATCAAAAATCCCGCCAAGCGGAGCATGACCTTTCAATCTGAGAATCGTCATGGCTTCATCCGTCTCTTCATGAAGAGCGGTGATTTCTTCATAATCGACCGACGGCATGAGGGAGGAAACCCTTCCATGACCAAGGGCAGATGCAGCAAATTGCTTTAATAATTCTTTGATTTTATCAAACTCCAACGTTTTTAATACTTTAGAATTCACGAGATGTATTCCACCTTTTATCAGTTTCGCTTAATGTATTGTATGAACTTATTTTTATCCCATGTATTGATGACCGTATCTTTCTTGATCCACCCTTTACGTGCCGTACCGACACCCACTTCCATAAACTCCAGGTGATCGATACTGTGGGCGTCCGTGTTGATGACGAGCTTCACACCCTGCTCCTGTGCTTTTCGGATGTTTTCAGCAGACAGATCCAGACGATTCGGATTGGCATTCAGTTCAAGGGCCGTACCGGTTTCTTTCGCCAATTGGATAAGAAGGTCCATATCGACGTCATACCCTTCCCGCCTGCCGATGATCCTGCCCGTAGGATGGGCGATGATATCCACATGGGCACTTTCCAATGCCGTCTTCAGTCTCTCCATGATTTTTTCACGGGGCTGGGAGAAGCTTGAATGAATGGAAGCAATGACGAGATCTACTCTCTTCAATAGGTCATCATCATAGTCCAGGGTACCGTCAGGAAGAATATCCATCTCGATCCCTGAGAGGATTTCGATATCATCATACTTCTTATTCAGTTCCTTTATTTCATTGATCTGCTTCACCAACCGTTCGGGAGTAAGGCCGTTCGCGACCCGTAAATACTGGGAATGGTCTGTGATCGCCATATATTGATACCCCTTGGCACGGCAAGCCTCCACCATCTCTTCAATGGAATAGGCACCGTCGGACCATGTGGAGTGCATGTGAAGATCGCCCTTTATATCCTTCAAGGTGAGGAGGGAATAATCCCCCTTGAACTCCTCCACTTCTTTTCCATCTTCCCTGAGCTCGGGCGGGATCCACGGAAGGTCGAAGTGATGATAAAATGCTTCTTCGGAATCGAAGGTCTTCACTTCACCCGTTTCACTGTTCTCCACGCCATATTCACTGATCTTCTCTCCGCGTTCTTTGGCAAGCTGGCGCATACGGACGTTATGATCCTTCGATCCCGTGAAATGATGCAGGGTTGTGGCAAATTCTTCAGGCTTCACGATGCGAAAATCGATGCTCACATCCCAATGGTACTGGAGGGTCAATGATACCTTCGTGTCCCCGGCTGCAATCGTCTCAACGATATTCGGCAACTTCAGAAGCCCTTCCTTCACCTTTTCCGGGTGCTCTGTGGAGATGATGAAATCCAGGTCTTTAATGGTTTCTCTCATCCTACGTAAGCTTCCCGCTCTCGAATACGTTCCGATACTGTCTATTTCAGAAAGATAGCCTTCTATTTCCTCCGCGATGCCCATCATAAAGCCAATAGGAAGCCGGTCCGGTCTTTTCCCAACCTGTTCAATGGAAGCAAGGATCTTTTCTTCGGTCTTTTTTCCGAAGCCTGCAAGTGCCTGTACTCTATTCTCTTTACACGCTTCTTCCAGGTCCTCTATACTTTCGACCCCAAGCTCACTGTACAGCTTCGCGATTTTCTTCCCTCCAAGACCCGGCAATTGCAAAAGAGGGATTAACCCCTTCGGCACTTCTTCCTTCAGCCCTTCAAGAACAGAAGATGTTCCTTCATTTATGTACTCTTCAATAACGGAGGCCGTCCCTTTGCCGATCCCAGAGAGCTTCGTGAAGTCGCTGATTTCCTGGAGGCTCCGGTCATCATTTTCAAGGGCCGATGCCGCTTTTCGGTAGGCTGATGTTTTAAACGAATTCTCGCCTTTCAATTCCATATATATCGCAATGTTTTCTAATAATTTTATAATATCTTTTTTATTCAAGGGATTCACCTACAATCATAGAATTATCCACGTTCCTTTAGAAATACAGAACGTCTCCAATTATATAGTAGCAAAAATGGCAGAAAAAGAAAAAAGACTGACTTATAAGATGAACAAATCGTTAATGGCTTCCCTAACGAGTTTAAGTTGCATACTTATAGTCAGCCCTTTTTCAGGCTACATATTCAATCCACCAGGATTTCACCATATCGGAGAAAACAGGAGTATGTTTCACCATCGCTTGAGCAATGAATGAGTTATTGATGAATGTCTGAACCGACTCGATCGGCAATAATACCGCAATATATAAAAGAATGAATATCATTAAATAGGATTCAACAAAACCGAGTATCCCGCCGCCAAGAACATTCAGCTGCTTCAATAGTGGAAGATGGGCGACAAAGTCAAGCATCGATCCAATGATTTGAAGAATGATGCGCACTGCGAAGAAAATCATTGCAAACGCGATTACACGGTAATATGCCTGATCCAGATGGGTCGATTCAAAAATCATATTCAACGTGGATTGCTCGTCCAATACAGGATAAGGAATCCATAAAGTTAATTTAGGTGCAAGCTGATCATAGTATATGTATGCTACAATGAAAGAAACGATAAATCCGAAAATGTGGATGACCTGCAGGATGAATCCACGTTTTAAACCTATTAAAAACCCTATCACCAGGATGACCAACAACGCTAAGTCCAACATCTTTATTCAATCCTTTAATCGTTTAATTTCCCGTTCAAGCTCTTCAAACTTTTCCAGAAGTTTGAGATAATCATTCACGGCATTGACAGCCGTCAAGACCGCAAGCCTGCTTGTGTCGAGAGATGGATTCATGGAGTTGATTTCTCTCATTTTGTCATCCACTTTAGAACAAACGTATCGGATTTGACTTGTTGATTCAGTCCCAACAATCGTATACTGTTGACCATATATGTCCACCGTGGTGCGATTTTTTTGTTCTTCAGACAACCTGAAAGCCCCCCATTCATAAGAATCCTACACATAATCATACCATGAAGTCTTTTGATTATGGAAGGAATTTGTCATATACGCTCACATTTTTTATTAAATTCAAGAAATTTGTCATAAGGAGAGAGAAACTTGGCCAATACCGTCATACAAACAACGAAAGATACCATCGAGAAAATGAAAAATCATTACAAACATGCATTAGTCGAAAAACTGCCGCCGGGGGCAATCTTTGTCGCAAAACCATCAGGCTGTACCATCACCGCCTACAAATCCGGCAAAGTGATGTTTCAAGGGGCAAACGGGGAAGGTGAGGCAAGCCGGTGGGGAAGCAGCGTCCCGGCCAAGGTAAAATCCGCTTCCAAAGGGACTGCCAACCTCCCCGAAAATTTCGCGAATTGGTCCGTCATCGGTTCTGACGAAGTGGGGACAGGAGACTTCTTCGGCCCGATCACCGTGGTGAGCGCCTACGTAAAAAAAGAGCAGATCCCACTTATGAAAGAGCTTGGGGTCAAGGATTCCAAAAACTTATCCGACCCTCAAATCATCAGTATTGCACGGGATCTGATTTCCACCATTCCCTATTCACTGCTCATTCTCCACAACCCGAAATACAATGAGATGCAGGCAAAAGGAATGACCCAGGGTAAGATGAAAGCACTCCTTCATAACAAAGCCATACTGAACCTGCTGGATAAGATGGCACCGGAACAACCCGAAGGCATCTTGATCGATCAGTTCGTCGAAAAGAATACATATTTCAAACACATCGCCGCCCAATCGAAAATCCAACGGGAACGGGTATACTTCAGCACAAAAGGCGAAAGCATCCATCTCGCCGTCGCAGCGGCATCAATCATCGCACGCTACGCATTCTTAAAAGAAATGGACAAGCTGAGTGCAAAAGCAGGCGTGGAAATACCGAAAGGCGCCGGAAAACACGTGGATGTGGCAGCGGCGAAGATCATCAAACGAAAAGGCATTGAGGACTTGAAAGCGATGACGAAATGGCATTTTGCGAATAGTGAAAAGGCGATGAGATTGGCGAGGAAATGAGGATGGCCCCACTGGTTGTACCGGTGGGGTTTTTTGTTTACGAGCCCACCACACAAAAAAAGATGTCAGACCAATGTCTGACACCTCTCTTCACAAGTCGAATTATCCTCTCAATTCGGCTCCTGCTTTTTCTTTCACGGCTGCAAGTACCCCATCATGCACTTTCACCACTTCTTCATCAGTCAATGTTTTGGCCGGATCGAAGTATTTCAGGGAGAACGCAAGTGATTTCTTGCCTGCTTCCATATGCTCGCCTTCATACAGATCAAAGACGGAGACTTCTTTCAGAAGTTTTCCTCCTGCTTCTTTGATGATGGATGCCAGGTCCCCGGCTTTCACATCCGTGTTCACTACAAGGGCGATATCCCGTGTGATCGATGGATGGCGAGGGATCGGCGTGTAGCTTAATGCCGGCTTTTCATAATGGAAGACAGGTGATGCCTTCAGCTCGAACACATACGTTTCGTTCAGGTCCAATTCTTTTTCCGCTTCCGGATGGATCGCTCCGACGAAACCGATCACTTCGTTGTCCAGCAGGATCTCAGCCGTACGTCCAGGGTGCATGCCATCTACGGTTGCCTGACGGAATGAGATGGCTTCTGATACACCGATTTCTTCGAACATACCTTCAAGGATCCCTTTGGCCACATAGAAGTCGACAGGCTTTTTCTCGCCTTGCCAAGGGTGCTGGTGCCACAGGCCGGTCAGCGCTCCTGCAATATGCTCTTCTTCCTGTGGAAGTTCTTCGCCTGTTTCCGTTAAGAAGACGGATCCTACTTCATAAAAGGCAAGAGAATCATTTTGACGGGCTTTGTTATATGAAACCACTTCAAGAAGCTGTGGAATGATGCTTAAACGAAGGTTGCTGCGTTCTTCACTCATCGGCATCAATAAGCGGACAGGTTCCCTTGCGTCCAGTGCATAAAGGCTTGCTTTCTTGTCGTTTGTCAATGAATACGTGATCGCCTGCAGGAGTCCCGCTCCTTCCAGATAACGGCGGACCGTACGGCGCTTCAGCTGGTGATTCGAAAGGCCACCTGGTGTTGCCTCTCCTTCTGGAAGTGTCATTGGAAGATTGTCATACCCGTAAAGGCGGGCCACTTCTTCCAGTAGATCTTCAGGGATGGTGATATCCCCTCTTCTTGTAGGAGCCGTTACGACGAATGTTTCGCCATTTACTTCTGCATCAAATTGAAGTCGGCGGAAGATATCTTCCACTGTTTCAACGGAAATGTCTGTTCCAAGTGAAGAATTGATTTTTTCTAGCGTAATTTCCACTTTTACTGGCTCTACGTCCAATTCATTGAATAAAACAGTGCCCTCGAGAACTTCCCCTCCGGCATATTCAGCCATCAGTTCAGCCGCTCTTTCCCCGGCTTTCAGGACACGATTCGGATCCACGCCTTTTTCATAACGGGTGCTGGCTTCGCTTCTAAGTCCGTGGTCTTTCGATGCACCTCTGACAATGGCACCGGTGAAATATGCTGCTTCAAGAAGAACAGTGGTCGTATCGTTCTGGACTTCTGAATTCGCTCCACCCATCACGCCGGCAAGGGCAACGGGTTCAGTCCCGTTCGTAATCACAAGCTGGCTGCTTGATAATGTCCTTTCCGCATCATCCAGGGTCACGAATGTTTCGCCGTCGTTTGCACGGCGAACAAGGATTTCCTTTGAACAGAGGCGGTCGTAGTCGAAAGCGTGAAGAGGCTGACCGTATTCCAACAGTACGTAGTTTGTAATGTCGACTACGTTATTATGTGGACGGATCCCGGCTGAAATCAGTGCATTCTGCATCCAAAGTGGAGATGGTCCGATTTTGACATTCTTGATGATTTTGGCCCCGTATAGAGGATTATCTTCTTTCGCTTCTACTTTTACCGAAATATAATCCGACGCTTTTCCGTTACCTTCTGACACTTCGGATGCAGGAAGCTTTACGTCACGGTCCAGGATGGCGGCGACTTCATACGCCACTCCCAGCATGCTTAAGCAATCTGAACGATTGGGTGTCAATCCCAGTTCGAGGATTGCATCATCCAGGTTTAATAATTCAACTGCATTTCTGCCTACCTCGGCATCATCACTGAATACATAGATTCCGTCTGCATGCTCTTTCGGTACGAGCTTTCCTTCGACTCCAAGCTCTTGAAGGGAGCAGATCATTCCGTGGGATGCTTCGCCACGGAGTTTGGCTTTTTTGATTTTGAAGTTACCAGGAAGTACCGCCCCTACTTTCGCGACGGCCACCTTTTGGCCTTTTGCCACGTTTGGTGCCCCGCAAATGATTTGGACAGGCTCTTCTTCCCCTGTGTCCACCTGGCATTTATTTAATTTATCCGCAGCGGGATGCGGTTCACACTGCAGGACATGGCCGACGACCACATTTTTGATCTCTTCGCCGATCCGTTCGACACCTTCGACTTCGATCCCGCTTCTTGTAATCTTTTCTGCCAACTCTTCAGGTGTGACACCTGACAGGTCTACATAATTTTCTAACCATTTATATGAAACAAACATGTGTTAGTACCTCCCTATCGTTTTTCTTTACTCTTGTGTTCCGAACTGTGTCACAAAGCGAGTATCGTTTGTGTAGAAATGACGGATGTCATCGATGCCGTATTTCAGCATGGCGATACGCTCTGGTCCCATACCGAAGGCGAAACCTGTATATTTCTCCGAATCGAATCCAGCCATTTCAAGGACATTCGGATGAACCATCCCTGCGCCGAGAATTTCGATCCAGCCCGTTCCTTTACATACACGACAACCTTTTCCTCCACAGATCTTACATGAAATATCCATCTCGACAGAAGGCTCTGTGAATGGGAAGAAGCTCGGGCGCAAGCGAATTTCACGGTCTTCACCGAACATTTTCTTGGCAAATACATTCAGCGTCCCTTTCAAATCACTCATACGGATGTTTTCGTCGATGACAAGGCCTTCGATCTGAGTGAATTGGTGTGAATGTGTTGCGTCATCCGTATCACGTCGGTACACTTTACCAGGACAGATGATCTTGATGGGACCCTTTCCTTTGGCCCGTTCCATCGTTCTTGCCTGAACCGGTGACGTGTGGGTACGCAGAAGGGTTTCTTCTGTAATATAGAAAGAATCCTGCATGTCACGTGCCGGATGTCCTTTAGGGAGGTTCAAGGCTTCGAAATTATAATAGTCCTTCTCCACTTCCGGTCCTTCAGCAACCGTGTAGCCCATGCCGATGAAGAGGTCTTCGATTTCTTCCACGATCATCGTCAGGGGATGGTGATTCCCTTTTTTCACGGGACGGCCAGGTAACGTGACATCGATCGTTTCAGATTGAAGCTTCTTTTGGACCGCTTCTTTTTCAAGAACAGCCTGCTTTGCTTCGATGGTTTCGGTGATTGCTCCACGGACTTCATTGGCAAGTGCCCCCATTTTAGGACGCTCTTCTGCTGAAAGTTTCCCCATGCCTTTTAAGGCTTCGGTGACAGGTCCTTTTTTCCCTAAGTAAGCAACGCGGATGTTGTTCAGTTCTTTCAGGTCTTGTGCTTCGTTCACTTTTTCGATGGCTTCTTGTTGAAGGGATCGTAATTTGTCCTCCATTGTTCTTCCTCCTTTAATGTATATCGTCCGAATGTTTCGTTGGATTGGTTTTTAAACAAATAAAAAAACCCCATCCCAAAAAGGGACGAGGTTTAGATCGCGGTACCACCCTTATAAGCATATCCACAGGGGGATCTACTCACTTCATTCGGATAACGGCTTATGCCGGAGCATCTTTACATTCACTCGTGGAATGGTCCCGATGCCAACTCGAGAGGTGAAATGTTCACATCATGTTTTCTTAAGAATGCTTACAGTCCAGGGCATTCTCTCCCTTGAAGAAGGTCATGTGTTACTTTCCTCTTTCAACGTTTTTTAAGTTATATGTGCATTATTATAGTGAATTTCATGGCATAATTCAAACCTTTTCACGAAATTCACTGCCCATTTTTAAAATAGTACAATAAAATGCCTGCCGCAATGGCCACATTCAATGATTCACTCTTACCGTAAATGGGGATGTAGAGGTTCCGGTCGGTTTCCTTTAACAGGTCCCGAGACATGCCGTTCCCCTCATTCCCTACGATGAGGGCATAGGAAGATTGCGGGCTGATCGACGTGTACTCCACTCCGTTTTCAAGAGCCGTCCCGTACACGGGGATGCTGCGCTCTTTCAGGGATGAAATGGTTTCAGGCAGTTCTTTTCTGACAATCGGGATATGGAAGTGGCTTCCCTGTGCCGATCGTAATACTTTCGGATTATAAGGGTCCACCGTCCCTTTACCCAGCACGACCATATCGATTCCCGCTGCATCGGCTGTGCGGATGATCGTGCCGATATTGCCCGGATCCTGGAGACCGTCGAGCAGCATGAATGTTGCTGCCTTTTCGGGGTCATGCTCATCTTCCTTTTGCCTGCAAATTGCAAAGATCCCTTGAGAGGTCTCGGTATCAGCGAGGGTTTTCCCTACTTCATCCGACACCATAGTGATGGGAACCGAGTCCACCGTCCATTTCTGGGGGATATCGATTCCTTCCACCTGGATCAGCTCAAGGACCGTATCCTCCTGCTTCAAAGCTTCTTCCACAAGATGAAATCCTTCAATGATATATGTACGGGTAAGATCCCGTTCTTTTTTCGTCAATAATTTCTTCCACTGCTTCACAACAGGATTTTTCGAGGATTGAATATACTTCAATCGTATCCGCTCCTTTTGATTACTATTCAAGGTCTCATTATACCTTAACTTTCCTACATAATAAATTCAATTTGAGACAAGATAACAATGAATTCCTCATCCTAGCAAAAAGGAGAAATGCATGATGAATCTTAACTTACGAAAAGCGATCATACACAATGTATCTGGAAACAACCAGGACGAATTGAGAGACACCATTGTCGATGCCATCCAGGGAGGGGAAGAAAAAACCCTTCCAGGTCTCGGTGTACTCCTTGAAGTCTTCTGGCAAAACGCCGATCCCCAGGAACAGAAAATGGTCCTTGAAACATTAGAGGAATCATTGCAGCAGCAGCAAATGCAATAAAGACAAGGGCAATCCTGAATAGGGTTGCCCTTGTTTATTGGGAATGAATTACATTACCCTGGATGGTTTTAGTCTGTCTCCTTCAGTGGTAATACAACATACATAAGGAAATGAAAGGGGAGACAACGGTATGAGTCAGGAGAAAAGCGCATTATTAATCATCGATATGATTAATACGTTTGATTTCCAGGGTGGAGAAGATTTATACGAAAACACCATGAACATCGTAGGAAACATTCGGGACTTGAAGAAGAAAGCGAAGGAAGCCGGGTTGCCGGTCATATATGTGAATGACAATTACGGCCTATGGCAGGACAATATGAATGATATCATAGAGAAATGCAAAAAAGGGAAAGGCAAAGACGTAATCGAAAAACTCCATCCCGATACAGACGATTTTTTCATCATCAAACCGAAGCACTCCTGTTTTTTCGGGACACAGCTTGATATCCTCCTTCATCAGCTGGATGTGAAGCATCTGATTCTAACAGGGATCGCTGGTGACATCTGCGTCCTGTATACCGCCAATGATGCCTATATGAGGGAATATGACATGTCGATTCCGCAGGACTGCATGGCATCAGAAACCGAAGAAGACAATGAAAGTGCGATCCGCATCATCAAAAAGACGATTGATGCCGATATGACCTCTTCGAAAGAAATGACGTTTAAATAAGGACAAAATAAAGAGACCCTGATTCAAAAGGGTCTCTTTCACTGCAATCAATCAAACGTAATCTTTGCCACAGTGTCGCTGTCGAGCTTCTTGATCACTTCTGTAATCAATTTAACGGCGTTATCGTAATCATCACGATGCAACATGGCTGCATGTGAGTGGATATAGCGTGTCGCAATGGTGATGGATAAGGCGGGAACTCCATTGGCTGTCAAATGGATCGCGCCTGAATCCGTTCCACCTCCTGCGATGGCATCGAATTGATACGGAATGTTATGCTCATCCGCTGTATCCGTCACAAAGTCGCGAAGTCCCTTATGGGAAACCATGGAAGCATCATATAAAATGATCTGTGGACCTTCACCCATCTTGCTTGACGCTTCCTTATCAGAAACACCAGGTGTGTCCCCGGCGATTCCAACATCCACACCAAAGCCGATATCAGGCTGAATCTTGGCAGCAGCCGTTCTCGCACCACGAAGGCCGACCTCTTCCTGTACGGTACCGACTCCATATACGACGTTCGGATGACTCGCATCCTTCAGGTTTCTTAGTACATCGATGGCAATCGCACATCCGATGCGGTTATCCCATGCTTTCGCCAGGAGCATCTTCTCGTTGTTCATCACCGTGAATTCGAAATGAGGGACCACCATATCTCCCGGTTTCACTCCCCATTCCTGTACTTCTTCACGGCTTGACGCACCGATATCAATGAACATATCTTTGATGTCGACGGGCTTTTTGCGTGCTTCCGGAGGCAGGATATGCGGCGGCTTGGAACCGATCACACCTGTCACTTCCCCTTGGCTCGTCACAATCGTCACACGCTGGGCAAGCATGACCTGTGACCACCAGCCACCTACGGTTTGAAAGCGAAGGAACCCTTTGCTGTCGATCTGTGTGATCATGAAACCTACTTCATCAAGATGTCCCGCCACCATGATTTTAGGGCCGTTTTCATCGCCCACTTTTTTCGCGATCAGACTCCCCAGGTTATCTGTCGTCACTTCATCCGCAAATGGCTCTATGTATTTTTTCATGACTTCCCGTACTTCTCTCTCATTGCCCGGTACACCTTTGGCATCGGTTAAATCTTTGAGCATTGTCAATGTTTCATCTAATTTTGCCATTGTTTCGACCCCCTAAATATTGTTTTACCTTTTCATTATACTAAAACCTGTGTGATTCATCAAAATTTCCTGAATCTTCTTTACTATCATGCATTAATATCCTTCTTTTTGACGATTATAATTCACTTCATTTTTCTTCACATACGCATCGAACACTTCTTCATGGGTGAATCCGAGCAGTTCGCCAAGGTACACGTAATGCCTGAATAACTCCTGGAAATGTTCAACGGAACGCTCTTCCGCAAAATGGTTGGCATATTTGAAAACTTCCATGAATTGCTTTGTCACATCTTCATTCGTATAATTCGTCTCCCCTATATCGAATTGTTGAATGCCGATTTCGATCCCCAGTGACAGGATGAAATGGACCCCGTCCACAAATTCTTCAAGGATTACATCCTTTGATGAAGAAGGTTTCGTACTCCAGAACTTAAAGCTTCTCGTTTCATTGGCCAGTTCACCTACCTCAACCAGGAGGGCAAGGATTTTTTTGTCGATCAGATCTTCTTGTTCCAGGCCGTGTTCCTCTTCGATATGCTGATCAAGCTTCTTCTGCATGTCCAATAATGTTTCAATATTCATTGTGATATCTCCCCTTCGATGCCTTTATTTATTACACACCCTTTTAGTATGACAAATTTTTAAACAAATTTATAATAATATGAAACCTTTTTCTGATTTAACCGTAAATAATAGTGGAAGAAATATGCCTATGGAGGTAATGGTTATGCTTTGGCTTATTCGGTTAGTGCTTTTGATCCTTATTCTTTATCTTTTATACAGCAGCGTGAAATACATTATCAACCCAAAGCGAAAACTGGAGCTTGCCCAGGAGCAGAAACGTTTCTATTTTCTAGATGATCAGGAAAATGTCCGGAAAAACTTTCACATAACGTACAAGGGTGTACGATTTGAAGGGGAAAAATATCTTGGGGCAACGGAGAAGGCATTCGATGTGGTTTCCATATTCGTATGGACCAAACATGTTTCCTCATTAAAGGGCCTTACCCGGGAGGATTTCGAATACCTCCAGAACGAAATCAAAGAAAGATACCCGAATGCCAAACTCGACTGGAAAAGTCCGATTCACGAATTCCTTCAAAAACCACAACAAAAAAACGACTAGCAGAGCTGGTCGTTTTCATTTTTATTTACCCGGAAAAAACTCTCTCCATTGAATGACTCTGACTTTTTCTCTTAAAAGGTAAAAGAGGACGATGAGTGCGATGAAAATCATGACGAGAATGGGCGGGGAAAATTGTTTGATGTATTGGCCGAATACCGTATAGAAAAACGCCAGGGGAATATTGGAAAGAAGGGAGGCGCGAATGAAGGGCTTGAGTTCCTTCTTCCGCTCGAGCAGGCAAAGATTCAAGAGCTGGTAATGGACAAAGGGAATCAACCTGAGAACCGCAATCTGCCCTGTGGTAAGGGTGGCATTCCGGCCGAACCACTTTTCTTTCAGCCTCAGGAGTTTTTCATAAAACGATTTGAAACTTTTGATGACAAAATAAAAAGTGACAGATAAGAGCGTTAATCCGATCAACGAATACAGAGTGCCGAAGAGACTTCCGAACAGAACCCCTCCCGCCATACAGACAAGGGCGACAGGAATGAACAGAAACTGCCTCAGAATGTGAAATACGATAAACAGAACAGGAGCCATATATCCGCTTGCTTCCATCAGGGCGAATGCAGCAACCAACCGTTCGTCCATGGCTTATGCGACCTCCTTCTGCTATTCTAAGCTGTTTCTACAACCCCTCTTTATATAGTATGTATGAAAGACGGGTTAAAGAATGAAAACTTTGATGTCACAGATTCGCGCTCAGCCAGATGAACAGCACACAGTGGACGATGACAAGCAATGGGAAGCCGATGGCAAACGCTTTGTGTTTCGTTTTATGCCTGAACACCTTCATCCCCATATACGCCCCGACGCTGCCCCACAATGGCGACCTGCCACAGGACCCGCTCGCTGATGCGGTATTCATGCCGCTCCGCTTTCCGTTTATCTCTCCCCATGACCGTAAAGCCGATGATATTGATGATGACGACATAAAGATATAAGATCCCTGTTAATGCATCCATGAGTTCTACCTGCTTTCTATAGTGATTGATATAAGAAAGGACCGGCCAGGGGCCAGTCCTTTTTGTCTGCTGACTCAGTCAGCAGTATATTATTTGTTTAGTTGAGCTTTAGCAGCGTCAGCTAATTGGTTGAATGCTTTTTCGTCAGAAATCGCAAGCTCAGCAAGCATTTTGCGGTTTACTTCGATACCAGCAAGCTTCAATCCGTGCATTAAACGGCTGTAAGAAAGACCGTTCATACGTGCAGCCGCATTGATACGTGTGATCCATAGTTTACGGAAATCACGTTTCTTTTGGCGACGGTCACGATAAGCATACATGTATGATTTCATGACTTGTTGATTTGCTACTTTATATAAAGTATGTTTTGAACCGAAATAACCTTTGGCTAATTTAAGAACTTTTTTACGACGTCTGCGTGTTACTGTTCCGCCTTTTACGCGTGGCATAATAATTCCCTCCTGTTTCTAATACTTCTTATTTTAGGTTGTCAAGCATATGACGAATGCGTTTGAAATCTCCTTTAGAGACAACAGCCGCTTTACGTAGCTTACGCTTTGCTTTAGTAGATTTGTTTGCGAATAAGTGGCTTGTGTAAGCGTGTGAACGTTTAAGTTTACCAGAACCTGTTTTCTTGAAACGCTTAGCTGAGCCGCGGTGAGTTTTCATTTTTGGCATGATGCTTTTCCTCCTCGGGTCCTTTATTTTTCGTTGACTGGTGCAAGCACCAAGAACATACTGCGACCATCCATTTTCGGTTTTGATTCAACGGTTGCTACATCTTTACACTCATCACTGAAGCGATCCAGAACGCGTTGACCAATTTCTTTGTGCGTAATCGCACGACCTTTAAATCGGATTGACGCTTTAACTTTGTCTCCTTTTTCAAGGAACTTACGAGCGTTACGAAGCTTGGTGTTGAAATCATGCTCATCAATCGTCGGGCTTAGACGCACCTCTTTAAGATTGATGATCTTCTGATTCTTACGTGCTTCTTTGTCTTTCTTCTGTTGTTCAAACTTAAACTTACCGTAGTCCATGATACGAGCAACGGGTGGTTTTGCATTTGGAGCAACCAGAACAAGATCAAGATTTACACGTTCAGCGATTTCAAGAGCTTCATTCTTGGTTTTGATCCCAAGTTGCTCACCGTTTTGATCGATAAGACGTACTTCACGGGCACGAATCGTTTCGTTTAAAATCATGTCTTTGCTAATAATTAGCCACCTCCAAGGTTTATTAAAAGAATACACGGCTTTGGCCGACGCTCCCGCTTCCTTTTTCCATGTCCAAGACACAAAAAAAGATGCGAGTGTCGAAACACCCGCACCTGATTATTAAGCATATATAAATGGCTTTAATAGTCAATCACATACCTGGTAACAGCTTTAAACGCGTTATTCAGGTGAGAAGCGGGTAGCTCCTACTTGTACCAAACTGTATTCAATTCACCTTAGATACTATATCACATGACAATACCGCTGTCAAATAATCATTTAATATCACAACGTATTTCATAATATCAGACATATAAGGAGAGTGCAACAGTTTTTTTGAAATTAATTGGGGAGGGACGGACCTCCAACGGATACATTATGGTAAACCACAATGACCATTTGGAGGTCCGTCCCTCTTCTAATTTTAGCGATTCGCTTCTTTTGTGATGTGGCCGATGAATTCGTCAAGGGAGATGGTTTCGGATTTCTGCTCTCCGTATTTACGGACGTTGACAGCTGTTTCCTTGATTTCATTGTCTCCCACGACGAGCATATAAGGGACTTTGCTCATCTGAGACTCACGGATTTTGTAGCCGATTTTTTCATTGCGGTCATCGATTTCCACACGCAGTCCTTCAGCCTGTAGCTTTTCTTTCACTTCTTTTGCGTAGTCGAAGTGGACATCAGGAGAAACCGGGATCACCTGAACCTGCGTTGGAGCGAGCCAAGTCGGGAAAGCTCCTTTGTATTCCTCGATCAGGAAGGCAACGAAGCGTTCCATAGTGGATACGACCCCACGGTGAATCACGACAGGACGGTGCTGCTTGCCGTCTTCCCCTACGTATGTTAAGTCAAAGCGCTCTGGAAGTAAGAAGTCCAGTTGAACAGTGGATAACGTTTCTTCCTTCCCAAGGGCCGTTTTCACTTGAACGTCCAGTTTAGGGCCGTAGAATGCCGCTTCCCCTTCTGCTTCGAAGTACTCAACGTCCAGTTCATCCATCGCTTCCTTGATCATACCTTGAGCACGGTTCCACATTTCATCGTCATCGAAGTACTTCTCTGTATCTTCAGGATCACGGTACGAAAGACGGAAGGAATAGTCATTCAGATCAAAGTCTTTGTACACTTCCTGAACGAGGCGTACGACACGTTTGAATTCTTCCTTGATCTGATCCGGACGCACGAAGATATGAGCATCATTCAGAGTCATCCCGCGTACACGCTGAAGTCCAGACAGGGCGCCTGATAATTCATAACGGTGCATCGTACCAAGCTCGGCGATACGGATCGGAAGCTCACGGTAGCTGTGGATACCGTTTTTGTAAATCATCATATGATGAGGACAGTTCATCGGGCGAAGAACAAGATCTTCATTATCCATTTCCATGACCGGGAACATATTTTCCTGATAGTGATCCCAGTGACCGCTTGTTTTGTAAAGCTCTACGCTCCCCATGATCGGAGTGTAGACGTGGTCATAGCCCAGACGCTCTTCTTTATCCACGATATAACGCTCGATGATGCGGCGGATCGTTGCACCTTTAGGCAGCCACATCGGCAAGCCTTGTCCCACCTTTTGTGAGTTCATGAACAGGTTCAATTCTTTTCCGATTTTACGGTGATCACGCTCTTTCGCTTCTTCTAAAAGACGAAGGTGCTCTGCAAGGTCTTCCTTCTTGAAGAAAGCCGTACCGTAAATCCGTTGAAGCATTTTATTATCACTGTTACCACGCCAGTAAGCCCCGGCAATGCTCAACAGCTTAAATTCTTTGATTTTATTTGTTGACGGGATGTGGACCCCGCGGCAAAGGTCGAAGAATTCACCCTGCTCGTAAATGGAAACCTGTTCCCCTTCAGGAATGGCTTCAAGCAGTTCAAGCTTGTACTCATCCCCGATTTCCTCATACATTTTCTGCGCTTCGTCGCGGCTGACTTCTTTACGGACCACTTCCAGGTTTTCACCTGTGATCTTCTTCATTTCCTTCTCGATCTCAGGAAGATCCTCTGGCGTAAACGTATGCTCTGAATCGATATCGTAATAGAATCCACCTTCAATGACCGGACCGATTCCAAGCTTCGTTTCAGGATATAAACGTTTGATGGCCTGTGCCATTAAATGGGCCGTACTGTGACGAAGGACTTCAAGGGCATCCGTTGAAGGAGCCGTCACGATTTCAATCGCTCCATCTTCCTGAATTCCTGTACGCAGATCGATCATTACACCATTTATTTTTCCAGCGAGCGCCTTCTTCTTCAGTCCCGGACTGATGGACGCAGCAATCTCTTCTGTCGTCGTACCCTTAGGAAATTCCTTGACATTTCCATCCGGGAACTGCATTTTCACTATTTCTGACATGTGATTTCACTCCTTGAAATATCTTTATAAAACATAAAAAACCCCGCCCCTTCACGTTTGAAGGGACGAGGTTAATAAGTAAGCTCGTGGTTCCACCCAACTTCTCATTGTCTTGGTTTAAAGACAATGACTTCATTGAAAAACGAATAACGACATTTAGCCGTCAACCATTACTGTGAACCGAATAAGGTTCCGTTCATGATTGAAGTTCCGAGGTGGTAAATATCACTACCGAATTAGGAAGCTTGCAGCCTTGAGGGCTTCCCTCTCTGTGAATGAATAGAAATATTATTGTCCTCATCATAACCTTTATTTATTGACTTATTATGTAGGTATTATAATCGGTTATGTTTTGAAAAGCAAGCCTATTCATTCGCAATATCCCACGAAGGATAAAGAAGTGTGTCGGGAAAGTAACTCAACGGCAGAAGATCGATCCGTTCTTCAAAAATATTCTGAAGCGTCCGGATCAATTGATGATCCCCATTTCCATAGACGTGTATCTTCTCAGGGGCAAGGGATAATAAAGGGGCAATGGTGAATGAATCCACGTATAAGGGGTGATTGGTTAGCAGCCGTTTATCGATCGCCTTCGTCAGCTCCTGCCTTGTCACTTCTTTCATGTCCTCATCAAAGAAACGAAATCCATACCCCGTCGAGTAAAGATGGACCGTGCGCATTTTCTGCTCCCTTGAAGAGAGATATTCCCGGAGCATATGAACGAACATCTGATATTCCTGCTCCATCTTATATTCGTCTATGGCCAGATCCAGCATCAGCAGTAGCCTCTCCTGAAGCTTCTTCAACCTGAACTTGCTAAAGGAGTCGAATGATATGGGTGCCTTCCCTTCCAATAGAAGCTCAAGGCTCTCATGGACGTATTCAGCCTCGTCCCATTCGCCGATCAGCTCCATCAACTCAGGGCGTTCCCCCAGCCTCATCTCTGACACGATTTCTAATATTTGATTGATTTCATCACTATCTTCATACAAATAATTTTCTCTCAAGGCTGATTCGGACCAGTCCATGCATTTATCATTCATGACGAATTTGGAAACCCCGTTGAAAAGTTTTTCCCGCTCCTTGAAGAAGGGGGAAACCTCTATCGTCAGATTATAGTGAGTTGTATGTTGAAAGAGCGTTTCATGAAACCATGATTGGATGAACTCTTTATTGAGGTATTCTTGAAGCTTTACCGCATCATTTTTTTGCTTAAAAATAAATTCAATCAAACTTTCTCGCCTCCTTAAACCCAATTCCCTGATTTATATATATGGGAGGCTTGTATAAATTAGAAGTTGATGAGGGAAATTCTTTTGGGTGATCAAAAAAAGAAAGGGAACCGCACGCGATTCCCTTTCCTTCAGACTATTCTCTTCTATTTTTGCCGTCAATCAACACAGGCTTAGATAAATATTTAATCCGCTCCATGATCCGCGCGGCCTTCAGTTTTTCTTCTTCCCCGCGCTGACTGTACGTCAAATGGTGGGTCAGCTCGTTGAAGTTGAAGTTGGAGGTGAAAAAGGTCGGCAGATTCTCAAGCATCCGGTATTGGAGGATGGTGCCGAGGATTTCATCCCTTCCCCAGCTCGACATGGTTTCCGCTCCGATGTCATCCAGCATGAGGATCGGTGCCGATTTTACCATTTCCAGCTTTTCATTCACCGTATTATCACCGAGTGATTGTTTGATTTCCCTGAAGAACTCAGGAACATATACGATAAGGGATCCGATTTTTTTCTCAGCGAGTTCATTGGCCATGGCGCCTAGCAGATAGGACTTGCCCACACCGAACTTCCCGTAGAAATAGAGACCCTTCATTTTCGTCCCTTCTGTATACGTCTCTACGAAATTCTTCGCAAGACGCACGGCCTCCAGACGGCTCTTCGAATCAAGATCGAGGGTTTGGAAGGAAGCTTGCAAAATATCCTTCGGGACATACAAGCTTTTGATCAGCCGCTGGGCACTTGTTCTTTCATCATGAATGACCTTCCGTGGACAGCGATGATAATCGATGTCGATGGTATTCCCCCTGATCACCAGATGAGGATCATACCCTTCCATCATATTCTTGCATTCCTGCAAAGAAGGACAGTACCGGCACTCCTTGCTTTGAGAGATGTACTCATACAGTTTCATCAGGCTTTCATTGACCATTTCACCTGTTACCCGGCCTTCATTCCTGCGGATAAAATCTTTTACATCATTATTTTCTAAGATCTCTTTTTTCATTTGTTCATATCGCTGTTGAAATGACCCGGAAGTCGCCAGCCTCTTTAAGGTGTTATTGATTTTCTCCATCGTTTTGTTCACCTACTTTCGAAAATTTTTAAGCTCTTCTTCAAGTTTTTTCTTTTCTGCTTCGAAGTCGTATCCTTCTGCAGAGGTATCGGATTCTTCCGATAATTCGTCTTCCTTGAACCATTCCGGAAGCTTCTCCGTGCGGATCGGTTTTCTCCGCCTGTTCGATTTAGTATCCTTCTTGCCTTCAGCCCATTCGAGATACTGCTTATGTTCATTCTTCGCGAGTATCATCGCTTCACTCGCCGACGTAACCTTTTTCCTGGACCAATGGGAAGCGATCTTCTCCATGTATCCTTTTGTCAGCTTCATGTCCGTTTTCAATAACACGTATTGAATCAACACATTCATAACTCCGATCGGCAGCTTCTGGGACATGAGCACTTCCTCAACGGCTTGAAGATCAGCCTTGGAAGGAGATCCCCCGTTTGAGATGTCCGATAACACATCCTTCGGCGAGGTGGTTTCCAGGTAGTCGATGAGCTCTTCCTCCTGTGAAAGTGGTTGATCCCGTTCTACAGCTTTCTTCGTTTCCACTCTCGTTGTCAAATCAGGCAGTTGATCACCCGTTTGCATACCGTACCAGTCACGGGCCGTTTTACGCAGCAATTCGATATCGATCGTATCATCGGCATCCAGAGAGCTTAAGACGATATTCTTCATTTGAAGAGGATCGATCCCGTACAGATAGCTCAGCTTCAATACGGTTTCCTTCACTTTCGGCGTAAAGGCTTTGCGCGGCACCATGGATTCCGATAACCCCGCCAGCAGCAGCTGAAAATCAAAATCGATTTCGTCCAGTGCTAGTCCATCATTCTTGCCATATTTCATATATTGTTCACCGGACCCGGTTTCCGAATCCACATTCGCATCATGGTGGAGGAAATTAATTGGTTCCGACGTGAAGACATCTTGGAATGATCGGGTAATATCGGTGTACTGATGTTTATCAGCTGACGCATCCGTGAAGAATTTCTTCAAACGCAAATAATGGGTCCGGCCGATCTTACGGTACAAATACACATTCAGCATGCCATCATGAAAGAATTCCTGAGGGGAGAGGGGCGGCTGCAGTTCATATAGAAAACGGCGTTCTTCATCATCCCTTTTTTCATACACCTTCAACAAACCGATCCCCTCGAGCTTCATCCTTGCTTCGTAGACGTCCTGAAGATTGACGGACAGGACGTTCATCAAATGATAATGGGTGGAATCCGTCGACCAGAGCCGATTCTCCTCCACTTCCCCCCATAGGCTCATGTAGAGGCTGTAGCAAACGGAACCAATTAAAGGCTGGTACAGAAACGTAATGATTTTCCGGTCATATTCCTGAAGCATCCCATGTGTCCCTACGGTGTAGTGATCGATTGGCTGTATTTCATTCCAATGCTTCTTCATCATAGTTGGATTCTACCTTTCAATAAATAAAGAGAAAAGAGCCAAAGAATCCCATCCTCAGCTCATTCTTCTACTCTTTTTTTATTAATTCTTTTAATTCGTCTATAAATACATTAATATCCTTAAATTGTCGATATACAGATGCAAAACGGACATATGCCACTTCATCAACTTTCGCAAGGTGATCCATGACCATCTCACCGATCTTCACAGATTCTACTTCAGAGGCCCCTTGGTTCCGGAGGTCCTTTTCAATATCTGTTGAGATCTTTTCTAATCTTTCAAGAGGCACCGGGCGCTTCTCACAGGCCTTGATCAGTCCCCTCAAAATCTTTTCTCGACTAAACTCTTCTCTTACCCCTTCTTTTTTCACCACAATCAAAGGAAGCTCTTCAACCTTCTCAAAGGTCGTGAAGCGAAATGTACATTCTTCACATTCTCTTCTTCTCCTGATGGAACGTCCTTCATCAGCAGGTCGTGAGTCCACCACTCGGGTACCATTATGCTGGCAAGACGGGCATTTCATAATATCAGCTCCGTTATTACATACTATTACCTTCATCATATAAAAAAGCTGCAACTTACACAAGCTTCTCTGGGATTTACCGTTATTTCACTTTTTTCAATTCGCCATCAAGCTGATGATAATAATGGTTGATTTGCGCTTTTAAAACGGTGTATGTACCAAAGATCTTTCCTTTATCCGCACTGACCTTGAAATCGACTGCCGTTTCAAGGGGACGCACGGTAATGACCGTGGCAACGATAAATAATTGAGGCGTCCCGTTTTTCCGGACCGTGATTTCCCCTCTGTCCTTTGACTGGGAGATCACGTCATACTCTGACGATGAGAATAATCCCAGCACTGCATTAAATGCACCTTGATGCATGGATTTATAATAGCGTGATTGCAGTTCCTTATCTTCATGCTGATCGGACGTTTCACACTCCGATTGAAATCGCTTTAACAGGGTACGTATTCCACTCATTTCAAGTTCCTCCCTTTAGTTACCCTTATTTTACACGAAAAGGCACGATTGAAAAACCCATAAGTGCATGTGGGAACGCACGAAAAAAAGAAGAGATGCATGAATCACGCATCTCTTCTGAGTTATTATCGATTAAAGGGCTTGAGCCTGGGACTTCTTCACTTGTACAGGACCCATTCCACGCGGTAATTCAATTGTTTCGCGTGTGTCAGCACCAAGAGCATCTGCAATATATTCAGCTGCGATATTTGGATCTAAATCACCGCAAGTATATACATCAATACTGGCATAACCATGTTCAGGAAAACTGTGGATCGTTAAGTGTGATTCTGAAATGATCACAACTCCACTCACACCTTGAGGAGCAAATTTATGGAAAGCTACCTCACGCACTTCTGCACCTGATTTAAGCGCAGCATCTACGAATGTTTTCTCAATTCCTACTACATCGTTTAATTTTTCAAAATCGCAACCCCATAATTCTGAGATTACATGACGACCCATTGTTTCCATTTTCGTATTTCCCCCTTTGACATAATTTTTTTCGTCAAAATGAACGTATCCTTTGGCAAAATCTTAACTACCACGGGGGAAAGTTAGTCCGAAGAGGTCCTAACCCTTTAAGTAGTTAAATCAGTATTCATTTGCTAATAAGAAGTTCACGAAAAATAGTATACTTTGTTTAAAACTCTTTTGCAATAAATTTTTTTAAAGTTTTTTAGATGGGTAGGTAATCGTTTAGTGTAAAAACTATGACCGTTCCTTTTCGCTGCAGGCACTTGCTTTCCGGCGGGGCGTGAGTTGAGCCTCCTCGGGCTTTTGCCCTGTGGGGTCTCAACTTTCCCGCTATTCCCGCAGGAGTCAAGTGCCTTCCGCTACAATCCACTCTGTGCTACTTCAATAGCTACACATATTTGCACTTCATTAAACATGCAAAAAAGAAAAGAACGCACCTGATAAAGGTACGTTCTAGGGTTTTGCTTTATGATTTATGTTGGTTCTTTCAAACGTTGACTTCTTGTTTGGCGTTCATTTTGGTGGCGACGAATTTGACCAGGTCGACGACGCGGCATGAGTAGCCCCATTCGTTGTCGTACCAGGCAAGGACTTTCACTTTGCGGTTGCCCATGACCATTGTGGACAGGCCGTCGATGATGGCAGAATGTGGGTTTGTATTAAAATCAATTGAGACCAGTGGTTCTGTTGTATATTCAAGGACTCCGTGCAGGGAACCAAGGGATGCCGTGACGAATGCTTCGTTGATTTCATCAACGGTTACGTCCCTTTTCACATCCACGACCAGGTCCACTAATGAAACGTTTGGAGTCGGTACACGCAGCGCCATGCCATGTAGCTTCCCGTTTAGTTGAGGAAGCACTAATGATAATGCTTTTGCAGCACCCGTTGTCGTCGGGATGATCGATTGGCCGCATGCTCTCGCTCTTCTCAGATCTTTATGTGGATTATCGATATTCTTCTGATCATTCGTGTAAGCGTGCACGGTCGTCATGAGACCGTTTTCAATTCCGAACTGCTCATCCAGCACTTTCGCTACAGGAGCCAGACAGTTTGTTGTGCAGGAAGCATTGGAGATGACGCTGTGTTCTTCTATATTTAATGCGCTTTCATTTACACCCATCACAATGGTAACGTCTTCATTTTTACCAGGGGCCGTCAGGATGACTTTTTTCGCTCCTGCTTCTAAGTGAAGGCTCGCTTTATCCTTTGAATTGAATTTCCCCGTCGCTTCGATGACGATATCGATGTTCAGTTCATCCCAAGGTAATGCTTTAGGATCACGATTGCTTAATAGTAGGACACGTTTCCCGTTGACGATGAGTGCATGATCTTCCACCACTACATCTGCCTGGAATGTACCATGATTTGTGTCATACTTTATTAAATGTGCTAACGTTTCAGCCGGGTAGCTTGCGTTAATGGCTACAACCTCTAAGTTTTCCTCTAATATTGCTTTTCTGAAAACCATTCTTCCAATACGTCCAAAACCATTGATTGCAATTTTCGCCTTCATAAATCCGGCTCCCCTCTATATTAATGTTATACTTATATGTTTATTTGCTAAAAATAGTATAACATATTTGGAGAATTAGTTAATAAGTATTTTGCGTATTTTTAATGTTTTATTATTCTGACAAATAGGCTTATTGTATGTATATTTTTGTGGGGTGGAATCATACTTGATTTGAAGGTTTAATTCACACATTCTCTCGGAGCATGTGCTGGTTGAGTTCCGCTCCCCTAATCCTCTTAGACAAAAAAACCGACAAGGGTTTCTTGTCGGTCATTTGTGATGTTATGGTTGTAGGTCCCATTCTGTTAATAGGGATTCAAGCTGCTGTTTGGTTTCGCTCAGTGTTCCGTTGTTGTCGATGACTGCGTCGGCGAGGTTGACTTTGTCTTTGAGTGGGAATTGGGATGCGATCCTCGCTTCTGCGTCTTGACGGTTTAAGTGATTGCGTTCCATTAAGCGTGACAGCTGGGTTTCTTCGTTTACGTAAACGAGTAGTGTACGCTCCACCATCCACGTGAGGTCGCTTTCGAATAGCAAGGGTATATCCATGAAGATGGTGTTTTTGCCGGACGCGATGGCTTCGTCTTTATGCTGGAGCATCATGCTTCTGACGGCAGGGTGCACGATGCTGTTCAGCACTTTCCTTTTTTCTTCTGAGTTAAAGATGATTCCACCGAGTTTTTCGCGATTGATGGTCGAATCGTTTTTGTGGAGGATACCTTCACCAAATTCTTCGACAATCGCCAGATATGCAGGCTGCCCCACCTCGACTACCATACGGGCTGCGAGGTCTGCGTCGATTATAGTATATCCTTTTTCATGTAGCATGGTTGAGATTGTACTTTTACCACTTGCAATTCCGCCTGTTAATCCTATAATACGTGCCATGATTGTGTCCTTTCCAATACTCGCCGGTCACTAGAACCTCAGGATCCCGATCAGGATGAGCAGAACGCCCGGAAGAAATGAAACGCGGTGAATCCAGCGCAGGTGAGAGAAGAATTCCCCCATCTTTAATCCGGAAAATAAGAACGCGAAGCTCATCGCAAAAATCGCCAGGGATAGTAGTAGTGGCGAGAAATGTAATAACGCGGCACCGATTCCAGCACCGAAGGCATCCAGTGACAAGGCGATTCCAAGCATGAATGCCTCGATTCCGGTAATCGTACCCGATTTATCAAAGTCCGCCGTGAGCGGCCTTCTTAATATTTGAATCACTAAACCTATGGATTTGATTTCAAAATTGATCAATGTTTTTTCATGTGACAGTACCGTTTCTTTTTCCGGTCTGAAGAACTGGTAGAGAACAGCTGCGCCGATCACGACAAGGATCAGTCCGCCGATTCGTCCTGCCCAGACCGGGGTGATGATGGACCCGATGGTTTGACCGAGTAACATCGCCAGCAATAAAGAGCTCGCTGAACAGATCGATATGATGCTGATTGATTTTGTAGGGATTTTCACTTTTCGTAATCCATAAGTTAAACCGGTGCTAAAACTATCGAGACTTACAGCGAACGCCAGCAGTAATAAGGAGATTGTTTCACTCATCTAATAGCCCTCCCGAAAATCATTACAATACTATATGGTAAGGGCTTATCAAATGTTAAACGTTCTTTTTACCGCTGACAGCGGGGGCAGTAATGGGTCCCTCTCCCCGCCGATACTTTCTTCTCGATGGCTGTACCGCAGTTCCGGCACGGCTCTTCTTTCCTGCTGTAAACATACAGGTTCTGTTGGAACATCCCCATCTGTCCCTGGGAATTCACGTAAGACCGGATCGTGCTGCCACCCATTTCCACCGCTTCCGTCAACGTGTGGATGATTTCACTGTGGAGCCGCTCGATTTCTTCCCGTGACAGGGACTTTGATTTCCGGTCGGGATGAATGCCTGCACGGAATAGGGCTTCATCCACATAAATATTCCCAAGGCCTACAAGCACCGTTTGATCCAATAAGGTGGCCTTCACGATTCTCTCCGTCCTGCCGAGCTTTTCAGCCAGATAGTCTGGTGTAAACTCTGACAGAAACGGCTCCGGTCCCAACTGAAGGAGGGGAAGGTGGAGTAGTTCTTCCCCCTTCTTAAAGAGATGCATCGTCCCAAACTTCCGGACATCACGGTATCTGAGTTCCGTTCCATCCGTGAAGTGGAAGATGACATGAGTGTGTTTTTCAACGGGATCCCGATGATCAGCCAGATTATACTTTCCTTCCATTCTCAAATGAGAAACGAGGGCAACATCATCACAAGAGAAGATCAAGAACTTCCCTCTCCTTCTCATCTCATGAATTTCCTGACCTCTCAAGCTATGGATGAATTCATCCGTTTCAGGTGGATTCTTGATCATTTTTGGCCAAAAGACACTGACATCCTTTATTTTCTTCCCCGATACAAGGAGCTCCAACGTCCTTCTGACCGTTTCTACTTCAGGCAGCTCTGGCATAGTTCCACCTCCTTCTTCATAAAACTACTTCGCGTCGTACCATGTTTGTCCGTAAGAGTAATCAACCTTTAATGGAACTTCGAGCTCCATCGCGTTCTCCATCACTTCAGGAACAATTTTCTTCAATGTTTCGATTTCATCCTCGGGAGCTTCGAAGATCAATTCATCATGCACCTGTAAGAGCATCCGTGTTTGAAGTTTCTCTTCCTTCAAACGGGCCGCCATATCAATCATGGCTTTCTTAATGATATCTGCTGCACTTCCCTGAATCGGTGTGTTCATCGCTGTACGTTCTGCAAAGCTCCGTAAATTGAAATTACGGCTCGTGATTTCAGGAAGGTAACGGCGTCGATTCATCAGGGTCGTCACATACCCCTTTTGTTTCGCATCCTGTACGATATCATCCATATATTCTTTCACGCCGGGGAAGCTTTCTAAGTACTTCTTAATGAACTCCCCTGCTTCTTTTCGTGTGATATCAAGACTTTGTGACAGTCCGTAGTCACTGATTCCATAGACGATCCCGAAGTTAACGGCTTTCGCATGCCTTCTCATATTGGACGTAACCTCGCTCTTCTCCACTCCGAAAACGTCCATGGCCGTTTTCGTATGGATGTCCATATCATTACGGAAGGCTTCCACCAATTTCTCATCCCCCGCTATATGGGCAAGGACCCGTAGTTCGATCTGTGAATAATCGGCAGCGAACATGACCCATCCTTTTTCAGAAGGAATGAAAGCCTGACGGATCTTTCGGCCTTCTTCCAGGCGGATCGGGATGTTTTGAAGGTTCGGATCCGTTGAGCTCAGGCGGCCGGTTTGGGTAAGGGCCTGGTTGAACCGAGTATGGATCTTGCTCGAATCTTTATGAACCACCTTCAATAACCCTTCTAGATAAGTGGACTGCAGCTTTCCTAACTGACGGTAGTGAAGGATATGATCAATGATTTCATGCTTGGACTGCAGTTTTTCCAATACGTCTGCGGAAGTGGAGTAACCAGTCTTCGTTTTCTTCACAACCGGCAGACCCAGTTTTTCAAAAAGGATCACGCCGAGCTGCTTCGGAGAATTGATGTTGAAACTCTCCCCTGCCAGTTCATGAATGTTCTTTTCCAGTTCGTCCAGTCGGAGGGCAAGCTCTTCCTTCATGGTCATCAAACGATCCTGATCCACCTTCACACCGGTGAATTCCATCTCAGCCAGGATAAGGGCAAGAGGCAATTCCAGCTCCATGTATAATTCATAAAGATCATTTTCTTCGAGTTCTTTTATGCATGTTTCCTTCAAGTCTTGAAGGATGAAGGCCTTTCTTGCCAGATGTTCGGATAATGCGTCCGTGGAAGGGACCTTCTGCTTGGCCCCTTTTCCATAAACCGCTTCATCCGACTCGATGGATGGCTGACCATGCCCTTTTGCGATGGAGGCGAAGTCTTCACTCGATTCAGATGGATTGATGATATAAGACGCGAGCAATAGATCGAAACCGATTCCTTTGATGTCGATTCCTTGTCGCTTCAGGGCAACGACGGTCTCTTTCGAGTTGTAGACGTTCTTCGACTTCGATCCATCTTCCGCCCACTTTTTAAAGGCTTCTGAATTCAGTGCCGTTTCAAGGGTAAAGAAAATCGTCCCATTTTCGTTATGAAGACTCATGCCGATCACTTCACCAAGATGATAATTCTCTTCAAGCATTTCGATGTATAGGGAGCTCTCACTTGCCAGATGTTCGTCTGTAATGGTTTCCACCACTTCAAAGGAGATATCATCCAGCTCCTGGGGCTCCTCTTGAGGGGACTCACCCATTTTCTCAAGGAGGGAGTTGAATCCAAGATCCCGGTACACTTCCTTCAGTTTCACTTCATCCCAGCCATCATAATTCAGTTCTTCTACCGTGACTTCGATGGGAGCTTCTCTGAGGATCGTGGCCAGTTCTTTACTTATGATCGCCTGGTCCTTATTTTCTTCAAGCTTCTCTTTCAATTTCTTTCCGCTCACTTTGTCGATGGACTCCAGCAGCTTTTCAAGGGAATCGAATTCCTTCAGGAGCTTGATCGCCGTTTTCTCACCGACACCGGGTACACCAGGGATATTATCGGAGCTGTCCCCCATCAAGCCTTTCATATCGATGATCCGGTCAGGGGTGATCTCCCATTTTTCTTTGATGTGCTGGGGTGTATACACCTCGATATCCGTGATTCCTTTTCTTGTGATGCACACCGTCGTATCTTTGGAGCTTAACTGGGTTAAATCCTTATCCCCTGAGTATACTTTCACTTCGAACCCGTCGGATTCTGCCTGCAGGGAGAGGGTTCCGATAATATCATCCGCTTCATAGTTTTCTTTTTCATACCGTTTGATCCCATAAGCATCCAGAAGCTCCCGGATATAAGGGAATTGCTCGGACAACTCAGGCGGGGTCTTCTGCCTGCCGCCTTTGTATTCCGTGAATGTCTTATGACGGAACGTCGTTTTTCCCGCATCAAAGGCCACCAGGATATGAGACGGTTTTTCATCTTCCAGTATCTTCTGCAGCATGGTGGTAAAGCCGTATACCGCGTTTGTATGTACACCCTTGTCGTTATTCAATAGTGGAAGGGCAAAGAATGCACGGTAAGCAATACTGTTACCGTCAATCAGGACTAATTTTTTGGACATATAAGTACCTCCTGTAAAGGCTTCTGTTTCTATATAGTCATTCTATCATGTTGGGGAATGAAAGGAAAAACGGGGACCTTATCCAAGAAAAAAACTCCCGGAAATCAGGTGAACCACCCATTTCCAAGAGTTTCTTAAAATTATTCCGTGTACCCCATCAACAGCCTCGCATACGGCGAATCGGATGGTAAGATGATGACGGTTTTGTCATCCACGGTCTTCTTATACGTTTCGAGGGTTTTATAAAGGTCATAGAAGCTCGGATCCTTCGTGAAGGATTTGTTGTAAATTTGTGCGGCTTCGGCTTCCCCTTCTGCCCGGATCACATTGGCGTCTGCCCCTGCTTTAGCAAGGAGCTCTTTCACTTCACGATCGGTTTCAGCCGTCACCCTTTGTTTCTCGGCATCCCCCATGGACAGGTATTCCTGTGCTTTGGAGTCCCGTTCCGAGATCATACGGGTATAGACGGAGTTTTCATTCGCTTCAGGCAGATCTGTACGCTTCATGCGGACATCCTGAACGACGATACCATAATTATCCCGCTGCAACAGCTCATTCACCTTATCTGTCACTTTATCGTTTAAGCTTCCCCTTGATGACTTCTCATCATTGATGATTTCATCATATTCCAATCGACCGAGCTCTGAACGGACAACGGAATAGATGAATTCTTCCATCTTCGTCTCGGCATTGATCACCGTTCTGGCATTCTTGATCATCTTAAGAGGATCTTCAATGCGCCACACGGCATAATTGTCGATGAGCATCCGCTTTTTATCTTTGGTATTGATCTCTGCTTCAGTCACGTCATAGGTCATTTGGTGCTTCGGTAAGGTCGTGACGGATTGGATGAACGGGATCTTATATTTCATACCCGGTTCCTTATCGATCCGTACCACTTCTCCAAATTGACGGACGACTTTATATTCTCCTTCTTTGACAATGAAGAGACTTGTGAAGAGGAGAAGAATGACAGCGATGAGGATCACGAAAAAGATTCCTAATTTCGTATAACTCTTCCACTCGATCGGTTCTTTCTTCTTTGTATTGATATCAAATACGTTTTGATCACTCATTCTCATCACTTCCTTCCTGCTTCACCGGAGGATTCTGATTCTCCATTTGACGGATAGGGAAGTATTTCAGGGTTTCTCCACTATCCTTCATGATATAAATTTCTGCATCGGGCAGGACATTTTCCAATGTTTCCAGCACGAGACGCTTTCTTGTAATTTCAGGATTCGATTTATACTCATTGTATAATTTGTCAAATACCGCTACATCTCCACGTGCCTGCTCCACACGTGCGATTTTATCCCCTTTGGCCCGGGACATGATGGCATCTTTTTCCCCTTTGGCTTCGTTGGTTCGCTGGTTTCGATATTTCTTGGCTTCATTGATTTTCGTATTCATCGTTTCCCTTGCATCCGTTACCGCCGTAAATGCCGAGCGGACCTCTGCATTCGGCAGCTCAACATCCTGCAACTTCACCGCAAGAATCGATATCCCAATATCATAATCATCGATCAACTCCGTCAATAAATCCCTTACATCTGCCTCGATTTCGGCTTTCCCGGACGTTAAGGCATCATCGATCAATGAGCTTCCGATAATGCTTCTTAGTGAAGAAGAAGTTGCATCGTACAGAATTTCTTTCGGTTTATCCGAATTGAATAAATAGGCTTCAGGATCCGTGATTTTCCATTGAACCACAAGATCGGCAAGCACAATGTACTCATCCCCCGTGATCATTTTTGTCTCTTTAGGAAAGTCCTTGATTTTCCCGTCTTTTTCTTCATATCCAAATTGAAGACTGAAGGTTTCTTTCGACAGCACTTCCACTGACTGCACCGGCCACGGCATCTTGAAATGCAGTCCAGGTTCCACAACCGGTTCGCCTGCATCCCCGAACGTCAACACCAGTGCCTGTTCTGATTCGTCAACGGTATACCAGGATGTCAGTAGGACAACAATTAGAATAATGGCTGCGAGCACCATTCCTGCTACAGTGTAAACACGCTTCAAGCTCATATGCATCCTCCCTTTTCCATCTCTATATCTTATTTTCTGCTTACTAGGATATACGGGCGTAAGACAAAAAGGTTTCAATAATATTAAGGGAAGATGACAAGAGAGGTTTCGAAAGCGTTATCAAAAATAAAAAGCGAAAAGACGAGAACGGGGTTGGTTCTCGTCTTTTCGCAACACCTTGGATGAAGGGGTTTCACTTAGTATCGTAACACCCCATTGTTAATTGAATTTAAAGCGATTGTAAAAACAATGTAAATAAGGTGAAAAACGACTAAAGTTTCCCTTGATTTCCACCATGAGAGATGGATGAAGAGCTCTTATTCAATGTGACAGTGAAAGTCGTTCCTTTTTCAAGTTCACTTTCCACTTCAATATCACCTTCATGGGCTTCAATGATGTGCTTGACAATCGCCAAGCCCAAACCGGTGCCGCCTGAATTCCGGCTTCTCGCTTTATCCACCCGGTAAAATCGTTCAAAAATACGGGGGAGCTCTTCCTGGCTGATCCCCATCCCGTTATCCTTCACTTTTACATACACCTTATCCTGATCGTCCTGCACCTTGACCGAGACATTTCCGCCTCTTGGAGTATAAGCGATCGCATTGCTGATCAGGTTGATGAACACCTGTTTTAACCGGTAGGAATCCACTTCTGCCGTTCCCCTTGATTCGAAATCGGCTTGAAGGGAAATGTCCTTCGGCTTTGCTTTTTCTTTTAAAATCGGGATTACATCTTCTATCAGCCCTGCCACTTCCACTTCCTCGACGAATAGCTGGAATCCCTGCTTCTCAATTTTAGACAACTCCAGCAGATCCTGAATGAGGGACTGCAGCCGGTCACTTTCCTTTAGAATGATGTCTAAAAAGGATTTTAACGTATCGGGATCGTTCATTGCCCCGTCCAATAGTGTTTCTGAGAATCCTTTGATCGAGGTGATCGGCGTTTTCAATTCGTGAGACACATTCGCCACAAAATCTTTGCGCATCTGTTCAAGCTTTTTAAGCTCGGTGATGTCATGGAATACGACAACGATCCCTTTCCATTCGTCATTGTTGCCGATAATGGGGGCTCCGTACACTTCATAGTGCTTTCGATCAAGCTTGTACGGAAGGAGAATCTGCTTTCGCAACCGCTCCTCCGTCATAAAGATTTCCTCCACAAGCTTATTCACTTCAGAATAGTGAATCACCTCATGGTACCGTACTTTCTTCAGTTGGCTTTCCTCCAGGTTAAAGAATTCCCTGAACGTCCTGTTCGTTAAGACGACAAAACCCCGGTGATCAATCAATAGGAGAGCACTCCCCATATTTTCAATCAATGTTGTTAAGCGGTCTTGCTGCATTTCCTGGGCATTTACCATTTCCTGAAGGTTTCGAGCCAGAATATTGATGGAGGTGCTGAGCATACTCGTTTCATCCAGCCGATCCTCGTAGGTCCTGGCACGGTAATTACCCTTGGCAAGTTCCATGGCCACATTGGTTGCTGATTCGATGGGCTTTGTGTACCTCACCGTAATCCTTGAGCCAAGAATGATGATGAGGACCAGGGCAAGTCCTAATGAAATGGACAGTACAAACCAAATTTGCTGAGTCCCTCTTTCCAGGGCATCAACCTCTGCGCTCATAATGAGAAGTCCCATCATTTCACCGTTGGCATTTTTTAATGGATACCAGTAATACCGAAATTCATTTCCAGAAGTGACGAGTTTTTTATGCTTCTGTTTCACATCCCAGTTTTTCTGGATTTCTTTTACGATTTTCTTCTGCTGCGGACCAACCAGTGAATCTGCTGTATCCGTATCGTGGACCACATCCCCGGATTTATCGAGCACGGTGATCCGGACATCCAATATGTCGCTCAACCCTTTGATCATTTCAGGATCGATTTCTTTCGGTGCCCCGTTCTCCTCAATAGAGCTTGCCAGTAATCTGGTCTCCTTTTGAATCCTGGAGTTGAACGTATCTAAATAGAAGTTCTTGAAAATCTGGCCTAAAAGCAGACCAAGCCCTATTAAGACAGCGATGATCAACGTAATGAGAGCAAATAGGAGCTTTGTTCTAAATTTGGTCATCGATTTTTAGGCTCCTCCAATTTATACCCGAGACCACGGATCGTTTTGATATAGGTTGGTTTTTTCGTATTGGACTCGATTTTTTCACGGAGATGGCTGATATGCACATCCACGATTCTCGTATCTCCTGCAAAGTCGTAGTTCCATACCGCACTCAGCAGCTGATCCCGCGTAAGGACTCGCCCTTTGTTATCCGTCAAATATAATAAAAGCTCGAATTCCTTCGGTGTCAGTTCAAGTAATTCTCCTTGGAAATACGCCTCATATTGTTCAGGATATACCTTTAGTTCACCGACTTCCTTATAATCGGTCGGTTCCTCGGCTGCCGGTTCCGTTTCCCGGATGGCCTGGCTTCGCCTTAAGATCGCCTTCACCCTCGCCACCACTTCACGGGGGCTGAATGGTTTTGTCATATAGTCATCCGCACCAAGCTCCAAACCGAGGACTTTATCGAATTCATCATCCTTCGCCGTTAACATCAGAATCGGGATATTGATCTTTCGCTGCCGCAATTCTTTGCATACCTCGATTCCATCCATAGACGGAAGCATCAGGTCAAGGACGATCAAATCCGGGGACTGTTCAATCGCAAGATCCCTCCCCTCCGCGCCGTCATGTGCTGTTGTCACTGAATAACCGGATTGCTCCAGATTGTACTTTAAGAGTGTTGCAATGGATTGTTCATCATCGACTACCAAGATTTTTTTGCTCATGTGTTGTGCCTCCATACCAAAGAAAATTAACCCCAACATCCAAACTGTTTATGTAATTGTACTTTCATTATAATATAATTCTCGGTGCTTACCATCATTTAGATAGATTTAATCCTTTTTAGTTTTTCACTCCACTTTTTTATAGGATGCACTTCAACCTATTGCATTAAAAAAAAGAGCTATGATCACATAGCTCCCTTCCGGCATTAGAAGTTTTCCAATGCATTACTATTCATTTTTTCCAGTCGATGAGGCGGACACACCTTGATGGTTCCGTTGATCACCTTTTCATCTTCCTCGTTCGTTGCCGATACCTGAATGGTAACCAGATGATTATGTGGATTTACTTCTGTCACTTCAAAGAGGAATTGAACTGTAGCGTAATGATAGACCGGTTTCGGAAATTCAATGGTTTGCTCAACGATATGGGAGCCCGGTCCCGGCAAATACTTCGACACCGCCGATGTAATGATCCCCGTCAGCATGATGGATGGAACGATTGGTTTTTTAAATGGTGTCTGTGACGCATAGTCGTGCTGGATATATAATGGATTGGCATCATTTGTGAGCCCAAGGTATAGAAGAAGTTCATTGTCTTCTATTTTTTCTGTCAGGGTCAGTTTTTCACCGACCGTCATTTCGTCGATTTTTCTTCCCAGTTTTCTCTTTTTCCCTAATAACATAAGAAGCACCTCCAAGTATGTAAACGATTACAATTTTAAATAATAAAAATTGTTTTTATTGTCTGTCTATTAGTATTTTATCATTTTTAGGGTTACCATACAAAGAGTTTTTAATCGCTCCTATACAAGTTACACCCTTTTCACTATGAAAAAACTGACCTCCACTATGGAAGCCAGTTTTGGAAAAAATTAAGCCAATGAAGCCATGACGTTTTTAACTGCGTCAGCTGAGTTGGATAGTGCTGCTTTTTCGTCTTCTGTGAGTTCGAGTTCGATGATTTTCTCGAGGCCGTTTCCACCTAGGATGGTCGGGACGCCGAGGTAGATGCCTTCGAATCCGTATTCGCCTTCGAGGTAGGCGATGGCCGGGATGACGCGGCGCTGGTCTTTCAGGATGGCTTCGACCATTTGGACGAGTGATGCCGCCGGTGCGTAGTAGGCACTTCCGTTACCGAGGAGCCCGACAATTTCGCCTCCGCCTTTACGGGTGCGCTCTACGATGGCGTCCAGGCGATCTTTAGGGATCAATGTCTCAAGTGGGATGCCTCCAGCGTATGAGTAACGAATAAGAGGAACCATGTCATCACCGTGGCCGCCGAGGACGAAACCTGTAATATCCTTCACGGACAGGTTTAATTCCTGTGCGACAAACGTGCGGAAGCGGGCTGTATCAAGGACTCCTGATTGACCGATCACGCGCTCTTTCGGGAAACCGGATTCCTTGAACACTGTATAGGTCATGGCATCTACGGGATTGGTCAGAACGATGATGTAACAGTCAGGTGAATGCTTCACGATTTGCTGGGTCACTGATTTCATGACCTTTTGATTGGTCTGAACGAGATCATCACGGCTCATACCCGGTTTACGGGCAATCCCGGCAGTGATGACAACGATATCCGAATCCTTCGTATCTTCATAATTGGACGTACCGATGATGGTTGAATCAAAGCCCTGTACAGGACTTGCCTCAAGCATATCTAGTGCTTTCCCTTTCGTTGGATCCTCGTTTTGCGGAATATCAACCAATACAACATCTCCAAGCTCTTTCTGGGCGAGCATCAATGCCGTTGTCGCCCCGGTGAAACCTCCACCGATTACAGATACTTTTCTACGTTTAATTGCCATCATGATTCCTCCTATTCGTCTCATTATGTAAAGGAAGGAGTGCTCCAATACGAAGCACCCCACCCTTATGTCACATTATTATGCTTCCATGTTATCGATTAAAGCAGAACCGAACTCAGAGCATTTCACTTCTGTCGCTCCATCCATCAGACGGGCGAAGTCATATGTTACGACTTTAGAAGCGATTGTTTTTTCCATTGATTTTGTGATCAGGTTAGCAGCTTCAGTCCAACCAAGGTGTTCAAGCATAAGTACACCTGAAAGGATGACAGATGAAGGATTCACTTTATCCATACCTGCATATTTAGGAGCCGTTCCGTGAGTTGCCTCAAAGATCGCATGTCCTGATTCGTAGTTGATATTTGCTCCAGGAGCAATACCGATTCCACCTACTTGAGCAGCTAGTGCATCAGAGATGTAATCCCCGTTTAAGTTCATTGTTGCGACAACATCGAACTCAGCAGGACGAGTAAGGATTTGCTGTAAGAAGATATCAGCGATTGAATCCTTCACGATGATCTTACCAGCTGCTTCAGCATCAGATTGAGCTTTGTTCGCTGCTTCCAATCCGTCTTCTTCTTTGATCTTGTCATATTGAGCCCAAGTGAATACTTTATCGCCGAATTCTTTCTCAGCAATCTCGTAACCCCAGTTTTTGAAAGCTCCTTCAGTGAACTTCATGATGTTCCCTTTGTGAACCAATGTTACTGATTTACGGCCTTCTGTGATCGCGTAGTTGATTGCTGCACGAACAAGACGGTTTGTCCCTTCTTCAGAAACAGGCTTGATTCCGATACCTGATGTTTCTGGGAAACGGATTTTGTTCACGCCCATTTCGTCCTGTAAGAAGCTGATTAATTTCTTCACTTCATCAGAACCTTTAGCGTACTCGATACCTGCATAGATATCTTCAGTGTTTTCACGGAAGATCACCATGTCAGTATCTTCAGGACGCTTAACAGGTGAAGGAACACCTTCGAAGTAGCGTACTGGACGCAGGCATGTGAATAGATCCAATTCCTGGCGAAGCGCAACGTTCAATGAACGGATTCCGCCGCCGACAGGAGTCGTAAGTGGACCTTTGATCGCGATGAAATACTCACGGATTGCTTCTAGTGTATCGTTTGGAAGCCATTCACCCGTTTTGTTGAATGCTTTTTCCCCAGCATATACTTCTTTCCATGAAATCTTGCGTTCGCCTTTGTATGCTTTCTCTACAGAAGCATCCAGGACGCGCTTGGCTGCTGCCCAAATATCTGGACCCGTTCCGTCACCTTCAATGAATGGGACGATTGGATTGTTAGGCACATTAAGTTGGCCATTCTGGTTTGTAATTTTTTCACCTTGTGTCATTATGTAACCTCCATTTAATCATTATCAAAGAGGATGACCCGTAAGTTACCCATGCTGAGTCATTCCCCTTCTCTTATTATTACACCAATATTTTTACTATTTGTAAATATTGATGATTAACCTCTTTGTTCAACCGGCACATATTGTTGCTTGCCAGGCCCTACATAATCAGCACGAGGGCGGATCAGGCGATTATTTGAATATTGTTCAAGGATGTGTGCCAACCAGCCGGATACACGGCTTACAGCAAAGATCGGTGTGAATAAGTCATGATCGATACCTAAGCTGTGGTAAACAGATGCTGAGTAGAAATCAACATTTGGCGGTAAGCCTTTATTGGATGTGAATACATCTTCAACCTTAACGGACATTTCGTAGTATTTACTTTGTCCTGTCAATTCAGTTAATTTCTTGGACATTTCTTTCAGATGCTTGGCACGTGGATCTCCCTGACGGTAAACGCGGTGACCGAAGCCCATGATTTTTTCTTTCTTCTCCAGTTTGTCGAGGATGTACTCTTCTGCTTTATCGACAGAACCGATTTCAGTAAGCATCTTCATAACCTGCTCATTTGCCCCACCGTGAAGAGGTCCTTTTAAGGCACCGATCGCAGCGGTAACACCTGAATAGACGTCAGATAGAGTCGCGACACAAACACGTGCTGTGAATGTGGAAGCGTTTAACTCATGGTCCGCATGAAGGACAAGGGCTTTATTGAATGCTTCAACTTCAACAGGCTCAGGATCTTTTCCTGTCAGCATATATAAGAAGTTAGCTGCAAAACCTAAGTCCTGACGTGGTGCAATCGGTTCCTGACCGTTGCGGATACGGGCAAAGC
The DNA here is from genome assembly GCF_002563655.1 of Bacillus sp. es.034. Taxonomy (GTDB): domain Bacteria; phylum Bacillota; class Bacilli; order Bacillales; family Bacillaceae_B; genus Rossellomorea. The sequence goes on along the minus strand of NZ_PDIY01000001.1, from coordinate 2,174,929 downwards.
TCGTGACAATCGTCGGGATCTTCGCTTGAAGGCGAACAGCTTTCAAGTAGTTTTCCTTCTCTTCCATTACGTCTGCTTTATCATCATACAGTCCAAGCAGGGATACAGCTGAACGTAAAGCTGCCATCGGGTGGACTTCCTTGATGTTGTACATCTTGAAATGCTCAATGACTTCCTTAGGCAATTCAGCGTTAGCTGCTAACAGCTCTGTAAATTCCTTAAGTTCTGCTGCATTAGGCAGTTTCAGATGCCATAATAAGTAGATAACCTCTTCGAAGCTTGCATTATTTGCTAAATCATCAATGTTGTAGCCAACATATGTAAGAGTATCGTCAATGATGGAGCTGATGGACGATGTCGTTGCTACAACGCCTTCTAATCCGCGAGTTGCTGTCATAATAAACCTCTCCTTTTGTTAATCTTTACCCATTTTCATATGAGTATAAAACCCTACAGAACGATCTATTAAGTCTAGTAGGCTTGTTTAAAAAGAACGTAAAAAAACGCTGAGCGATTGCTCAATTCCTATACAAAAAATGATTCCCGGCTCTTCCTATTCTATCATGAGAGCTTGGGATGCGCTTACATTTCCTATTATAAACAATTATCTGACTTTTGTGAATGAAAACGCATCAATTTCTATAAAAATTATTTTTCTAGAAAAATAAACCAGCGATAAAAAGAGGATCGAACCGGGGAATCGCCCACGCATATTCACAGAAATAATTCATACAATTTCATAGCAAGATAGGCGATCCCGGCGCCGATCAAAGGCCCGACGGCAACCCCTTTAAAGAGAGCGACGGCTAGCACCGTGCCAAGAACGAGGGCCGTTGTCAGGTGGGGGTCATCTTCCAGTAGAATCAACCCATTCTTCGCAATCAATGCCACTGCCATTCCAGAGGCGAGTGCAATCCAGGCATAAGGGGACTTCAACGAATCAAAGAGATCCTTAAAGCCGATTTCCCCTGTTGCAATCGGTGCAAGGACAGCAATCGTAATGATCGTCACACCCCAGTTAATGCCTTTCGACTGAATCGTCGCGAAAATTTTCTCATCAAGCCCAAGCAGCTTTAGTCCAATTAGAAATGCTACGGCTATAATGATGGATTGATTTTTCGCCATCAGCCCGATTCCCAATAAAAGCAGTAAAAACATGAATGGCTGAGTCATATCATTCCCCTGCCTCTCCTTAATGTACTCCAATCATTATCCTACCATATCAACTTTTCATATCATTCATAAAATGCTCCTGCCACTGCAAATATATCTTCCTTTCATTTCCTGTCTCCTATAAAATAGAAGTACTAGACCCGGTAGGAGGGAAACCCTTGAATTTAGATTATGTTTATCGAACGATCCGCTTTCTGATCGTGTTAGCGATCATCATTCTCTCATTGATTTCACTCTATTACATATGGAGACTTGCTTATCCATTCATCATCGCCGTGGCCATCGCCTTGTTGATCAATCCCCTGGTGAACGGGCTGGAGAAATGGCTTCCGAGGATATGGGCCGTCACCGTGTCCCTCATCTTGATCGTCGCCATCTTCGCAGGGCTCATCACGTTATTGATTGCGGAAATCGTTTCGGGAGCCAATTATCTGGCAGAAGAACTTCCCAAGCATGTTCAAACCCTTGTTACATATGCAGAGGATATCATCGTCGGGCACGTCATCCCTCTTTACAATCAGCTCGCAGGATTATTCAAAAATCTTGAAGCCGGTCAACAGGATACGATACTCGAAAATGTCCAGACAGCCGGTACGAAAATCGCCACATCGGCTGGTGATTTCCTGCAAAACTTTTTCACCAAACTGCCCCAGCTGATCTCATGGATCCCAAATGCTGCGTCCGTCCTGATCTTCGCGGCGCTTGCCACATTCTTCATCAGTAAGGATTGGTATACATTATCTGCTAAAGCGGAGAAAATCATTCCCGGTAAGGCGATGAGCAGTGGAAGGAAAGTGTTCGTCGATTTAAAACGGGCACTGTTCGGGTTCATCCGGGCTCAATTTACTCTTATTTCAATCACCGCGATCATCGTTCTGATCGGCTTGATCATCCTGAGAGTAGATTACGCAATCACCATCGCACTCGTGACAGGTCTCGTGGATATCCTCCCTTATCTCGGGACAGGTGCCGTATTCGTGCCGTGGATCATCTATGAATTCATCACAGGCAATACAGGATTGGGGATCGGGCTTTCGGTCCTCTACCTGGTCGTAGTCGTCCAGCGGCAGATCATGGAACCGAAAGTGCTGTCTTCAAGCATCGGACTCGATCCACTTGCTACCTTGATTGCTTTATTTGTCGGTTTTAAATTGATCGGATTTTTAGGACTGATCGTCGGTCCCGTTGTGCTCGTGATCCTCTCCACTTTGAAAAGAGCCGGGGTATTCGAAGATACTTGGAAATTCATCATGGGTGCTAAATAAGAAAACGCACTGCTCCATCTGTGAGCAGTGCGTTTTCCGTTATCTGTATATAATGACGTTCCCTTTATTGAACCAGCGTTTAAATAACCGATAGAAGAAGGGCTTGAACATTTTCCTCGTGGCCGGGAGTAATAAGAGAAATCCAAGGGCATCCGTAATGAATCCCGGTGTCAGCAGGACGATTCCGCCCACAAGGATACACAAACCATCCATGATGGCTTCCCCGGGCATCTGCCCATACTGCATGTCCCGCTGAGCTCTTCTTATCGTCTCGATTCCCTGCTTCTTAGCCAGGTATGCTCCGAGGATCCCTGTCGTAATGATCAACAACACAGTCGGAACAAGACCAATGGCCTGTCCGGAAAGGACCAATAAGCCGATTTCAAGCGCCGGTACGATAATCAATAGTAAAAGCATATATCTCATGATGGATTCCTCCATTTGGTTTAATACTTGCTTAGTATTTATTATAGCATATTAGAGAAATTGTGTTTTATGTTGGGAGATTCAGTACGTGTTACTGTAGTTGCGGTGCCTTCGAATAGTTGGCTCCACTCCACAGACTCTCCACACCATATAAAAAAACCAGAGCCCTTAAAAAGACTCTGGTTCCCCAACTATCTACTTACAATACACTCGCGTACCCATTATAAATCACGCCATGAGTCGCATCCACCGTGATTTCCTGGCCATTCTTGAATAATGAAGTGGCATGGTCGACTCCGACCACGACAGGAATTCCAAGGCTGATTCCGACTACGGCTGCATGACTTGTCAGACCGCCTTCTTCAACGATCAGTGCTGAACATTTTTCAAGGGCAGGCATCATTTCTTTGTCTGTGCCGATTGTGACAAGGACAGCACCATCAGTCATGTTCGTCACGGCTTCTTCAGCTGAAGTGGCAACAATTGCTTTACCGTATGCAGATTTGCGGCCGATTCCTTGACCTTTGGCAACAACATCGCCCACTACGTGGATTTTCATCAGGTTCGTCGTTCCAGATTCACCAATCGGAACACCCGCTGTGATGACGATGCGGTCTCCGTGCTTCGTCATACCTGAGTTGACGCTCTCTTCTACTGCCATATCGAGCATTTCATCGGTTGTCGTCACTTTGCGGCCGACAGTAGGGTATACGCCCCATACAAGTGCCAGGCGGCGTGATACAGAGTCTGTACCAGTCACGGCTACGATTGGTGCTTTCGGACGATATTTAGAGATCATGCGTGCCGTGTGACCACTCTCAGTCGGAGCGACAATGGCATTCACATCAAGATTAAGAGCTGTATAGGCAACGGATTGACCGATGGCATCCGTCATATTGTGCTCGCTGTCTTTGCTGCGGGAAGACAGGATCGCGTTGAAATCAAGGGCCGTTTCCGCTCTTGACGCGATGTTATGCATCGTTTGAACTGCTTCTACAGGATAAGTACCTGCAGCTGTCTCACCAGAAAGCATGATCGCATCTGTACCATCAAAGATGGCATTGGCTACGTCACTTGCTTCGGCTCTTGTCGGTCTTGGGTTACGCTGCATACTATCAAGCATTTGAGTCGCTGTGATGACAGGCTTACCTAGTGAGTTACATTTCTTGATCAGCATTTTTTGCACAAGTGGTACTTCTTCAGCAGGGATTTCCACACCAAGGTCTCCACGAGCGACCATCAATCCGTCCGATACTTCAAGGATTTCATCGATATTGTCTACACCTTCTTGGTTTTCGATCTTAGGAATGATTTGAATATGAGATGCATTGTGCTCTTCCAGTAATTGACGGATTTCAAGTACATCGGATGCACGACGAACGAATGATGCTGCGATAAAGTCAACGCCTTGTCCGATACCGAATACGATGTCGCTGGCATCCTTATCAGTGATTCCTGGAAGGTTCACAGATACGCCCGGTACGTTTACACCTTTTTTATTCTTTAGTGTTCCGCTGTTGGCAACATGTGTATGGATTTCACCGTTGGCTTTGTCGATTTCCGTTACTTCCAACCCGATCAATCCATCATCAAGAAGGATTTTAGAACCAACATGAACATCATCGATCAATCCTTCGTATGTAACGGAGAATTTCTCAGTTGTTCCCATTACTTCTTTCATGGAAACGATGATATTGGACCCTTGTGTTAATTCGATAGCTCCGTCCTGCATATTGTTTGTGCGGATTTCCGGACCTTTTGTATCAAGCAGGATCCCGACTGTCTTACCTGCTTTTTCAGCTGCTTCGCGGATATTGATGATACGCTGTCCGTGCTCATCGTGGTCACCATGTGAAAAGTTCAAGCGGGAAACGTTCATTCCAGCTTCGATCAGTTGTGATAACTTCTCTACACTTTCACTGGCAGGACCGATCGTACATACTATTTTCGTTTTTCTCATTTTCTTTACCTCCTGAAATCTTACAACAATTTAGATTGAAAGCTCTTTGGAAAGTCTATACATGTTCAAATCAATTTGATGTGGCTTGGCAAGTGCTTCAATAATATCGTAATCAACTAATTGATTTTTCTCAATTCCTACCGCTCTTCCGCCTTTACCCTGGGCCAATAGTTCAACGGCATAAGCCCCTAAACGGCTTGCTAGGACACGGTCTGCAGCTGTTGGCGTTCCACCGCGCTGGATATGACCAAGGACGGAGACACGTGTATCCATTCCTGTTGCTTCAGTGAAGCGGTTCGCAAATTCATTGGCAGACATGACGCCTTCTGCAACAATGATGACGCTATGTTTCTTTCCGCGTTCCTGTCCTTTTTTCAAACGACCGACAACGTCATCAAGATCGAATCTCTCCTCAGGGATCAGGACCGTTTCAGCTCCACCGGCAAGACCTGCCCATAGAGCGATGTCCCCCGCATTACGTCCCATTACTTCAATGATGAACGTCCGCTCATGGGATGTAGCCGTATCACGGATTTTATCGATCGCATCGATGACCGTGTTCAGCGCTGTATCAAAACCGATTGTATATTCAGTTCCCGGAATATCATTATCAATCGTCCCCGGAACACCGACACATGGGTATCCCCATTCCGTCAAGGCTTTTGCCCCTTGGTAAGAACCGTCCCCACCAATGACAACAAGTCCTTCAATGCCGTGTTTTTCTAATTGCTCGATTCCTTTTTTCTGGCCTTCTTTTGTTTTGAATTCTTCACAGCGGGCTGTGTAAAGCATTGTTCCGCCACGATGGATGATATCACCGACTGAACCAAGCTCAAGCTTCTTGATGTTCCCGTTGATTAACCCATTATACCCTTGATATATACCGTATACCTCTATATCCATGAAAATGGCTTTACGCACAACTGCACGGACGGCTGCATTCATACCGGGTGAATCTCCACCACTCGTCAATACACCAATCTTTTTCACTACGATCACCTCATTAAGAAATATGCCTTTTTATGTAAATGAATGGGACTACATGTTACTCGTTTCACATAAATCGAAGAAAAGGAAAATTCCAGTTTTCATTCATTACATTATTATGGACCAATAGACTTTGGATTATTTCTAAAATAACACGAAGGTTCAAGGTTCTCAACAAGTTACTAGGGTGAAAAGCAAAAGACGAAATAATCTATTAAATGGAAGCGTTTTAATTGTTAAAACCTTCAAAATATCGTCACAATGCCCTTTATCCGGGTAGGATTAAGGAAGAGTGAATGAAAAAGACTGACAAATGGTATCTCCTATTTGTCAGTCCATCGTTTGTTATGATTTTACCCCGATAAGATCATTTAAAACCGAATATTCACCCATCGTCTTGAATTTTTCATAACGATGTTGGATGAGCTCGTCCTTTTTCATCGGAACCAACTCTTTCAGCGAGCTCTTAAGGACCTCGTCGATATATTTCGCCTGTTCCTCGACATCTTTATGGGCTCCGCCTTTTACTTCCGTGATGATGTCATCGATGATCCCAAGCTCCTTTAGATCGGGAGCCGTGATCTTCATGGATTCAGCCGCGCGTTTCGCCTGGGTGGAATCCTTCCAGAGGATGGCCGCTGCCCCTTCAGGTGAGATGACGGAGTAGGTGGAGTTTTCAAGCATATGAATATGATTTCCCACTCCTAGGGCCAATGCTCCGCCACTACCGCCTTCACCGATAACGACGCAGATGACGGGAACCGTGAGGCCGGCCATCTCCACAAGATTCCGTGCAATGGCTTCACTCTGCCCGCGTTCTTCTGCCGCTTTCCCGGGATACGCACCCTTTGTATCGATGAAGCAGATGATCGGACGATTGAACTTGTCCGCCTGTTTCATCAAGCGTAAAGCTTTTCGGTACCCTTCAGGATGTGGCATCCCGAAGTTCCGGCGAATGTTTTCTTTCGTATCTTTCCCTCGTTGGTGACCGATGATCGTCACAGGAACATCGTGAAACTTCCCGACTCCTGAAACAATCGCTTCGTCATCCCCATACAGACGGTCTCCGTGCATTTCAATGAAGTCCGCGAAGAGATACTTGATATAATCCAGAGTCGTCGGACGCTCCGGATGACGGGCCACCTGGACCCTTTCCCATGGCTTCATGTTTTCGTAGATATCATTTTGAAGCTTTGTGAGACGGTTCTCAAGCTTCTCGATTTCCTTCGATAAATCGACGTCCGAATTCTGGGTGAACTCCTTCAGTTCGGCAATTTTCTTCTTGAGTTCGTATACTGGCTTTTCAAATTCCATCTCATTTACCATGGCAGATCACCGTCCCACTGATGTATATCAAGTATTGTCCCGATTTTCTCTTTCAACTCGAGTCTCGAGATGACTCCGTCAAGTTGTCCATGTTTTAATAAAAATTCGGATGTCTGGAAGTCCTCCGGCAGGTCTTCACGGATTGTCTGCTCGATGATCCTTCTGCCTGCGAATCCAATCAGTGCCCCGGGCTCCGCAAAGTTATAATCCCCGACGGATGCGAAACTTGCGGATACTCCGCCTGTCGTCGGATGGGTCATGATCGAGATGAAGAGCCCTCCGTTATCGCTCAGACGTCTCAACGCTACACTGGTCTTCGCCATTTGCATCAAGGAAAGGACACCTTCCTGCATCCGCGCCCCGCCTGAAGCCGTGAAGATGATGAACGGTACCTTCCGTTTATCGGCCTCTTCAATGGCTCTCGTGATTTTTTCTCCTACCACCGATCCCATGCTTCCCATCCGGAAACGGGAATCCATGATAGCTGTCACGACTTCCACTCCATTAACCTTTCCTGAACCTGTCAGAACGGCTTCGTTCATGCCCGTCTTCTTACGGTCTTTTTCCACTTTACTTTCATAGTCAGGGAAATTCAGCGGGTTACCCGAAGTCAGGTCTTGATCAAGCTCCTTGAATGTACCCTCATCTATAAAACTATCGACCCTCTCCGGTGAGCTCATGCCATGGTGATAACCACAATGGATGCACACCTTTAAGTTTTTTTGAAGTTCTTTTGTGTACATGATTTTTTTGCAATCAGGACATTTTGTCATGATGCCTTCCGGAACGTCATGTTTGGCCGCTTCAGAAGGAATCGTTGCATATTTTTTCTTTTCCTTTTTTGATTTGTTAAAAAGTTCCTTTAGCAAGGTGAAACCTCCTTACCGAATGACACTAGCTTGCTTCAGCGGGGGAATATTCCCTTACATGACAGCTGCCCATTCGCTTCTCTATAGTAAGTGCATTAACTGCTTGACTATCAGTTTAATGGAAGTGTTTAAAAAAAGATGTTGGAAATTGTCGCGTCTTCATCGACAATTTTCCTAACCCTTCTATACGTCTCTTGCACAGTCTCTTTCTCCTGTTGAGCGATGCCGTTAAGCATTGTGATCAATTCTTCCCTCATCGGTGCAGTGAGCTTCTTCTCACCACAGATCAACGTTTCGAAATCATTCAGGATATTCCAGATCCGTTGAGATAAGTAATTCGAACTCATCATGACGATCTCCCTGAACACGTCGTCCAGATTCTCGCATTCTGAAACACTCACATGCAGGGAATCTGTTTTCTTCTTTTCTAAATACAAAGCTTTCAGTGCCTCTTTTTCAATCATCATCTTTGTCTGAAGGATGTCTTCCTGAGCCATGTCGTCCTGGAGGATGAACATGCCAAGAAGGTCGATCAGATGATGGTCCCTAAAATCACGCAGAAAGGTACCTTCCCCTCTGCGGGTTTCAATCAGCCCTAACAGTTCAAGGGCCCGGAGTGCTTCCCTCACCGAAGAGCGCCCCACATTAAGGCGCTCTGACAGCTCTCTCTCTGACGGGATCTTATCTCCCGGCTTCAGACAGTCCTTTGATATCATTTCTCTCAGCTGGTGAACAATTCCAATATATACCTTAGCGTGAGTTTGGAGAGAGTTCACTTCTGTCATCATTCACTCTTCCCGATGACTGCTAAATCTTCTGTTTTCTTACGGATTTCTTCCGGGTCCACCTTTAAGCGGGCAACCCCTGTTTCCATCGCTGTCTTGGCCACAGCAGCAGCAACGGCTGGAGCGACACGCTTATCGAATGGCGCCGGAATGACATAGTCCGCGTTCAGTTCGTCTTCTGTGATCAAAGAAGCAATCGCTTCAACGGCAGCCTGCTTCATTTTTTCATTGATGTGGGTTGCACGTACGTCCAGTGCGCCCCTGAAGATCCCAGGGAAGGCAAGAACATTGTTCACCTGGTTAGGAAAATCAGATCGACCTGTACCAATCACTTTGGCTCCCGCTGCTTTGGCAAGCTCCGGCATGATTTCAGGAACCGGGTTCGCCATGGCAAAGATGATCGGATCCTGTTTCATGGAGGAAACCATCTCTTCCGTCAGGGCACCGGCAACAGATACACCGATGAATACGTCGGCATCCTTCAATACTTCACCTAAGCCGCCCTTGATATGATCACGGTTCGTAAATTTCGCCACTTCGTCTTTCGTAGAGTTCATCCCTTCAGGACGCCCTTCATAAATCGCACCCTTGGAATCACACATGATGATGTCCCTTACACCGTACCGGTAGAGAAGCTTAATAATGGCCATACCCGCAGCACCTGCGCCATTTGCCACGACTTTGATTTCGGACATTTTCTTCCCGACAATTTTGAGAGCGTTCACAAGTCCCGCCACAGTGACGATCGCCGTCCCATGCTGATCATCATGGAAAACAGGGATATTCGTTTCTTTCTTCAGGCGTTCTTCAATTTCAAAGCAATTCGGAGCGGCGATATCTTCAAGGTTCACGCCACCGAATGTCGGCTCAAGGAGCTTGACGGTTTCAACGATCTTGTCCACATCTGTTGTGTTCAAACAGATCGGGAATGCGTCGACTCCTGCAAAACTCTTGAATAGTACCGCCTTTCCTTCCATGACGGGAAGAGCCGCTTCAGGTCCGATATTCCCAAGACCCAGAACAGCCGTACCATCGGAAACAACCGCGACCATATTCCCTTTCATCGTGTAATCATAGACGGTTTCAGGCTTGTCATAGATCACCTTACAGGGTTCCGCCACCCCGGGGGAGTAAGCTAAGCTCAAGTCATCCGCATTTCGGACTTCCACCTTGGATTTCGACTCTAACTTCCCTTTATTCACTCGATGCATATGCAGAGCTTCTTCGCGTAATGACAAATTGACTCACTCCTTCTGATTCTTTTACATGCTATGGATCGAATCGTGCTTGTGACGACTCTTCTAAATGTAAAAATGGATAAATAAAATAATAAGTTCAGAGGTGGTCAGACCACCTTTTTCTATTAAACAATAATATAAATTATGGTTTTAGTAAAGTATGTTATTGCAATATCACATTTGACTCACCAAGAATTCGGTAAAATTCCCTAAGAGCCTCCTGTGAAGGACTTATGCGGAGATGATCCGGAAGTCTTATACTCTTTTTGGCTTGCTCGTAGTAGACGATGACCGGATTCTTCCCTTTGAACCGGTTAATGGCTCTATGGATTCCCTCCATACAAGCTTCTTCATCCTGACCTGCGGCGATTTTTAAATAGAGCTTCTGGCTGCTCTCTTTCACTCTTGCCTGAACGTCTTCCATCGTTTCCAGCTGGTTCACGATGAATTGCAGCTTATCGTTGCGGTCTTCTACATTGCCCCCGAATAGGAGAATATTCCCTTCTTTGAGTAGCGGCATATTATGTTTGTACACATTCGGAAACACGACGGCTTCCATCTCACCGCTTTCGTCCCCGATTTCAAGAAAAGCCATCACTTCCCCTTTTTTGGTCCGGATCGATTTCATCCCGGTAATATAACCGCCGAGTGACATTTTCGAGCCTTTTTGAAGATCGGCTATTTGCTGCAATCCAAGATTTTCAAATAAAGGACGGTATGAAGAAACCGGGTGATCCGATAAGTATAGTCCAAGTACCTGTTTCTCAAACTGAAGCTTCGTATCGATGGTCATGTCATCCACTTCCACATATTTAGGCTTTAGCATAAACGCCTCTTCTTCATGGAACAGGTCAGGATCGTCATCAGGATTCACAAGCTCTGCATGCTGGGCTGCCACATCGAGGCTTGCAAGCAAGGTAGCGCGGTCGATCCCGAATTCATCAAACGCCCCGGAGAGCACAAGATTCTCTAAGATCTTCCGATTGATCGTTTTCGAAGACACCCTCATGCAGAAATCGAACAGATCCTGAAATGGCTTTTCCTTTCTCGCACGGATGATTTCCTTTAGAGCCGCAGCCCCGATTCCTTTAATCGCCCCGATGCTATAGCGGATCACATTCTTTCCTTCTACTGTAAAAACAAACTGGCTGCGATTGATGGAAGGAGGCAGAATTTCAATGTCATACTGCGTCGCCTCCCGTATATACTGAGCCACCTTCGTTTCATTCCCAACGACGGACGTCAGGAGAGATGATAAGAAAAACGCAGGATAGTGTGCTTTCAGGTAAGCGAGCTGATAGGCGATCATGCTGTACGCAACGGCATGTGACCGGTTGAAACCGTAATCGGCGAAGCGGACGATCAAATCATAAATCGTATGGGCGACCTCTTCCCTGTAGCCTTTACGGATCGAACCAGAAACGAAATGCTCCCGCTCCTGATCGAGGACATCCTTTTTCTTCTTGGAAACGGCCCGCCTGAGGAGATCCGCTTCTCCGAGGGAAAATCCGGCCATTTTCGAAGCGATCTGCATGATCTGCTCCTGATACACAATGACTCCATACGTCATTTCAAGGATCGGTTTCAAATCGGGATGAGGATATTCCACCTGTTCTTTCCCATGTTTACGATTGATATACATCGGGATGTTCTCCATCGGTCCCGGACGGTATAAGGCGTTCACCGCCACGATGTCTTCAAAGGAATTGGGTTTGAGCCTTTTCAGTACGTTCCGCATCCCCTCCGATTCCAGCTGGAAGATCCCATTCGTCTGCCCTTTAGTGAGCAGCTCGAACGTTTTGGCATCATTCATTGGGATCGACTCGATGGCAAACGGTTTTCCGGTCCCGATTTCAACGTTCTTCACGATTCTTTCCAATATACTCAGATTGCGAAGTCCGAGGAAATCCATCTTCAACAATCCGATTTCTTCTAAAATATCCATAGAATACTGAGTCAGATGAATACCAGATGAACTCCCCTGGATCGGTACCCACTGCACTAAAGGTGCTTCACTCATCACCACTCCCGCCGCATGGGTGGAGGTGTGTCTCGGAAGTCCTTCCAGTTTAAGGGCCGTCTGAAACAACTTTTTATAATGATCAGAGCCCGTCACAAATTCTCGGAAGCCCTTCGACTTTTCATACGCTTCCTTTAATGTGATCCCAAGCTGATTCGGAACCAGCTTCGAGACCTGCTCCTGCTCCTTCATATTGAGTCCGAACACACGACCCGTATCACGGAGGGCCGCTTTCGCTGCAAACGTCCCGAACGTGATGATCTGAGCAACATGCAGGCTGCCGTACTTCCCTTCCACATATTCGATCACTTCGTCGCGCCGATGATCCGGGAAATCGATGTCGATATCCGGCATAGAGACCCGTTCAGGGTTCAGGAATCGTTCAAACAGCAGATGGTGCTCCAGGGGATCCACGTCCGTGATCCGGAGGGCGTAGGACACGAGGGAACCTGCTGCCGACCCACGTCCCGGTCCGGTCAGGATCTTTTTGTCCTTCGCGTATTTCATGAAATCCCATACGATCAGGAAGTAGTCGCTGAACCCCATCCTGCCGATGACTTCAAGCTCATAATCCAACCGTTCGATATACTCATCGGAAACGGTTTCCACCCGCTCACTTAACCCTTTTTCGCAAAGATGGGTCAATTCCTCGAGGGCGGTGACTCCTTCAGGCAGAGGATATTTCGGAAGGAGCTGTTGATGGAAAGGAATGGTCAGATGGCAGCGGTCGGCAATCTTCATCGTATTTTCCAGTGCCTCCACATGATCAGAGAATAGCTCCACCATCTGATCCTTGTTCTTGAAATAATACTCCTGTGACCCGAGGACGTCCCGATCATCCTCAGCCAATTTCACCCCGTCCCTGATCGCAGCCATACACTCATGGGCAAAATGATCTTTCTGCTCCAGGTACTGCACATCATTCGTCGCGATCATTTCCGTACCGGTCTCTTCCGCCACCTCCTGCAGTAAAGGGATAAGGGTATCTTCAGAGGCAATGCCGTGCTTTTGAATGCTCAAATAAAAGGAATCCCGACCGAACATCTGTTGATAGGTGCGGATACATTCCTTCGCTTTTTCTTTTTCATCATTCAATAAGAGGTTTTCGATCTCACCCTTGACGCCTGGAGAGATGGCGATCAATCCCTTACTGTAGGAAGAGAGCCACTTAAGCGGTAATCCTTCTTTCGACTTTGCCCCGATGGCACTCGAGATTTTTAATAGATTCTGATAGCCCGTCTGATTTTTTACAAGGAGAACAAGGGGATGGGAGCCTTCCTCTGAGGCAATATCTGCGGTCAATCCGATGATCGGTTGGATGTTTTCTTTTACACACGCCTTATAAAAAGGGATCGCGGAATACATCATATTTTTATCGGTCAAGGCAAGCGCCTTATATCCTGATTCTTTCGCTTTATGTACAAGTCCATTTATCGATATCGTGCTAGACAAGAGACTATAGGCACTCGCTATTTGTAAATGAACAAATGACATGTTATGCACAACCTTTTTTTCAATATACCTTTATTATAGGTAAGAAACCGAAAAAAAGAAAATATGTTCTCCCTCATATCTTGTCCCCGAATCCCATATAGTTATCGTAAAGACACGTAATAGATGGAGATGATGAAATGGCGGAAGCTTTCTTTCCGGAATTATTCAAAAGCTTCTTTATCGCTATGGGGGTACTGCTCGGTGGATCACTGCTCGGGGGACTTGCCTCGTTTGCCATGGGGCAGCCCCTATTCATTGAAATGAGACGACTATCCGATTTCCTGCGGATCTGGGCCATCATCGCAGCGATCGGCGGCACATTCGATACAGTATACAGCTTTGAAAAAGGCTTCCTGAACGGGGAAACAAAAGAACTCTTCAAACAATTCCTGTGGATCTTGTCTGCACTCGGAGGGGCCAATACCGCTGCGATGATTATTACCTGGCTGACCCAGGAACATATGCCGTCATGAGGATCCCCCCTTTCTACCGGCTCCCTTCCTGGCAGCGGTTCTTCGCCGGAATGGTCGTGGGAGGCATCATCAGCTGGATGATCTTCCTCTTCATGTTCGGCACCATGCATGAAAAACAGGCCCTTAAGATTGAAGAACAGAAAAATGAAATCAGTAAATTGAAGAACACCCTGTCCTACTTACAGGAAGAATATAAGCAGCTGAATCAGGAAAACGAAAATGAACTGGTTATCCAAGAAGTGAAAATCAAGATCATCAACACGACCAAGACAAAAGTGGAGCTGCTCAGCATCCATGAAACCGAGGACAAACTGAGTGAAGATTTACGGAGCCTTTTGACCAAGGACTTAGAAACCGTGTACGGGAATAAAGAGCTCATCAAGAAAATCATTGAAAACAAAACCGTGAAGCTGAATGATAAGAATTTCCGGCTGAAAGTGAAGGAAATGTACTTTTATACGACCACGCAGATTACGTTGGAGTTGAAGTATGAGGATGATTAAGAGTAGTCTACTGTGAACCTGCCGGGTGGCGGGTTTTTTTGTTTGATTTTGTTCGGGATGGTTTTAAAATAGCCGTTTGATTCCCTCTTTGACAGGTATTATAGGGGCATCGTCTTCAGATTTAGTCGTGATTGCGTCATTCCCATCGATCATTGCGTCAAATGACAAAATCACCCATCTCTGACCCCTGCCTTAATTGTATACTGGAATAAGTCAAAAAAGAATTTCAACTTACATGAGAATAACTTCCACATCCATTCGTTGTACATAGTGTAAAGGCCTTTCAACCATATAAGGAGCGAATCAAATGAAAAGTTCACCGACCAATTTCATCAAAAGATTAAAAAAGAAAAAAGAGGATGCATTGGAGTATATCATTGATACTTACATGCAGCTTGTGAAAACTATCGCTACAAAAATCCTACACAATCAAAATCGGCTGGACGTCGATGAATGTATCAACGATGTCTTCCTGACCGTCTGGCAAAACGCCCATCAGTTTAAAGGAGAGTCTGAAGATTTCAGAAAGTGGATTGGGATGATCACGAAATACAAGGCAATCGACCGATACCGGCAGGCTGAAAAACGGAACGCCCGTGAACAGCAGGACGAATCCCTCCTTAAAAAATCAAGTACTCCCGGAACCGATATATCCATATTGCATCGGGAAGAAAAAAACGAATTATTGGCAGCGATCAGTCAGCTGGAGGAATTGGACCGGGATATTTTCATGATGAAGTATTATTTAGATTTATCCAATATGGAAATTGCGGATCAATTACATCTTTCGAAAGCGGCTGTGGATAACCGGTTATACCGCGGAAAGAAAAAATTAGCGACGAATGTGAAATTAAAGGAGCGGCTGGTATGAGCATGAAGGAATGGATGGATTTAGATATAGATTCACTTGAACTCGAAGAAGTGACCGAATTGGAAAAAAAGCGCGTTAAACAACATGTATTAAACAATAGGAAAAAGACAACTGTTTGGAGGAATATGGCCGTCGCATCGGTTATGCTGATCGGCCTCTCCACAGCGGCAAGTTTTGCGTATCCGTCTTTTGCCACACAGCTCCCGTTCATGGACGATGTCATACGCTATTTTACTGATGAGCCATACAAAGAGTTTGAAGACTACTCGACAGATATCGGACTTACCCAGACAAGTAATGGTGTGACCATCCTGATTGATAACGCCGTTTATGACGGCACGAATATCAAAATATCCTATGCCATCGAAACAGACAAAGACTTCGGGGAAGACATACACAGCGGAGGGAATTGGTTTGACGTTAAGGGTGCGAACGGAAGCGGCGGAAGCAGTCAACTCACCAAGATCAGCCCTACCCGCTATGTCGGATTGTCTTCCATCACTCCTAGCTTTAAAGGCGGGCACTTTCCGGAAAAGGTGGAAATCACGTGGGAACCAGAGACTCTTTATAGTACGTCCAATGATACAGAAGTCAAAGGAGACTGGTCTTTCGCCTTCTCATTAAAACGGCTGGAAGGCGACCTGCAGCTAATCAATGAAACGGTTCAGAGTAAAGATGTAACCTTCACGTTGAAATCTGTTGAGTTCACCGATGTATCAACCGTCATTGCATACAAACAAGTGGCGACGGACAATCTGCTCGAGGAGTGGCCTGAGGTTTCACCCGTCTTCAAAGTGACCGACGACCTGGGTCATGTATATATGGACGGAACGGGCGGTGGCGGTTTCTCAACAGATAACGGAAAAACATACGAAGGGACAACAGAGTTCGGAACCATCCAGGATGGAGCCAGCCGACTCATCATCCAACCCATTGAAATTGCCAGTCTCGGGTCGGGGGAAGGTCATACAGAAATTGAACTTGAACCGATTGTCATTGATTTAGAAAAATAATTCCCATTCCCCTATTGAAATTGAACGATTTTAATAGGGGATTTGTTTTTTATAAAAGTGGGATCTTACCAGATGGCCACACTTTATCTTTTCCAGCACACACCTAAACCGCTCAACCCCAGGATATTTCTCACCCAAACTCGTAATATCAAACCCAAGTTTCTTATAAAATACCACTGCATCCTGATCCGTTTCAGCAGTGATCCTAGTGCAATGGACGAGATTATCGATCATCTTATGGCCTATCCCCATGCCCCGGTGTTTCGGCATCACGGCTACATGCTTTATTTCACACTCTCCCTCATTCTGGAATTCAACTCCTATACATCCGACCATTTCATCTCCAGCCGTAAACCCATATAATTTCCGTTTGATGGAATGGATGTACAGATCATATTCCTCGTCAACTTTTTCTACAGAAGTTGCATAGGATAATAGTTTTCTAATCTTGGGGTGAATGGACTTTGTTCTGATTTCTTCCATCAGCGTCCCCCTTGCTTCAAAAACAACCCGAACTCCTCTTTGAACCGCACTGCTTCCTCAAGAAACGGATAGTGATTACTCCTCTCGAAGATGATCAGTCTGGAATCGGGTATCCCTTCAGCCATTTCAATTGAGTACTTCAATGGACATTGCACATCAAAGCGGCCACACATGATTAACGTCGGCACCCCAATAAACTCCAGCTTTCTCGTCACATCATATATTTGCAGTTCGCGGATAAAGAAGTTCATTCGCGCTGCCGACATCCCTTTATGAATGTCGAGGGAAAATAGCTCACTATATCTTTCAGGTTTATGTAAAGACAACTTTGTCCTTTCCACTGATAGCTCTTTTCTTTTTTCAAGTGGTAAGTCCGGTTGTTTCAATGCCTCAATCAGTTCCTGCATCCTTACGTAATCCGGATGCGCTTCGTTGTATATGCAGTCCACCGAGAAGGTCATATACTCCCTCGCAGCACCTCCGACAATCACTGAGAAATCCAGACTTTTTGAGAAGTGAATTCCGTAAAGGATCCCTAACATCCCACCAGCAGAATGCCCGGCAAATCCCCAATGAAGTAACCCTAATGCTTCCCGGATCGCCTCGAGGTCAAATATGGTTTCCAGCATACTCAACTGATAGGATTCATGTGCTTTGCCAGAGCCTCCTGCTTCCCGTAAGTTAGTCAAGAAGACCCGGTTGGTCCCAGTGAACGTCTCTGCGAAATAGTCCCCCGTCTCATTGAATTCGGAATAATGGTGGGTGACACATAGAGGATCTCCTTCTCCCTTGATGAAAACTTCAAATAATCCCCGTGCTGTATGCAGTAACTTTCTTTCCCATGCTTCCATCCTTTCACCCCTTTTTTCACTTTTAAAAAAGGCTTCCCGAAATGGGAAACCTGATCAATCACGATTCTTCAAATCGGACGCTTAAAGGCTTATTCAAATTCTTCAAGCTTGGATTCACCCAGAAGTACAGAGAAAAGGCAAGGTAACCGACGACTGATAATATATACAACCTCAAGATTGGCTTCTCCGCAAGCAGGGATGTTTCACTTTAGTACGTTAAATCATTTGACAACTGATCTGCTGCAAGACCCATCAATCTTCTGCCTGTCATCCAGATGGCAAGGCTCGTCACCCACAGAATCAATGCAGATCCTAGTCCGACAACAGACATGTAGGCATTCATCTCATGATCACTTAACGTCATGGTCTCTGGTATGAAAAGCCAGGTAATTATAGGAACCACACATAGTAAAATGCCCGTGTAATAATAAATCCTGACCCGGAATAGTTGGGCCAATGGTAGAAAATGAAGTCCGACGATAACGGCAATGACGATCGGAATATTTTCCGTGTGTCCAACGGCATTGCACACTGCAATGGCAATTCCGATTGCTATCCCCTCCCCGGCGAAAATGATGTTAAACCACATCCTCATGCCGTCATTCCCACTGTGGGTGGATGCCCCTTGGGGAAACCCCTTCGACGCCGAAATCAATGAGAAGCCGCCGATGACTAACACCATTCCGATTGCTAAAGCAGCGGTTAACAACCAGGGGCTTCCCCAACCTTGCAGCCCCATCACACCTGTATACGCCCATAGAGTACCGAAAAACGCCATGAATAAAACACCAGAAGCTGTCCCACGCAAATCCCCTTTCGTAACTTTATGTACCATCAAGCACACTCCTTTTCGAGTTTCATTTAAAGTTCAATCATTAATCATATCTATTCCGTTATCGTTTGAATATCACTTGCCCTGACCCTGCCGGGAGAGCCTTCCTCCAGCACTTCATCGATCTTCATGACAATTTTGTCTCCCTTTGAAAATTCTTGGGCGTCTTCCGTTTCTACATATAAAAAGGTACCGTTTAAATTCGCTAAATCTTCCCCTTTTACTTTTTCCAGGGACACTAAATCAGGAGCCGTCAAATCTTCTCCAATCAAGATCTGATTTTCCTTCACCTCCAAAATGTAACCGTAGACGACATTTTCACTGGTTTTTGTGGGATGTTTGGATGCATAAATAATGTATTCAGCAATATCAGTGAACGGTTTAGAGCTTTCATGAGAACCGCAGGCATTCCAATTAAGCGTGCGGCCTCCTCCATTTATCTTCACTTTCATCAGATAGTTGTCCGCTTGTTTTCCTTTAGGGCACTCATCACTCGTAGGCTTGGAGTTTAGATAATTCGCCAACACCAACTGCTTATAGACCTCCTGCTTATCCTCATCATTCACTTGAATCGTTTGTTTTTCTCCTTCTTTGGGACCGTACCTTAACTCCACTTCAAACACATCCTGGCGCTTTACATCATAAGAAGTCTCGAGAACCCCCCAGGTTTCACCCTTTACCCCATCACAATCTGTCAGATAATAGGACAAATTGGTAGGATTCTCTTCCCGTTTCAGTTTTCCGCATTGAAAGGACTTTACCTCGCCATTACCATACTGGTCTCTTGTATGGTCAAATGTCACATTGATGTGGTTCCCATCGTAAACTAAATCCGTGAGTATGGGATCTCCCTCAATCGTGTAGGATACGACTCTCAAATCTCCTTTTTTCTGCTTCTTTACCTGCTGAAAATAGTTCTCCATTTTATCCAATCCTGAAATCCCACCATGCACGTTCACTACATCCGCATTCAGTTCAGAATCATCTTCGTCAACAGGTTGTGCGGCTTGATCGGTTTCCTGACATCCTGTGAGAAGAAAGAAGATAATCCCAAGCATCCACAGCCATTTTTGATTTCCCATCTATTTCCCCCCTAATAAACTCTATATCTAGTACCCCTTTTCCTGAAAACACCTATAAGTTTTTTTGCAAACACCCATCGTTAAAACAGAACCATAAAAATTTGGTAAAACCGAAACATTGCCCCGAGGAATAATGCACCCACAGTAGCCATTAATAAGTATCTGAATTTAAAAAGCCACTGGTACTTATATTCATTAGGATCCTTCCACTTCTTACTATCGTTTTTCAAAGTGTAAAAGAATAGCAGGATCAGAGGCAAAACGATCAGTACTATGATTCCAAGAAAAAACACCTGATTGTAATACGCAATCGAGGATTCAGACAGAAACACTTTCAACACTTCACCTAATGCCACAAAGAGCAAGATCAACAGCATGACGTGAGAGGTAAATATGGCAGAGAGTCTCCTTCCTTTTTTCAGGTCCCTGATAATTAGATAAGGAATCAAAAAAAGAAGAATAAGTATTGCCATTGCATAAAAAAATGTACTTCCAGACAAAAAAATCCCTCCTTACTTCATTACAAAAAACTGAGTCATCCAGGCAATATAATAAGCACCGGGAATAAAGATCAGTTGAGCGAGCAGTGTCCCGAACAGCCTGGAGATGACCATCATGATGGAAAGACCCTTCAACTCATGGTAATTCCCCTTCCCATTTGCCACATCATCAGCCAGAACGGAAATCTTTGGATCAATAAACAGCGTCAATAAGATCGTTGCGACGCCATTGATCAATCCCGAGGCCATTGTGGCACTGCCTGGTCGATCTGGTACGAGAAGCGCAGCATATAGCGCTGAAAGAACGCCAATCGTGTACACTGCCGTAATGACCATATTGATGAAAAACAACCTTTTTGGAATCCTCCTGAAATTGATTCCGGTCAAATATCTTCTTCCTGGTTTAGCAAAATGGTTCATTCCTCTTTTATAAAGATCATTCTTAAACCCAAGCTTAATTAACCTCGGTACAGATCCTCCTTGCTCGGATAGGTGGATAATCCCCCTTGAAAACAATGCAACAAACGTAGGGAGCAACACGATCCCCAGGAGAGTACCTAAAGTCGAGGCACCGATCAGCACCCTGAACTGTTCTTCTACCACTTCTAATTTCCGGCCCGCAGGTGCAGCATCGGTGAGCCCACCTGTAAAAGGCTGCTGCATCATATTCGACATCCTTGAAACAATCACCATCATATTGAACAGGGAAAGACCTGAGGCAATCAACTTCACCCTTGCCCCGGATAATCTGACCGCATAAGCAAGTGTTTCAATGCTATGTATGATTAAAATGAATAATGCAATAAAGAGTACTGGTACCGATATTAACTCCACGATGACAACTCCCTTTTTTATCCAACCATATTATAGCATTAAAAAAAGGAACATTTCGTATTTTTGAAATGTTCCTTACATTTACTTTCTATAGGCTTCATACCAATGAAAAGGCTGGATTTCTTTTAACGTTTTAAATTGGAGACCGTGTTCTGGATGGTTAATTTCATTTTTCGCGAATCCCTGAGAAATAAGAAACAATCTCAACCGACTGTCTTCCGTTCAATTCCTCGCAGCCATGCGGTCAACAGAACCGCCCCAGCCACCATAATGGCACCGATCCACGGCGTATGAATCAAACCAACCTCATCCACAATGAGTCCTCCGACGAAAGAACCAATGGCAATCCCGACGTTAAACGCGGCGATATTCAAAGCAGATGCTACATTGACTGCTGAAGGAACGTATTTCTCAGCCAGGTTCACCACAAGGATCTGCAGTCCCGGCACGTTCATGAAGGCGAATAATCCCATTAGGAAGATCGCGATGAGACCTGCCACTTTAAATGGTGCTGCAAATGTAAGAATTACTAGAATGATGGCCTGCATAGCAAACATCCAGAATAACGCTTTTAATGGATTTTTATTGGATGCTTTTCCTCCGACGACATTTCCGATAGCAACAGCAATTCCGTACACTAGAAGGATGATACTCACCCATTTGGCACTGAATCCTGTTACGTCTTGCAATAAAGGTGTTAAATAAGTGAACGCGACAAACGTTCCGCCGTATCCAAGTGCTGTGATGGCAAAAGCTAATAATAATCGACCGTTCGTTAGAATCTTTAACTGTTCGCTAAATTTAGCGGGTGGTGATTCTTTCAAATTTTTTGGGACAAGAATGGAACTGGCAATGATCCCTACTACACCGAGAAGAGCTACTCCCCAGAATGTGGCTCTCCATCCGAATGCCTGTCCGATGAAGGTTCCGAGTGGTACTCCTGTAACGGTTGCAACCGTTAATCCTGTGAACATAAAGGCAATCGCACTGGCCCGCTTATGGGCAGGCACTAGATCGGCCGCAATCGTCGATCCTATCGAGAAGAAAATCCCGTGTGAAAATGCTGTGATAAAACGGGCTACGAGCAACAGTCCAAAGCTTGTGGACATGGCTGCTACCGAGTTTCCTAAAATGAATAATAGCATCAAGGACATAAGCAGTGTTTTTCTGCTCATCTTACTTGTTAGTGCGGTTAATACCGGTGCCCCGATGGCGACTCCAATGGCATAACCTGAAATCAATAATCCTGCGAGTGTGATCGATATCGACAAATCATCGGCAATCGATGATAATAATCCAACGGGAACAAACTCTGTTGTCCCGATTCCAAAGGCACTGATGGCAAGAGCAAGTAACGCCGGCGTGCCGCCTTTCGTTTTTGACTGATGTATAGTAGCTGAAGTTGAACTCATAACGTAACTTCCTCCTAAAATTTTTTAATTGAAATGAGAAAACGAAGGCGCCTTCCGTTTCTCTGTACACATATGATAATGGGTACAATCATTTATGAGAAGTACGCACTTTAAAGTCATGTAGGTACTTTTTTGTAACCTAGGGACTCCCAAGTGCCTATATTCCTTTCAAACCTCTTCGATGAAAATAGGCAGGTACTGTTTGAAAAGCTAAATTGAATTATGAGGGCTAGCTAACTTTTTGGGAAGAACGCACTTTGAAGTGGCATAGGCACTTGGAAGTACCCATGAGTCTGAAAGATAAGCTCTTCCCTAGTCAAAAACCAAACAACTGGTTACACTAAAAGAGAATGATGTTAAAGAGGAGAGTACATAATGAAAGCACTTGTATTTGAAAAGTTCGGCGGACCGGATGTCCTCCACTATCAGGAGATTGATTCTCCCCAATTGGGCCCGGATGAAATGTTAGTGGAAATGAATGCAATCGGCCTTAATTTCGCCGATGTATATAGAAGAAAAGGGAATTATCACTTAGCAGGAGAGCCACCGTACATTTGTGGATATGAAGGAGCAGGCGTCGTCAAAAAGGTTTGGAACAACGTGCAGGGATTGGCTGTTGGGGACCGCATCGCTTTTGCCGATGTACCTTATGCGAATGCGGAAATGGTGGCCGTGCCAAAGGATAAAGCCATCCCATTGCCGGATGACATCTCGTATGAAACGGCTGCATCCCTTTTGTTACAAGGACTTACAGCTCATTACTTAACGAAAGACAGCTATAGTATCAAGAGTGGGGACACCGTTTTAGTCCATGCAGCTGCAGGCGGAGTCGGGCAGTTGCTTGTCCAGATCATCAAGATATTAGGCGGCACAGTCATCGGGTTAACTTCAACGGAAGAAAAAAGACAGGCAGCGCTTGCGGTTGGAGCGGACCATATGTTTTTATACAGTGAAGACTGGAAGGAGCAAGTCCAAGAAGTGACAGGTGGCAACGGTGTGGACGTCGTATATGAATCAGTTGGTTCAACGTTAATGGACAGTTTTGAATCCACCCGCATCGGAGGGACGGTCGTATTCTTCGGAATGGCGGGAGGCGATCCTGTTTCAGTTGATCCACGGATGCTGATGGACACCTCGAAAACCCTGACCGGCGGGGATTTATGGAATGTATTAACGTCTCACGAAGAACGGGTGAACCGTTCCCACGAATTGTTCGGTTGGATCCAGGAAGGGAAATTGAAGGTTTCTGAACCAACTGTCTTTCCTTTAAGCGAGGGTGCAAAAGCGCATGAGTATTTAGAAAGCAGGAAAAGCACAGGGAAGATATTATTGATCCCTTAAATAAATTGAAAGAGACCCTTTCCAACTCGGAAGGGGTCTCTTCTTATAAATCCTGTGACAACCGAACCATATCCCTGCACTGAATGCCATTTTCGTAAATTTCCTTAGGATAATGTCTGACGAAGAAGTCCAAATCCACTCCAACGATCCTGAATCCACATTTTTGATAAAGGGCCAATTGGCCAACGCCTGAATTCCCGGTCCCAACTTCAATGGTCTTGTACCCTTTCTCCTTGGCCACCTTTACGGCATCCATCACCAGCTGTTTACCAATCCCTCTCCCATGTAGCTCTTCTGCAACCGCCACATTCACTAGCTCGATGGTTTCCGGTCTTGTTGGCAGTAAGACGTAAACGCCAACGATTTTCTTTTCGAACTCCGCTACAAAGCATTCTCCTCTGGCGGTATATTCCTTCACAATGGTCTCTGAAGGATCTGCCAGAAGAAGCAACTCCAGGGGAAGTTCTTCATCCTTGTTTCGTTTTCTTATAATCATTTCCTACCTCCACTGAATCACTTATATTTCCAATCGTAGAATAACTAATTCTGATCAACACATTAAGAAAAAAATATTCATCTAGGCATATCACCTTTACTAACCTGAAATAAATAGTATACTGAAATTATTCTTCATCTTGAAGATAGTGGTTTAAGGCAGGACCCCTTATTGTAAATCGAAAAATTCCTTATTTGTAGCGGCTTACCAGTGTTGTTGGTAAGCTATTTTTTTGTATTCTAAAATAAAAAGAATGCCAGATAACTTCTGCTGTTTTTCATAGAACTTTCTATTCCAACTCCTTCTCCTTCTGACCAGATTCCTGAATAAATCTTATAAGAAATGCAGTCCCTGCGCAGTTTAGAATAATACTCGCACTAAGGATGACAGCCCACCACGGCGTTGGGAGCGGGAGAATAAATGATAATAATAAGAATAAAATTCCTGCTAATACAAATACGATACCTTTTGTTACATGATTCATGAATTTTCCTCCAAGAAAAAATAAGATATTAAACTTACACTTTTTGTTTAATCAATCGAATACATTCCTCAGCCGATGACTTGGATGTATCCACCGTCACATCATAATTCATACCTTTGTGCACGATAAAAGCCTGTGATACTGCCATCCCTTCAATGCGGTCTCCTCTTTCTTTCTCACGTGCAGCAGCGACAACCGGATCACAGAAGACGCCAACCCACAGCACCTGCAATCCTTCCAAGCAACCTTCCCATCGTTTGCGGGCTTCCACTCCATTCAGGAAAATATCGTCGATGATGATCCTGGCTCCTCTTCGTGCTATCTCTCCAATACCGTACATCCATGCCGATTCCAGTTCTTGAAATTCTGTACCTGGGCGGACCGATCCGTCTTCACCGAATTTCATTCCGCTGTCTTCTTTTAACATAGCATCAGGCATAGACTCGATCAGGTCATCAATGCTGAATCTCAACCATGGCTCGGTTAATGAATTTTGGAGACGGCTTGCGAGGGTCGTTCTAAAACAAGAATAGTTATGTTTATTATCGGCATTGGTTTCGTTAGATAACAAACTTGTTCTTACTGTTAGATTCTATCGAGAACCCGGAAAAAGACTCAATCTAAAATTGAAACATTTCCCATTACTATTCGTATACACTAATAAGAGGTGATTTAGCAGATGAAGAACCTGGTTATGAAATTATTAATCTTAACGTCACTCTTGACCTTAGTCGCAGGATGCAGTGCACATAAGGAAAGTGATGAGAATGTGAAAACCATCCAAACCTTTTTGAATAACGAATTCACTGGACCAGATGATGAACTTTCAGCCGCTTTTAAACAAGATGGTGCCTTCCCACCAGAATTAAATGAGTATGTAGATGAGAACTATGAGCCTCTTGTGATGGATTGGGAAGATATGATGAATAAGAATTATATCTTGTTTTATCAGCGCATGGCTTTTGAATATGGCTATCTGATGAAGCCGACAAACATTGAAATTATAAAGGATTCAGACCTTGCCTATGATTGTAGGGTGGATGTGGAATACAGTAAGAATGGTGAACCGAGCACGGCGACCGTCGCGGCCAGAATAAATCTAAACGAAGACGGGAAGATTGTCTCCATTCGAAATATGGATGTTGGTGGATTGTTGGAAAAATTGAATCAGTAAACTCTTGGACACAATCATGGGAACTTCTAATCGAAGAAGGTCCCATTCGTTTATTAAATATAATTAATAAGAGCCTGCTAATTTAATGCCTTTCCACATTCAATACATCCTCAGAAGGAGACAGATACTCTTTATCCCCAAGTGTGAAATCAGCTTTTTGACGATATATTTCTGCATATTGAACCACTTTACCCTCATGTAGAAAAACAAGTAAGTAGATATCATCTCTACTACTGATATTGCTTGGGTCTTCATATTCAACCCCCAGCTGCTTTTCAATATGTTCTTCAGGTGAATAGGGTTCAAACAGGTAAGCCTTGTCCCATTTGAAATCCGTTATTGAATTGACCTCAATTTCCCTGTTATTTCGATCTTTAACCATCGAATATATGGACTTCTCCAAGCCTTTATTGTGCTCAATATCAATATGACTACAGCCAACGATCAAAACGAATACGAGAAAGAGGGAGAGCGGCAGGCTTCTCATGGGTAACATCTCACTTTCTGTTCAAGAAATTAAGCTGAAGGCCCACCACCGCCACCTGTTTGATTATTGGCATTCGTGGCTTGTTGAGTATGTTGAGCCGCCTTTTGATAAGCTTCGTCTCTTGGGTCTGACGAATTCTTTTTTATACTGTCTCCATAAAACTTCATTTTCCTTGAACCGATGAAAATGCGAATGGCAAAATATAAGATGACGATTCCCAGAAAAATCAAGAAATACATAATTACACCTCCACTTGGTTTATATTCACTGTAACATATATGGTTTATGAGTTTGCTTCTCTATGAGAGTTTACATGTTTCAAAAACTCGATCTTCCCCAAATCCTTATGATTATTCTGATCTGCCCGATAGCTGTCTTTAGATGACGCTTCATAGACACGCAAATATTGTTCCTGATTCAACAAATAATAGGTCACTTCTCCCATTCGATGAATCTTTAAATCTTCCATACGAACTCCAGCAAATTCCGGCAGCGTATCGATGATTCCGAACTCCACGGATAGTCCATCTTTCGAAAATTCATGTTCATGCAAATCGATCAGCGCATAGCCCATGGTATTCATGAGCTCTACAATATCACTCCAGTTATGTATGGATGTTTCTGCAGGCACTTCCCATCCCCTCTTATCGCCAGGCACATGAATGTCCAGGTCCTGTGCATCCCAGCTCCTGCCGGTGACCACTTCCAATCCCACCGAGCCCATTAGTAGAGGTGTAACTCCCATCCCATTTAGCTTTCTGGCAATTTCAATAAACTCATTTAACTTCTGTTTCATAGACAAATTCCTCCCTGAGAATACTCATCCGCAGTCGGTCGACGAACTCTCCGTTTCTCAATCGATCCTGCCTTAAAATGCCTTCTTCCACATATCCCATTTCTGTACGATTTAATGGCTTTCTCATTATCGATCTCTACCCTGAGCCAAATCTTGTTCAGCCCGAGTTCCTTGAATCCCCACAGAAGCATTTCACGCATGGCAGCTAATCCGTATCCTTTGCCCCAGTATGTTTTATCCCCAATGGCGATCCCGAGTTCCGCATGTTTATTTAACCGGTCTATGTTTTTTAAATCAATCCAACCGATATGTTTGCCCTCATCCGTCATGATCGCCTTTTGTTCATACCCATTGGTTTTGTTGATGCACATGTCGATCCAGGCACGGGTTTCTTCCAGGCTGAAGGGAGGATATTTTTCTGGCATGTTTAAGTGTTTGGTCACTTCTTGGTCCAGGCACCAATGGTAGCGGTCTTCTGCATCGTCCAGCGTCAATTCCCTTAGTGTCACGTATGCGGTTGTTTTCATAGTCATGATTCCTTTCAAACTTGTATGCTTTTATAATGCTCTACTATCTCGGTTAGAATTGCTTTGTTGTAGCCCGTTTTCCCATGAATCCTTTCAGCCCATTCGGACACCGTCTCAAGCTTCGAATCTTTTATTAATCCTTCTGTCGTACTCAGAAAGCTCTCCCAATTATAAAACTCCCAATGCGCCGTTTCGGATTGGTACGGGATTCTGCACTCCAATAATGGATGGTTCTTTATCATATGTTGAGAATGCTCTGCAGCCTTCAAGAAGGTATCCATCTCAATTCGTTCAGTCTGGAAAACTTGTTTGGATACTTTTCCATTAGGACGATGGTACAGAATTTCAGTTCCTGATGGATGAGCTTGAACCTGCACCCCTGCAGCAGGAAAGAAACCACTTAACTTTTCGTTGGTATAATCGGGACTCTTCGTATCTATTAAAATAGGATTTAACCACTGATCACCCAGGTCACACAAAAATCGTTCCCCTTTTTCATTCAAAGCAATGACGGCCGCATGAGCCTCTTCCGAATTCAGGTTATGACCGACGGGATACGCCTCGACACCATCCCTTTTAAATTCATCCAGTAACCAGAGGGCGAGATCGAAACAATTCCCCGACATGCCGAATTGTTCCCGATATTCACGCATTAGAGAGACATCCCGCTGCTTCTTTACACTCCCCTGCTGATAAAACCAGACTTTCGTTAACGTTTCCATGGGAAAATCATTAAATTTTGTCCATGTTTTTAATATGCTTTCTGAAGCGTTCATTCTTGCACCTTCTTTAATTGATCTATGTATGGAGTAATATAGCTTTTATATTCATCCGTTAATCCACCCGGCATTTCACTCAGTTTGAAAAATTGGACTTCAACCGATTCGGTTTCATCGATGTCCATTTTTCCTTTTACGTCGCGGGTGACGTAGACAGCCGTAACGGAATACAGTTCATCCCCATTCGATACTTTGAAATAATAGTCCTTACCAGAGAAGATATTTACAAGTTTCAGCTCCCCAACCTCTAGACCGGTTTCTTCCTTCACTTCTCTCCTTGCCGTCTCCTCTAAACTTTCACCCAGTTCCATCAATCCTCCCGGAAGCCCCCAGCCACCGTCTGTCCGGTGCTGCAGTAGGACTTCATGTTGGTCGTTTAAGATGATGACGACAGCCCCGGGGAGAATTAAGGGTCTGGTGCCAACAAGTTTTCGTAGATCTTTGACGTAGTTCATTATTTTTCCTCCTTGTGACATGTACCATAACGATCATTCAACCTGATTCAAGATCATTCACCCTATATGTCTTGCTTCTCCAGTCTTCATACTTCTGATTTTCGAAACAACCAAATTCATCAGAAACCCAACGACTAAATAAACCAGTAAAAGTACATCATTCGCTTCTTTCCAGATGAATTTTGTTGCTACAAACAGGGCAAGCGAGCCCAGTACGGCTGTCAACCACAACCCCATTTGAAACGTTTTCTCTGACATATAGTCCACCCTTTTTTTAATTTTTTTCTAGAGTAAATGTTTCCTCTTGATCATCCCACTTCACCGTTACCTTAACCTCAGTATCTTCACTCATTTTGGCATTCGTGGGATTTGATTCACTACTGTCCCGGATGACTCCATTCTTTTCAAGGGTCACTCCCGTTCTGCCAAATCCACCAACTTCTTCTACGTCATAGGCAACGTCTCCCACAGAATCACTGTCCTTCCCTTTATACTTCAGGACAAAATCCTTCTTTTCAAAATCACTGGACTGGTTGACGTTTAGTTCGGCATGCCAGTGATCGGAATCTCCGGAGAAGGAGAAATCTTTGGTGTTGCAGCCTGCTAATAGAAGCATAGTTCCAATTAAGAAAAGTATTTTCTTCATCGTGTGCTCATCCCCTTACCTTGATTTTTTCCACACTAAATAACCTCAAATTTCTCCAACGCAAACGTAATACCATCTTCCCCAGATGTTTTCGTCACATAATCCGCAACCTTTTTCAACCTGTCACTGCCATTTCCCATCGCAATCCCAAGGCCAGCCAATTCCAACATATCCACATCATTATCTCCGTCACCGAAAGCAATGGCTTCCGATGGACGCAAATCATAGTAATTCAACACTTTCTGTATGGCTAATGACTTTGACACATCTTCTTGTAACACATTGAGAACGTATGGGTGCCACCTTCTGAAGGTAAGATGAGGAAACCTCTGTTGATATGATTTCACCACTTCATCTCTGGCAAATAAACACATCAAGTAGACATCCTGTTCCCCAATAAAATCGTCCCTCTCAGGATATTCATCCAGCGACAACGTTTCCTTCAATGCCCAGGCTATTTCTTCTTCCTCTACTCCATTCATACTGAAGCTTTCTGTGTAGAAAGAAAGGCCATGCTTGTCATGGGCGAAATCCACAATCTCTTTTACCAGATTCCTGTCCATGGGAACTTGATGAATCACTTTTTCGTTATGTTTAACATAGCCGCCATTGGCTGTGATGAAAGTATCGATTCCTAAATCCTTTATCTCCTCGCACATGGATAATGGCCTGCCCGTTGCAGCCACCAATTTGAACCCTTTGTTCTTTAGTGTATGTATGACGTCTTTCGTCTTATCTGGTATGCTTCCATTTTCGTGATGTGTAATCGTTCCATCAATGTCAAAGAAAACGATTTTGTACTTCATCTACTTCCTCCTCGATCCACTAAGAGCTGACTTATCAATCTGATACAACAGATTTATTACTGACAATTCCAATTATTCCAGTTTACTGACAACAACTCAATATATAGTTATAAAAAAGAAGCTTATCATTAGAGATTGATAAGCTTCTCTCATCACACGTGATGAATGTCTCTTGTTTCTTCAATCTGTTCAAGATGCCCTTTTGCATGTCCCGCTACCATCTTGATCATTTTTCTAACGGTCAGCTCACCCTGGTCTTCTGTTTGAATTTTTCTATCGAGGGAGTCCGGTAAGCTCTCACAAAGATTGAGTACGTGTTCCCGTATCAATTTAAAAAGGGATACCTCGGTTTCAATTGATCGTCCTTTGTAATTCGTTCCCGTTTCCCATAGATTGGGGTCGTAAGGATTATTCTTATAATTTCTTCCGTCTTCAGCGAGCGCAAACTTAAAGGTTTTATATTATGGGAGAGAAGATTGAGGACCTGAAGCGAAAGTTTGAGGAAGAACAAGTTGATTTTGAACTGGATGTAGATCCTGGGTTTGGTCAATTAATCATGGTAAAGGATCCGGATGGCTATATCGTTTCACATTGGGAAGAGTTGTATATGTCAGACGAAGAGATACTATCACTTTATAAAAGTGGGATCAATCGAATCGATAACGTAGGCCCGGATCAGGGTTGACAAAAGCGACATCAGTATATTTCTTGAATTCCTCTTGGTTTTCTTCCGTGAATAAAACAGACCCACCACTAGGAAGCCTCCATTGTGCAATCGTATCTTTTCTCCATTCCTCACTCCACCCAAACAAATGACGATAGAATGAAAGAGATCGTTCCAGATCATCCACCTTTAAAACCAATCTAGGCTTTGCACTTTGCATATCTTCACCCCTACGAAAAATTTAGTATCCTAACTAACCCTGGTACCTTGATGAAAAACCATTTGCCATCTTTCATCTGCCCATTTCCAAATCGAACTTCTTAACGAATGTTGTTGCGTTTCCTCATTGAAAATTCTATATGTAGTCAATACGATTTCATCAGATAATGGATGGACTTCAAAGTGATCCATTGTCATCTTCACTACACCAATACCTTCTTCGCTAATCTCCTCATCTTGATAAAGTATCTTACCCGAACTCCCAATTTCAAAAAATCCCTCTCCGAGAATCCGGGTGAGCTCTGTTTTGGATGAGCGAGTTTCTGGTTTTAATAGATTTTCTTCTAGGTGCGGGAGTTGTTCTTTTAATGTTTTATTCATAACTTTCTTCTTCCCCTTTTGAACTGCTCAAACTGCTACTCAACAAAATATCTCTTATTTCCACAATAGAAGAAACAATTGCATAAGGAGTATGATCCGTTGGCTTTTCTTCCCCTCTGAAATTGACCCATATCGCTTCCATTCCTGCTTCCATGGGACCAACTACATCATGCGTCCACGAGTCACCTATGAATATCGTCTCTTCAGGTTTCTTCTTAAATGCTTCTAGAGCAGTAGTATAGATTCTGGAATCAGGCTTTCTAATACCTAATGGTTCTGCATGAATGATCTTATCTTGGCCGAATACATCCCCTAAACCCATATTGATTATCTTTTGTTGAGGGTCATAAAGTCCGTTCGTAACAATTCCAACTTCATAATGCTTAGTCAGTTCATCTATTAAATTTAATACGTATTCGTCAACCGTTATAAAGGTCATACTTGCGTTAATAAAGAGTGATTCAAGCTGATCAATTTCCTCAACCTCTGCTTTCACTTCAAAGGAATCAAGGGCACTCTTCCATCTTTCTCTTTTAAATTCAAATGTGGTTAGTTCACCACTTACAAGTTTATCGATTAGTAATCTAGGAGGTTGTTTTATTTTCTTCAAAAATTGTTGTTCATCCATTCCCTTTGTCAATGGATGTTCCGCAAGAGCCTGAACCAGTCCATCGTCAAACCAGGACGAATTTTCAAGCAACGTGTCATCCAGGTCAAATAAAAGAAGGCTATACCTTTTCATTGGCTTATCTGTCATATTCATAGTAACCACCCCTTACAGATGAAATCGTCCCATCACCACAGTATCGTAGTAACGTCCATCCGATAATAATTTATCACTCTTTAATACTCCTTCCACTTCAAAACCATTATTTTTATAAAGAGTGATGGCTTTTTCATTGGTTTCAAGTACATTCAAAGTGATCTTCTTAATGTCGTTCTCATCTGCCCAGCTTATGCTCTCTTTTAATAGATTCTTCCCGATGCCGTATCCCCAGAATTCCTGCAGTACGCATACCCCGAACTCCACCTTATGAGCGACACGTTTTAATGATGTCCCCTCACATCTGGAGAAACCGGCAATCCTGTCCCCGACTTCACAAACGAGGAAGAGATTTCTCGGACTCTCTGAATCTTCTTGGATGATTTGAATGAAGCCATCTTCATCTATGTACGCCTCTCCTCGTTCCCTATCCATGTTTTCCGTCTCTCCATCTACCTGCAGCCGGACTTCTGACAGTTTCTGAGCATCTTCTACTTTTGCTGATCTTATGGTATAGGTTAGATTTCGAATATGAAATGTTATTGGTTGAATAATAATATCAATCCACTCCTTGAACTTGTGCTCAATATACTCTGAAACTATTATCCATTAATTTCTAATTCCTAACAATAGTTAACTTCAAGACGTAGCACTCGAATACCTCCCCAACCCCTTCATCCACAAAAACTTCGTAAAAACCGAGATGATAATAGTCAACAACAACAATCCCATCAACTGAATCAATGATATTCCATGAAAAAGGGCATACGTCGGAACCGCAGCCACAATCCCAACAGGAACCAGGGTATAAAGAAGCCACTTTATCATCGGAGGATACAAATCAACCGGATACTTCCCCATCGTCCATATACTCGAAAACAGGATGAAGCCGCCTCCTTTCAAGGTCGGATCGTGGATATGAGAGAGCAGATGAATAGAGGATTGAATTCGTTGGGGACGTTGGATGAGTTGGTGACTTATTTAGAGTAGGAAGATTATTTCAGTGAACCGTCGAAGGAACGATAAATACAGACAAAAAAAGCTGGAGATCAGCCTGCAATCTCCAGCTTCTATTCTTTATCTCATTCACCGCTGCGACGGCCACGAGCCCTGCATCTTCCTCAATTGCATGATTTGCCCCGTGTGATAAGCATCGTGAAGCATGATGTCCAGAAGCTTTTCCTCAAGGGAATCCTCTTCAATCTTTGCCTCGGTTGTTTTACTAAGCGCCTCTCTTAAGCCTCGATGAGCCGTCTCAACACGCTCTACGACTGCTCCCCATTCCTTATCATCATTTATTTGTTCCGTAAGATAAAAAGTGTCATTGCCATCGAGAGGTTGATTCCATTCACGGCCTTCTAATTGTGCCGTCAGTCTTTCTTTATAATAAGTAAGATGGTTCACATTTCCCCAAATAGTTTTCGTCGCTTCTCCATCTGGTTTCCAACAAGCTTGTTCTGCAGAGAGCCCTTCAATTGCTGGTTTTAACGGGGCATACCAGCTTTCCTGGTCGTATGTAGTGTCGAGCATTCTTAAGAGTAGATCGGTACGATTCATTTTCATCTGCCTCCTACAAATTAATCTATATACTTAGTATTTCATCAAAGATTGGATAATTCCTTTTAAAAAACACAAAATAGAAACCCCTTCCACAAAGCCCCAGAATTTCTATTCAAACTCTCATCATTTAATCCAATTAACTTCTGAGTGA
Source organism: Bacillus sp. es.034 (assembly GCF_002563655.1). Taxonomy (GTDB): domain Bacteria; phylum Bacillota; class Bacilli; order Bacillales; family Bacillaceae_B; genus Rossellomorea. Next base: position 2,140,803 of record NZ_PDIY01000001.1, on the reverse strand, counting down.
CAACCTTCTTGAGAATCCAATGCTATCGCTAAGGTCATGATAAATTGAAACATATAGAAAAGACGCATACCTTAACTCATGATATACGCCAGTAAATTTATTCTACTTTCTTAAATGAACCCAACAATCTTTTCAATTCACTGCTGGGTACTTTCTGCGTGACAATTTCAATCAAATAGTCACCGCTCTCTCCTTTTACGTGAACCTCATCTGTGCCTTCCACTTTGAACATATGCCATTGAATTCCGTTCATTTTCATTGAATCGATTTCTTCGCCTAGTGGCCTAACAAAATCGCCTGTTTTTCTGAGGTATGTGTCCTTAGGATAAATTCTTGTGTAAAGCAAACGAGATCCGGATCCAACTTCATTTACAGGCTTGTCATAACTGTAGACGACATAAGCATGAAGATCCTTGCGGTATTTTTCAATACTTGCAGAAAAAGGGGAGAGTTTCGGGTCTTTAAACTCATAAAACAACGGCATGGTCTCCCTTTGAATGGCCATTACTTCTTCTACTTCACTTCGTTTGGTATCAGCATGTTCAATGACTTGGAGTTCTCTATCCCTCTCATCCCTAAAAGAGTGAAACCCGTCAAGTTCAGGTTCAAACTCACTTTCGTGAAATGTTGTATTAATCTCCAAGCTTTTTGGATGTAAATAACTGACTAGTTCCCCTGCATTACTATATATCTCTTTTTTTACGATGATTCCAGTGTCTTTATCCACCCATATCCTAAATTCCTTTTCATCCGGGTGCATGGTATCGACTAGGCTATCGTCCAGCGTACCTGCGATGACCAGCGTATTATGTCCCAATAGTTTCTCATTTTGCTTATCTATTGACCATTCATTTTCAGGTCTTAAGTATTTGGCGGTGAATGAATAAGCATAAAGTGAAATTCCCGCTAACATGTTTGGAGGGGTTTCCCTAAAAATGTTCATGGTATCGGATTCAATAATATCGTCTGGATCCATTTTGAAGATGTCATCTGCCTTTACGATTGGTATTTTCTTTTCCGGCATTATTCCGAATTTCACATATTCCATTGAGTCTAAATCAAGGTGCCAAACATGGTGTTTGTTATAATATGTTTTACTTATCTTCTCTTTCGATTGGGGATTCTTCGGATTCGGATAATCGATTACCTTTTCGTATCCACCAATCACACCCTTATTACTCACCTTATACTTAACCGTTGATTTGCTTGAAGAACCATCGTAATACGAATCGTATACTTCGAATTCGCCAGCCGCTGTCTCAAAATAATCGACTGAATTAAATAACTTATGGAGAACTTCCTCTTTTGTCATAACATCATCGTTCTCTTTTGGCTGTGGGTGAGTATGCTCTTTATGTTCTTGAATCTCATTCGATTTATCATTCTTTTGAGAAAGACCTTCGTCTTTTGATAAACCCAAATGATCCATAATAAAATAGCCGGCGACTCCTAAAAACAAGACTGTAAAACAGAAGCTTAAAACCAACCCTATACCAAAGTGCTTCTTTTCTCTACTCGGCTCACGATTACTCTTAAAATGCTTCCTTACCACCGCTTTGTTTCTCTCCCTGAAATCTAAATCTTTTAGTACATGTTCGTCCAATTCTTCTTTCAATTGATCCAACATATTACTCATTTCCCTCCCCTCCTTTAAGCTTCTTCCGTAACATGTTTCTTCCCCTATGTAATCTGGATTTGATTGTTTGGCTGCTGACCCCCAACAAATCTTCAATCTCCTTATACGTTAATTCTTCATAGTAAAACAGAATCATGATTTCACGATATTTGATGGGAAGACCCAATACACTTTGGGATAGCTCTGTTTTTGCTTCGAGGTGAAGTAAATTGCTCTCCGGTGTGTGATCACTAATCCCCCTTGAAGAAAAGAAGTCACTAAACACAAGATTTCTAAAACTCCAGCTTTTCAACCGATCCTTACACAGATTTACTGTTATGGAGTAAATCCATGTGTGATAGGATGATTCTTGACGAAACGTATCAAACTTTTGATAACACCTGATAAACACTTCCTGTGCCACATCCTCGGCAAGTTGCTCTTGTTTTAAATAGGTATAAGCAAGTCGCACAACCTTCTTTCCATACTCATCCATTAACCATTCAACCGTCTCTTCTCTGCTCATTTCATTTTGCTCCATAAACAACTTTTAATCCCCTATCATCATGTACTCCCTTTCAACCTTTAGACGACGCCCAAATTGAATGGTCGCAAAAAATTGCAAAAAAATCCATTTATACGTTTACTTTCATATTAGCATTGAAGTCATTGATTGGCCCCCTACATAATTAAACCAATTCAAGAAAATAGTAAGACCATAAATCCAAAAGGAGACTCACCAAATGAAAAAAGCAATCCTCTTAACCGTCATCCTTTCTCTTCTTTTTCCATTAGCCACATCCGCAGCCCCAGTAGATCAAGTGAAAGCCGCTTTTATCAGGGAAGGAAATGTGTGGACCTTGGTGGATGCAAAGGAAAAACAACTAACGAATACCGGGAATGTACGCTCTAAGCCCAAATGGTCGACGGACGGCACTCTCCTTGCCTATCAAGTAGAGACAGCAACGGAAAGGCAGTCAGAACTATGGACTTACAATCTCCATACCGGTAAAAAGAAGCGAATTTCTTATAACGGTACCTCACCAGAATGGGCTCCCCATAAAAACCATATGGCCTATAATGACAGAGGTATTTTAGATATTTCAGACCTCAACCGATTCTACAACATCGCCACCGGGGTCAGTGACTTCACGTGGCTACCGGATGGCAGTGGATTTCTTCTATCTTCATCAGGAACCCTTAACCCGGATGGATGGTCAAGTGCCACTTTGTTTATTAAAAAAGTCGGCGAAAATTATGAGGATATTGTTTTGTTCGGAGGCGTGGAGCCGTTTTTCACACTACCTAAAGAAATCGGGACAAATGAACAAAACAAACTGATTGCCGTCAATGCAGAACAGCTGACCTATTCCCCGAGCGGCAAATGGATTTCGTTTGTCGTGTCTCCCACCGCTTCCTGGTCCATGGACAGCGATATGGTGTGTGTGATTGATAAGGAAGGGGTAAATTTCGAAGTATTGGACGAAATGATTTTGCAGGTAGGACAGCCCAAGTGGTCACCTTCAACAGATACATTAGCCTATATCGCAGGCGGCGGAAGAATCGTGTTCGGCTTCAAAAACAAGGACTTGAAGGTAAAAGAAATTCCTGCATCCGGAACTTACACGCCTGCCGATTACGCTGATCTTGACTTTGATTGGATGACTGACAAATCACTGGTCGTGTCGAGGATCAAGGAACAGGAGTGGACGAACGACTTTAGCAAGCACCCGTTGCCCGTCCTTTACACCTTGAGTATCGATGGGAATAAACAAATGAAGATAACGAGCCCTCCTAAAGGGTATGGGGACTATGCTCCTCAGTATATCCCTTCCATTGGAAAACTCGCTTGGTTAAGGGGAAAATCCCTTACTGATACGAAAAGGGATCTATGGATTGGAAATACGGATGGGACTGAGGCTAAGGAGTGGGTTCGTGATATTGAGGAGGTCGTATTTTATCCAGGTTGATGAAGTCAAAGGATAGTGATATTATGCCGGGGATGTGCTTTACTTCCTGAAAGTTCATATAAAGGAAATTCGACATCCTGGCATGATTATCCGGATTCTCGCATGATAAATCCTATACCCGCATGAAAAAAACTCATCCCGCTCGATAATCTTCCATTTGGCATGATTCATCCCTAATGTCGCATGATCCTTCCAGGAAAGTGCTTCCTAACAGAGGAATCATCACATAATCGGGCAGGATGGAGGTCTTAGAGCCCACTACAGCTAAAAACAAAAATATTGAGGTCTAAAATGAGGGATTAGGATTAGAACAGGCATATCTCTTCCATCACTATCTATTCGCAATCTCTATCACAACCACATCACCAACTTTACATCCATATACCCAAAATGCCCCCTCCACCACAAGAGCGATCGCCCAGCTTTCTCCGGTATTCAATACAGGCTGATTGGAAGTATCCTTTGATTAATCCAGAAAATAACATATACTTTTAATAGATTAAAAGGAGGGGAATTACGTGGCTATTTACCATAAAATCATCGGAGAAGGCTTTCCCATCGTAATGGTGCATGGGTGGACGCTGGATCATCAGGCAATGATGCATGCAATGGAACCGAACTTCGAGAACCGTACTGGATGGAAAAGGATTTACATAGATCTGCCGGGAATGGGGAAATCGGAAGCACAACCTTCCATCAAGAACTCAGACGATATGTTGGAAGCTGTCCTGGCACTACTGGACGAGTTAATTCCCAATCAGGCTTTCATTGTGTGTGGTTATTCGTATGGGGGCTATATGGCGAGAGGAATCGTAGAGACACTACAAGATCGAGTTCGGGGCTTAATGCTTCTGGCACCCATGGTCATACCCTATACGGATAAAAGAGAACTGCCGCAGCAGGTCGTATTGAAAAAGGATCCGGATATACTATCGAATCTCTCTGCACTGGAAGCAGAAGCTTTTTCCGCAATGGGAGTTGTGCAGGGTCAGAGGGAATGGGATAGGTTCCGTGATGATATCCTGCTTCCTTCCACACAAACAAATGAAGAATTTGTAAACAGTATCAGGGAGGGTGGCTACGGCTTCACCTTCGAGCTTACACATACGCTTGACTGTCCAACATTGATAGTAACAGGACGGCAAGATCATGTAGTCGGATATCAGGATGCCTGGAGACTAATCGAAAACTATCCAAGGGCAACCTTCGCAGTGCTTGATATGGGTGGTCATAATGTGCAGATTGAGCAGGAGGTTGTATTCGATTCTCTGGTGCAGAATTGGCTGGACAGGTTGGAAAGGGATAGGTAACAGCAAAAAAAGGACCATGCATTGTGGTCCTTTTCCCTTGCCCTCACCCCATCCAATCCCAATTCTCCCTATCCTCCAAATCCATATGCCGCGGAATCCGATCATGCGGAACTTCACCCTCGTCGTCTAAATAATAATGCCTGATGGGTTTCAAGTCGTCGTCCAATTCATATACGAGTGGGATGCCATTCGGTATATTGAGACTGACAACCCCGTCATCCGGGATATGGTCAAGGAATTTCACGAGGGCCCGGAGTGTGTTTCCGTGTGCTGAGATGATGACACGCTTATTGCTCCGGATGCTCGGGACAATCTCTTCATGCCAATAGACCAGAGCCCTTTTTTCGGTATCTAGGAGACTTTCTGATAATGGCATATTCTCCTTGCCAACGGTAGCGTATTTCGGATCGGAGAGGTTGCCGCGATGGCCCTCTTCTGAAATGGCCGGTGGCCGGATATCGGCAGACCTCCTCCATTCATGAACCTGTTCTTCCCCGAATTGCTCCGTCACTTCATCTTTATCCAGTCCCTGCAGACCCCCGTAGTGCCGCTCATTTAATCTCCATGATTTATACACAGGAATCCAGACCATGTCCATTTCGTGCAGAGCGATCCATAGCGTCCGGATCGCCCTTTTCAAAACTGATGTATGGGCAACATCGAAAATGAACCCGTGTTTCTTCAGGACCGCCCCTGCTTTTCTTGCTTCCGTATAGCCGTCATCGGTTAAATCGACATCTGTCCAACCGGTGAACCTGTTTTCAAGATTATAGAGGCTCTCGCCGTGTCGAAGGAACACAAGCTTCTTCATTTTCATCACTCCTGATCTTTTTTTCAGTATGTGCATCTCGGAATAGAAATATTGAGTAATTTAGGAAGTATTGTACCAAAATAGGAATAACCAATTTCGAGAGGAGACGATGTAATGTTCAAACAAAACGCTGGAGAAAAATTAATTGATCTCTTAATTGAATGGGGAGTCGACCATATTTACGGGATGCCCGGGGACTCCATCAATTCCATTATAGAACCACTGAGGAAAAAACAGGACAAAATCAAATTCATTCAAGTCAGGCATGAGGAAGCAGGGGCACTTGCCGCTGCCGCCTATGCAAAATTAACGGGGAAACTTGGCGTATGTACGGCGATTGCCGGTCCAGGGGCGATCCACCTTCTAAATGGATTGTATGATGCCAAGCTGGATAAAGCTCCGGTGTTGGCAATTACTGGCCAAGTGGAGACGGACCTTTTAGGGACGGACTCTTTTCAAGAAGTGAACCTTGAGCGGATGTTTGACGATGTGGCCGTTTATAATCAGCGCATCATGTCCGCCGATCAGCTCCCTGCCGTCGTCAATCAGGCGATCCGGACTGCCTATGCGAAAAAAGGGGTTTCCGTACTGACCATCCCGGATGACATCCCCCGTTTTGAAGTCGGAAAAGAAGCACGTGTGACGTCCCATTTTTCAGTAAAGCAGGACATCGCGCCTCTTCCTGAGGATTTGCAACGGGCAAAAGAACTCATCGACGGTGCGGAACGACCGATCATCCTTGCCGGAAAAGGCGTTCACGGTCACCGGGAAACACTATTATCTTTTGCTGAAAAAGTGGGGGCACCCATCGTGTTGACCCTGCCAGGCAAAGGGGTCATCCCTGATAAGCATCCGTATTGTTTGGGAGGTCTCGGCCTGATCGGGACAAAGCCTTCGTATGAAGCGATGCAGGAAGCCGATATGCTCCTGATGATCGGGACCTCATTCCCATTCACCGGATTCCTGCCTGACAGTGCCAAGACGATCCATATTGACATTGATCCTTCCCAGATTGGGAAGCGCTATCCGGTAGATGTCGGTCTTGCCGGGGACGCCGGGACTTCCCTTAAGTGGTTGACTGAACATGTTTCAAGGCAAGAAGATCGAACATTCCTGGAGAAAAATCAGGAGCGTACGGTTAAATGGTGGGATAACTTAGAATCACAAGAAGAGGATGGATCGGTCCCTCTCAAACCGCAGCGACTAATTCATGCTCTTAAGGAAGTCGCATCAGACGACGCGATCCTGTCCGTTGACGTCGGAAACGTAACGGTGTGGATGGCGCGGCATTTCCCGATCACCAATCAGTCCTTCATCATTTCGAGCTGGCTTGCGACCCTCGGCTGTGGTCTTCCTGGTGCCATTGCCGGTCAAATCGCCTATCCGGATCGACAAGTATTCGCGATTTGTGGCGACGGAGGTTTCGCCATGACAATGGCAGACTTCGTCACGGCAGTCAAATATGACTTACCCATCATCGTCGTGATCCTGAATAATCATAAAATCGCCATGATCAAATTCGAGCAGGAAGTGATGGGGAATATTGAATTCGGCACCAACCTTCAGAACCCCGACTTCGCGAAATACGCCGAAGCCTGCGGGGGAGTCGGATACCGCGTCGAACGCCCGGAGGACATCCTGCCTTCACTCCAAAAGGCGATCCAACAAAAGAAACCATGCATCATCGACGTCGTAGTCGACGCCGACGAAGCACCAATGCCGGCCAAAATCCAGTTCTCCCAAGCGGCCGGCTATACGAAACACATGCTCAAACAACTATTCGAAGAAGGAAAATTTGATCTTCCACCACTATAATAGAGAGGGACGGACCTTGCATAGCAAGGTCCGTCCCTCTCTATTTTCTCTTATAACAGCACAACATACCCTTCTGTCCCATGCACCCGGATCCTCTGTCCATCTTGTATCCGCTCGGTCGCACGTTCAACGCCGACGACAGCCGGAAGTCCATACTCCCTTGCAATGACCGCTCCATGGGTCATCAATCCGCCCACTTCTGTGACTAATCCTTTGATGGATACAAATAATGGTGTCCAGCTCGGATCGGTATACGGGGTGACGAGTATATCTCCCTCTTCGAGATCCGCGTTCTCCATGTTGACAATCACACGTGCCCGTCCTTCTATCACTCCTGATGAAACGGCCAGGCCGGGAATGGCACCTTCGGGAAGATTCTCACGCTTGTATTCACCGGTGATGATTTCCCCGTCTGACGTGATCACGCGTGGAGGCGTCAGTTTTTCATAAAAATCGTACTCTTCTTTTCGCTTACAAATGAGAGCATCTTCCGGTTCATGGGTTCCCACCAAGTTCTGCAATTCATTGAATGTAAGATAGAAAATGTCCTCTTTTTCTTGAAGAATATTCTGTTCAACTAGCCGCTCAGCTTCTTTTAATAAAGCCTGCTTGTAAACGAAGTAGCGATGAATCATGCCGTATTTCGGATATTCCCGGTAACCGGTGAAATGCTGGATGATGTCGATCTTTCTTTTCGTCTCACTTACCTTTTGTTCGCCATCTGGTAATGAGCTTAATCGCTCCAGTAATTCTCGTTCTTTATCTATCGCTTCCAGCCGCCCTTGCTCAAATTTACGTTTGCTTTCCTGCGGCTCGAACTGTTGGATATTCCTGAGAATCATCGGGACAATGGTTGTTGGCTTTTCACTCCAACGTACTCTCGAAATATCGATTTCTCCGCTGCCTCTCATCCCATATTTCAAGAGAAAGTCTTCGATGGCTTCCCTGACTTCCTGTCCACCCTCGACTTTCACCAGTTCATCCAGGAAATCACCCTCTTTTACCTGGCGCAAATAATCGATTACTGCCTGGTGTGGTCGTATGACATCGGCTACGTCCATCAATGCCAAGCCCATTTCAGAAGTGATGTTATTCGGGACCGATTGAGACAGTGTATCTGCCACATTTTTTTCTCCCAACCACTCGTACATATGGTCATTGATCCAGAATAAAGCATCCATTGCAGCCATGATCACCCGGGAACTTTGCGGATCAAATAGAATCCTCTTTAATTCCTTCATATCTTCTAATATGAAATCCATCAACTCGGATCCCGTTTTCCAATGAATGGTTTGTTTCAACTGTTCGATCGATGCTTCACTATTCTTAATTAGTTCCGCAACGATGGCAGGATCGGGGTCGATTGGCTCGACTCCACCTTCCCTTGGAGCAGGCATAGCTTCATCCTCCACCGTTTTGATGAAACCTTTCCTCTCCACAATCGTTGTGAGAGCATCTTTTATTAGTGGTTCAGATTTCCCCATTAAATCGATGAACAACTGTCTGCTTGCAGGGGTTGCCAACCGAGGGGTGCAATCCACAAACAATCTTCCACCGGCGACTTTCATCGGTGCCGGCGTGGTTAACAGGAAAAAAGACAACCCGAGTGGCTTCATGGCATCTGTCATCATTTGCTGATGACCGACGGATAAATACACTCGATTCTCCCCATCAACCGCTTCGGGAATCGGGTATAGCGTCGTAATCGGCCGGCTTTGTACAATGTAGAAGGTGTCACCCTCTAAGCACCATTCAATATCTTGTGGACAGTTAAAATGGGCTTCAATCTTCCTGCCAATTCGGGAAAGCTGTATAACCTGTTCATCCGTAAGGGCCGCTGCCTTTTGCTGATCCGGAGGTATAGGCTGCGTCTCCGTCCCGCCACCGTTCACCCCATAGATAGCCGATTTCTTCGTTCCAATCTTCTTGTCTATGATCAAGCCGTCCTGAACTTTATAGGAATCTGGTGAAACCAAACCGGACACCAATGCTTCTCCAAGACCAAAACCTGCGTCGATAGATACCACTTTCCGATTGGAACTCATCGGGTCAGCCGTAAAAAGAATCCCTGAAACCTGCGGGGATACCATCCTCTGAATGATAACGGAAATGTGAATCTGATCGTGATCAAACCCATTCTGCATGCGGTAAATGACGGCGCGATCCGTGAAAAGTGATGCCCAGCACTTGCGAATATGCTCCAAAATGGAATCCTTGCCGATCACATGGAGGTATGAATCCTGCTGACCGGCAAAAGAGGCATGTGGCAAATCTTCCGCCGTTGCGCTTGAACGCACGGCATAGGCATGTTCCTCTCCAAACTGAGAGTGATAGTGCATAACAGCCTCCACTACATTGGAAGGAATCGTTACATTCAGGAGGACATCCCGTATCTTCTTGCTGACTTCCCCAATTTGATTCCGGTCCTCGGGTTTGAGTTTGGATAAACTGGCAAGCAATGCGTGATACGTCTCATTCTGTTCAACCGCTCGTTGAAATCCAACCGTCGTCACACTGAATCCGTCCGGTACCTGTATTCCTTGAATCTTTGATAACAGCCCTAGATTCAATCCTTTTCCACCTACAAGCGAAAGCTCCGATTGTTCCATTTCCTGAAAGCTGAGAACCAATGAATCCATATTGCAACACCCCTTATCCATCAATGTTCTTTGATTTTAGCAGTAGTGCACAGGAAGAAACAGTCTGTAATGAATTTTTTTATCGTGGTATAATAGAAGTAGGAAGAGAAGTTTGATGTATGAATACAGCATATGAAACGAATACATATGATAAAAGCTCAGAGGTATTTGCTCTGAGCTTTTTTTAATTCATTTACTTTAACCAAATTCATATCGTCACTTACAATTGGTAATTATCCAGATACTTTACACCTTACTTAACAAGCGATGCTCTAAGATCAACATCATACTCCATGTACCCTTTCAAGCATGTTAGCATATATACCCAGCCTTCTTTGTTGTCGACTAATTGGCTGATAAAATCTTCATTGTTCTCATCGAAGCCTTCTTCTTCAACCCCAACGATTGTGCTCCCTTTTTCTTCTTGAGTAAAGGAAATGGTTACTATATGGTTTCCTGCCCACTCGAAGACAATCTTCTTGTGTTCTTCAATTTCAACTATATGTATATCCCCTTGGGCGCCATACTCTTCATATCTCAACGTCACAGTCTTTCCTTCCTCCCACCTTTCAGAGCTTGAGGAGAACCAGAAGTTCCCTATTTTTCCAGGATCAATAAATGCGTCGAAAATCTCAGAAGCTGTCCTTTGAATTCTCATTTGAGAGAGATTATTCATAAATTATTCACTCACTTTCATGTTTTTATATGCATAATTTTTTGTGCATTTTTTCTTCAAGATGCGCATGAACCTATTTGTATAAAGACACTCTTTAAAACGCAGAATAACTATTATAGTCAAGAGAAGTGGAGATAAAAAAATGAATCAAAAATTCGAAAGAAATATACTTAGATTCTTGTTGATTTTTGGACTAATCTCTTTTGGTAAATTAATGATAAAGTCTCCTGTAAAGGATTGGATGATGATTTTTTTATTTAAAGGCCTTTTCTCATCCATTTTGGATAAATTCATTGTTCGCAAAGGCTATATTACATATCCAGTTAAATTATTTAAATCGTTTGATATTAGCTTTATTTTTGATTATTTACTTTATCCCATAGCATGTGTCTACTATAATCAAGTGACTAAAAGTTCAACTATTTTAGGAACCATACTAAAGTCACTTTACTTCAGTGTCCCCATGGTGATAGCAGAATATTTTTTTGAAACAAGGACAAGTTTAATTAAATTCAAAAAAGGTTGGAATATCTACACAAGTTTAATTACGTTGACGACTACTTTTCTTATATCCCGTGGATTTATTGCTATAATGAGAAAAGCAAACAACAATCCTGTTCCTAAAAACAGTGAAATCAATCAATAGGAAGACAACTGAAGAAGATCCCCCATTCTACCCTTTGATTCTAAAGGGGACCTACTATATTTGATCTATCACCCAGAAAAATAGAGGGAACAGACAGTGAGAATTCCAGTTAATGTGCTAAAAGGGGGGAGTAGGGGTTGTCCTCCCCACTCTCTGTCATTTAGGCAGATTCAGCTGCCAGGATACCCCAAACCGGTCATTCAGCCAGCCAAATTTCTTGCTGAATCCGTAATCTCCCAATGGCATAAGCGCTTGACCGCCCTCACTCAGCTTCACATAGATTGTCTCAAGTTCTTCTTCCGTATCGCATGTAAGGAAGATGGAGAAAGAAGGCGTGAAGTCAAACTGATGCTTCACATTACTGTCAATGCACATAAATTCCTGTCCCTTTAACGTGAAAGTCGCCTGCATGACCGTACCTTCATCTCCACTTTCATTTGCACCATATCGAGCAATATTGGTAATGGCTGAATCTTCAATCAGAGAGGTGTAAAAGTTCATTGCTTCCTCGGCATTTCCATCTTGAAACATTAAAAATGGTGTGACCTTGTTCATTGTAAATCTACTCCTTTTACAACTGTTTTCTTAAGTATAATTGAATAGAAATGGTATTTCTAATCTGGTTTATTAGCCAACCCTAAAAGTTCAGCAACTATATCCGCACTCCCCGGTGTAAACATAAAAATCGATAGTCCAATCAATGCAGCACCCATTCCACCATAGAAAAACACCTTTGGTTTTAAAATTGTTCCCTGCTTAAACGCCTGCAAACCTGCACGAAAAATGAGAAAAACACCTATAAACAGAATTGCAAAATAATAAACACCCATTACATCACCTCGTTAAAGTTTTAAACGACTAGAAAGAAATGGACACATTTATACTCAAAGATTTTTTAGTTAGAATGTCATCGATTCTGACGACAATCCTCAATCAATTTAAAGTACTGCGTATCCCCCAACCCATACTCTTTAAAATTCTCAATCATAAGCGACACGAGCTTCTCCTCCGGAACTTCCCGATGCTTTTGAATATACAACATAAGCTCACTATCTTTCTGAAGGTAATTTAAATAGAGTTCGATGCCTTTATATATAGGTTTTAGCTCAACGGCCTCAGGCATTTTATGGTGGATCATTACTTGTTCGTAAAGAGTTGCATACCCTTTCGCTTGGAGAGAGTATTCGCTCACTGGCTTATACTGATGATCCACAAGATGCAGATCAATCGCCCCTTTATACTCTCTCTGGTCCAACCAGGCGAGTATCGTCAGCACATTCATTTGACAGAACATATCTTCATCAAACCATAAGGCAATATGGTCCACATTTTCATTAAAAAGCGGCTGCAACGGGTTGAGTGTAATGTCAGCATATTGATCCCGTGTTACATGATGAACCTTCGAACGCATTTCATTGAACTCATCTGAAAATATGGCTTTGCATGTCTCTCCATAACACATAGCTTCGTTGAAAGGAATCATGCTTTCTGTTTCAAGAAACTTTGTCGTATTGAAGTGTTTGTACATTTCTGTTCCATTCAGGATATGGACCGTTTTATCATAAAAAACCATATAATCACCTCCAGGACGAACTTACTCTATTATGTACGTCTCGCTTTTTCAAACGGTCCCTCTTCTCATCTTACTTCGAACCATCAAATTCCAATTATTCCAAAAACTCTTCCAATAAACAATCGGTTTGTAAAACTTTTGCTTACATGAAATACCCTATTCCCACTTCTTACCATTCATACTATAATACTATATTGTGGCAGGAATATTTTTACACAGAGCAGTTCCTTACATAAAATTTACAAGTTTTTAAGAATAACAGGGACTGCTCTACCGTAAAATGAATTTTGTGACAAGAGGAAATCCGCCTCAAGACCTAGGCGAATATTAGCCTCGAGGTGGCTGTGATGCCGTTCGTATTACAGTATCTTTAAAAAGAAGGTTTAAAACCAAACAGTATTAGGGGGGAAACACATGCAAGCTTTAACTAATTGGGTATTCCGCAATAAGGCAGCCATGACACTATTTATCATCATCACATTGCTTCTCGGCATCATAAGTTATTTCCGTCTGCCTATGGAATTCCTGCCTGAAGCGGATAATCCGCAAGTGACAGTCGTCACCCTTGGTCAGGGGTATGACGCCGGCTCCATGACAACGAACATCACAGAGCCTGTGGAACAGGCCGTGACATCGATTTCAGGGAAGACATCCATCCTGTCCACGACCGGGGAAGGATATTCCCAGGTGACCATCAACTTTGATTCAAAAAGTGACATGAAGGAAGCCAAAAACAAGGTCGAAGAGGCCATCAAAGGAATCCAGCTTCCAGAAGGAGTCGGGCAACCGCAAATCTCTCAGCTGAATACCTCGATGATTCCGATCAGTCAGGTGTCGGTGACATTTGATGACGGATTGACGAAGAAGAATCTTGATCTTGTCAATGATGAGTTCAAGCCGCTCTTTGAAAATAAGGGCTCCCTGTCTCAGGTAAGCATCGCCGGGGAAAATAGTCCACGGGTTCAAATCAACCTGGATCACGACAAACTGGAGAAGTTACATATCCCGGTCAACGCAGTGATGGGCGTGCTGCAAGGTCAGGATGTTTCCGCCTCTGCCGGAAGCACGACGATTGATGGTCAGAAGAGTACGATCAACGTCACGGACAATCTGAATTCCGTTGACGCCTTGAAGAACTTGCCTGTACCTCTGCAGGTTCCGAATGCTCCTGCTGTGAAATTGAAAGACATCGCAACCATTGAAAAGGTAAAAGCGGAGAACACCATCACCCGTGTCAACGGGAAAGAAGCCTTGGCATTGGTCCTGTTCAAAGAAAGCGATGCCAGTGCCGTTACCGCTGGAGAGGATGTAAAAGATACAGTTGATCAAATCAACAAGGACTATGACGGTGTCGAAGCAACGGCACTGTTTACCACTGGTGATATGGTGGAGAACTCGGTCAACACCATGGTTCGTGAAGTAGCCTTAGGTGCTCTTTTCGCAACGCTTGTCATTCTTTTGTTCCTAAGAAAATTCAAGCCGACCCTGATCACCGTCGTTTCCATTCCATTATCACTCTGTATCACACTTTTCCTACTCTGGTTATCCGGAGTCACCTTGAATATCCTTACACTGGGAGGAGTCGCGGTGGCCGTCGGACGACTGGTCGATGACAGCATCGTCGTCGTCGAGAATATTTTCCGGCGCAGCCAGAATGAGAAGCTTTCCAAACAGAATGTCCTGCTCGCAACAAAGGAAGTTTCCCGAGCAATTACGTCGTCCACTCTCATCACAGTGGCCGTATTCCTGCCGATGGGACTCGTCAATGGATCGTTAAAAGCGTTCCTGCTTCCTTTCGGTTTGACTGTTACTTATTCATTACTTGCATCCCTGCTTGTGGCCGTTACGGTCGTGCCATTGTTAAGCCGTGGCATGTTGAAAAATACGACCTTACCAAAACACAACACGCCGCACCACTATGTGAATGTACTGCGCTGGTCACTCAATCATAAATGGGTTCCCATCCTGCTGGCCATTCTTGTATTCGGAGGATCCATCGCTCTTTATATCACGTTACCGAAAGCAGCCACGAGCGCGAATGACGCTTCTTTTGTAGCTGTCACCATGGAGTTCCCGAGTGATACGCCGGAAGAAACGATCAAAGACCGCACCATGGAATTCGAAGGCACGTTATCTGGGTTTGAAGGATACGATTACTTAATTACCCAATACGGTGCAAGTGAAGAAAATGCCCAATACGGAGCCGTGAGTGATCCAGACACGGCGGTCTACACTGTTATCTTGGAAGAAGGAGCCGATGCGGAATCCTTCATCAAAAAAGTAAATGAAACGAAAAAGAATGAAAAAGATGTGAAGATTACAGCATCCCCATCGTCCATCTTCGGAGGCTCGTCCAACTCCAGCATCACCTATGACGTCGTCGGAAGTGACACGAATGAACTTCTGACTACATCCAAAACGATCATGGATAAGATCAAAGATGTGGACGGAGTGAAGAAAGTCTCAAGCAACCAGGAAAAAACGTCTCCGGTCTTCACCGTTAACGTCAACACGGAGAAAGCGAACGCCCAGCAAACGGCCATGCAAATCCGTTCCTTATTAAACCCACAGCCAATCGGGGCAATCAATTTGGATGATGTAACCACGCCTGTATTTCTGGACGCAGGGGTCAATCCTGAATCAACGTCAGATTTGAAAGACTTGACGATTGCCACAAACTCAGGCATTCAGCCTCTTACGGAAGTGGCTTCCATAACGGAAGAAGAAAAACCAAGTACCGTCCTGCATAAAGATGGTGATTTATATGTTCGAATTACGGCAGAGGTAAAACCTGAAGAGCTTTCGGTCATCTCGAAGAATATCGGTACCGAAATCAAGGATATCGACCTGCCAAAAGGCGTTTCCCTTGATACTGGCGGCGCCGCTGCCCAGCAGGCCGACGACTTTAAGGATCTTGGCATGACGATGCTTGCATCCATCATGATCGTCTACCTGATCATGGTCCTGACCTTTAAGACGTTGAAAGCACCGCTGGCTATTCTGATCACCCTGCCACTCGCCTCAATCGGAGCCGTCCTCGGACTACTGATTGCACGAGTCCCTGCAGACGCAACGGCTCTCATTGGAGCGTTGATGCTGATCGGTATTGTTGTGACGAACGCCATTGTCTTGATCGACCGCGTCAAGCAGAATGAGGAAACGATGATCATTCGTGACGCAATCCTGGAAGCATGCGGTACCCGTCTCCGTCCGGTCGTCATGACGGCAATCACCACCATCTGTGCCATGCTTCCCCTTCTCTTCGGTCACACGGAAGATGGAAGTCTCGTCTCGAAATCACTTGCCGTTGTCGTCATCGGCGGTCTTGCCGGTGCCACGGTGCTGACGCTTGTTGTCGTTCCTGTTTTTTACGAATTGCTGTATTTCAGGAAGTCGAAGCGACAACGTGCTCAGCAGTTGGAGAGTGAGGAGAAAGTCGCTCAGTAATTTTATAAAGGTGCTTATCCTGTTTTGGATAAGCACCTATTTTGTAATCAGCAGCTGAACCCAGAATTCTACCCCATAAAAAAAACCACACCCATCAGATGTGGCCCACCCATCTATACTATTTTGATTCCGAAACCAAATACTTCTCCCTGAAAGTCGGACTAAGTTCACTCCACACATCGAACTTATTGCCATCCACATCATAAAAAACAAAATTCCTCCCCGAGTGACCCCTGTCCTCAATCTCTCCAACCTTCATCCCTCGACGAATAAAATCCCCGCGCATATTTTCCAAAACCTCTAACCCATCCACTTCAAATGTTAAAGAAAAGCGTTCCTTACCATGAACATCTATAAAGTTAGCACTCTCGTTTTCTTTTGATTTCACAAGAAAGATGCTTTGGTTGGCAAGATTCAAAATGGCTTTATCCTCATCTTTATAGTTTAATTCTGCCCCCAAATTCGTTACGTACCATTCCGAAGAACGTACCACGTCAGCCACTGGAATATAAGTTGTTCCGATCCTTAACAATTTTTCGTTCATCTATGATCCCTCCGTTTTATTTTTTCCGTCCAATATAAAGCAGGTGAGAAGAAATGCCAAGAATATAAGGATCTGTCGCTCTTTCTATAATCAAATCTATGATCTTCCTTACTTCGTCTCCCCCTTTTTCTCTCCAGTAATTCCAATTACCTTGATTCAAAACGGTGCCTGCATTGGAACCAATCAGCTCGATTGTTTCAAAACCGTTCTCTTCCATAAAAGGATTGATATCTTCTATTTCGAAATAATAGGCTCCTGTAAATCGCCCTTCATCAGCGTGATTAAAGCAGCCTGATTGGGAAAATTGCATTATGTTGTCCATCTCATCATGGGGCTTCCAGTTGTCAGGAGATAGAAGCGATGTGAGGATATGTCTGATTCTCGGCATAAACGCAACAAAGACCAGCCCATCTTTTTTGGTCACTCGATTTAATTCTTTCACGGCGCTTATGCGGTCGTTTTCTTTTTGCAGGTGGTACATAGGACCAAGCATGAAGGAAGAATCGAACTGTTCATCTTCAAGCATGTGAAGGTCCCTGGCGTCTGCTGCATGAAACCCTTCGAATTGTTCTTCTAAATGGAGTTCCATTGCTTTTCCTTTTGCGATATCAACTAATCGTGGGGTCAAGTCGGTCAGCGTCACCCTATATCCAACTTTGGCCAGTTCCATTGAATATTTCCCCGGTCCCGCTCCATTATCAAGAACAGATCCTGAACGGGGCATATATTTTCTCATGTAATGCCAATTCACCTGAAATTCAACGGGTTCACGTTCAAGTCTTCCCCACTCATCAAATTGATTGTAATACTCAATAATCTTACTCAGCATTTCCACCCACATTCCACTTTTTACCTATATATTCGTTGCAATATATGTCAAACCCTGCCTACTACCCATTTTTTTGTAAGCAAGCTTATTTTGGGCACCAAATTCTGTAATTGATTAAAGGATATCCACTCTCTTCATAGAACTTATGTATAGACAATTAAATAGAATAGGAGAAGATAAGAAGTGAGAGATCAATTAATCCCGGCCATTATTGCTTTTGTTTTAGTCTCAGCTTTATCCCCTCTGTTCATTGCACTCTTACGAAAATTAAAGCTCCTGCAGCCGATCCGAAAAGAGCTTCCTTCCAATCATCAAATCAAAAAAGGGACTCCCCTGATGTTTGGAATCATCCTCTTTATCGGAATTATCGTATCCTTATTTTTTTCGCCTACGCCCCTGATGTTTTTCTTGGCCATAACCTACATTCTATTCAGCTTCATTGGCTTTTTGGATGACTTTTGGAAAGCGTCCCGTCAAGATCCCGGTGGTGTTTCAAGTAAAACGAAGCTTATCTTCCAATTTCTATTTACGGGTACGCTGCTTTTCTACTTGATGAATGCACTAGGAATTGATACGACCATTGGCATCTATCAAAATTTCTCTATTGATCTTCCAATGTACTTATATCTCATTGTCATCACCTTATTTGTCGTCGGTTCTGCCAATGCGATTAATTTTACAGACGGCTTGGACGGTCTATTAGGAGTCGTCGCGATTCCAACCTATTTTTTCTTTTTTATGATTTCGGACAGTAGTGAGGTCCAGCTTTTTTGTTTAGTGATGATTGGCTGCTTACTGGGGTTTCTTATTTATAATATCTTTCCTGCCCGTGCTTTTATGGGGGATACAGGGTCATTGGCGATAGGGGGCTCCCTTTCATTTCTTGCCGTTATTGAAAAAGTGGAAATTCTCATCCCCCTGCTATTCTTTATCTACTTTGCTGAACAACTTTCGGTCATTCTGCAGGTGGCTTCATTTAAATCGAGGGGTAAGCGAATCTTCAGAATGACTCCGATTCATTACCACTACTGCTTAAAATACGGCTGGGGTGAAACAACCATTGTGACCGCCTTTGGGTTTGTTTCGTGGATTTGTACGTTTATATGTTTTGCGTATTGGAAGATTGTTCTCTATCCCTAATAGAAAAACGGAGGAGGATCAATGTTTCATCCCCTAGGGAGGATGGACTATTTTCCATCCTGCTGATTTATGGATATAAAAAAGAGGTGCTCTCTCTCGGAGAACACCTCTTTTTCTTAGTAACACATATCATCCTCTTCTTCTACCCGCTCCACCGTTGTTCTTGGAGTACAAAATGTACCAAGTACTTCGAGGATGACCGGGTGAAGGATTTCAATTTCCAGGCAGGCGATGAGTTGAATTTGTACCTGTTCCTGGGTCAGACTTCCCTTCTTTTCCCTACATTTAATATCTACTATGGAGCAGTTCACATTTCCGGGATTAATTCCTTCAGGTAAGCAAACGGCGATCTTTTTATCAAAGTAGACCGGTATATCCATCGTGCAGGACTCTGCTTCACTTACCCGGGATTGGATGGTCAATTGAAGCGCTGCTTGCCCACGAATCTCCACATATCCCGGTGTCCCTCTTTCAAATCCGATGACTGAACATCCGGTGGGGGTTAACTGACAAGAAACCTTTATGCCCTCTCCCCTTCTTAGGAGTTCATCCACCAGCTCACTGCAGCCTTCGGATAACCTAATATGTTGCGTTGCGTTATGGGTAGCAATGACCCAATCATATACCTTGTCTACCGCGATGCATTCAGGTCTCAAATTTGATGGTGGAGGGGGTACTTCTCCTAACTGAACATTCAGCACCCGATCCTCACCTTCTTGCAGAGTGATGCTCACCTCTTTCACCGGGTATCCCGGTGCCGTAAACCTGATGATGAAATTCCCAGGCGGCAGCCCTGACAAGATATAGAATCCATTGGGATCAGTTAAGGTGGATCGTATCGGGACTTGGGATCCAACGGGGAAAATCTGTACAAGTACTTGTGAAATCGGTGCTCCCGTCTGAATATCTGTAACATATCCTCTGATACTCGCAGGATTGTCTTTTAGCAAGAAGTTGAGCGTTCTTGTGGTCCCCCTGATGAGTGTGACCGTTTGGAATTGACTTTGATATCCTCTTGCTCTAACAACGATGACCACTTCTCCTCCAGGCAGTCCTGAAAGTGTATAGTTCCCATCCCTGTCCGTAAGCGTCACACCCAGTAATCTTCCATCGGTTGTAAAGACTTGGATAAGGGCATCCTCAATGGCAGCCAGTGTACCTGCATCCCTAACATTTCCGGTGATCGTAGCCGGATTTGATTCTAGTGCTGCATTAAGAATTGCCGTTTCTCCTAGACTAAGGGTAATAGGGATTGTCTGGCTGACATATCCGTCTGCGGAGAAAATAACATTATAGTCACCTGCAGGTAGCCCGGTCAGAATATACCTTCCCTCTTGGTCCGTCAAGGTTGATGCCACCACAATTCCAGACCCACTGATGACTGTGACGACAGCGGCACCTTGAATTGGAGTTCCTGTCCCAGCATCCGTGACCGTGCCTTTCAGGGTGGCAGGCTGTCGGCCAAGTTCTACATCCAGAGTTCTCGTTTCTCCATTTGTGAGGAAGATCCTGAATACTTCACTGGTATAGTCATCTGCAGAGAAGACCACCCGGTACTCACGGGGATCAAGTCCAGTAATCAGGTACTCCCCTGAGCTATCGGTGAGGACAGAAGCTACGGGGATTGTCGTCCCTACCCTGAATACTTGGATAAGCGCTGATTGAATGGGGAGATGATTGACTCTGTCCCGAACGGTTCCTCTAAGAACTGCCGGTTGGTTCGATAGACTAAAATTAAGAATTTCCGTTTCACCTGGTGATAACGTCACAACCGCTATTTGATCCCCAAACCCATCTGCCCTTGCTATGGCCGTATATTGACCTTCTGCTAACCCGGTAATCACGTAAGCTCCATCTTCATCCGTCAGGGTGCTGGTAATAAACACACCGTCTGAGTTAAAGATCCTTACTAATGCGCCTTGGATTCCAGTCGCAGTTTGTGCATTGAAGACAGTACCTGTAATTCCAGCAGGATTAGGATCTAACGCTGCATTCACTGTTTCTGTCTCATTGGGAATAAGGATGACTGGAATGACGACTGTTCCATAACCGTCTGCAGAAATGACCACATTGTAACTACCGGTTGGTAAGTTGCCGAGGGAATACGTTCCATCGCTCGATGTCAGGGCGCTTCCAACGACGATATCTGTATTTGGTATCACCACTTTGACAAGTGCTCCGCTGATCGGGTTCATTGTAACAGAATCTCGTATCGTCCCTTGAATCGTTGCCGGGAACGGGATCAGAGCGATATCCAACACCTCAGCTTGACCAGGTGCTAAGAAGACATTATTAACATTGATGGCGTATCCTTCAAGTTGGGCAATGACATCAAACGCTCCCTGAGGCAGCCCTTCTATTAAATAATTTCCGTTTTCATCCGTAAGGACCCTCCTTACTAATATGCCTGTGCCGCTTGCATAAACTTCAATGATGACTCCTGTCAAAGGAGAACCTGTAACGGCATCCACGACATTTCCACTGAGGGTAGCAGGGTTAGCCAGAAGATTGAAGTCTAACAAAGTGGTAGTGTTGGGTTGAATGTTGACTTGCTGAAGTAAAGCCTGATAACCATTATTGATCGCCGCAACGGTATAGCTTCCCTCTGCCAGACCAGGAATGACATACTCCCCGTTCACATCCGTCTGTACTGTGGCGATAACCGTACCCTGGCTGTCAATGACCCTTACCAAGGTGTCCGATAACGGTTGTAAGGTTTGCGCATCTCTGACCGTCCCCGTTAATGAACCGGGATTCGGTGTGAGAAGAATTTCAACATTGGTGACCCCTCCGCTCATGACTTCTGCTGAAACTGCTGAAGACCCGTAATTTGGATTACTTCCCACCAGTACATACATCAATGGGGATAGAGTGGTTGTCTGGAAGAATCCACTCGAATCTGTGATGGTGGTGAAAATGATCGGCCCGGTTCCGGAAAGTTCACGAACGACTACAGTGGCTCCTGCTATTGGAGCGAGAGTAACCGAATCCCTTACGAATCCTTGAACGATTCCAGGGTTTGGACGTAAAGCAAAGCTCAGGAAGCTGGTTTGATTAGATGTGACGATCGCTCCTGCCGTCTCCGGACCAAATTCGGCTGCATTTGCCACCACCGTATATACTCCAGGGGTGACTCCGGAAAACGTGTACTCCCCATTTTGATTGGATAAAGTGGTTTGGACGAGTACATTTGTGACATCGTATAGTTGGATGACGGCATTGGGAATGGGATCTCCATTTGCAAGATTCGTAACGAACCCTTGAATCTGTCCAGGATTTGGAGAAAGACTGAGTTCAGCAAAGAGAATGTCGCCAGGTCCCCCGATAACAGACTTCGTATCTGTCCCGAATGTGGCGGCATCTGCCGTAATATTCAGCGTACCTGCCGGCAAGGAGGTGAAAGTGACGAATCCGTTCGCATCCGTAATCCCGGTGGCAATCGTGATATTGTTCGAATGACGAATGGTGACGGTCGATCCTTCTATCGGAATTGAGGTATTCTGAATCAACACCTGCACTGAGAGGGTCACAGGGTTTGCGGCTAACACGTTGGTAACAGTTGTGGTTTGATTGGAATGAATAATTGCCGATACGGTGGACGACGAATAATTCGGGGCTGCAGCTGTAACGAAATACGTGCCTGGTGCAAGAGAAGGCACTGAATACGTCCCATCAGAGTTGGCAAAAAAACTGACAACGAGCACATTGTTTTCATTAAAGACAGAGATTTGAATGTTATTACCCGTTATAGGATTTCCGTTTGTATCCTCCACGTTTCCTGACAGCGTGCCTGGATTCTCCCCTAAGGCAAGATCCGCTCTCGTAGCTGAGTCACTTTGGACGATGGCTCCGATCTGTTCTGTAGTGAAATTCAATTTCGAGGCAGAGACGATATAGGATCCCGGAGCCAGCCCACTGACAGAATAGTTACCGAATTCGGATGTCGTTGTCGTTGCTACAGGGATCTGGGATATCCCGTCAATAATCACTACTGTTGCACCGGCAATGACATTGCCAGTCGTCAGGTTGGTAATCTGCCCATTGATACTTCCGGGATTCGGAATCAATGAAATATTGACGTCGGTTAAATCCTGCCCCACTCCAAGACTGACTCCTGTGATCACCTGACCAAATCCAGGCGCATTGGCCACCACCGTAAAAGAACCACTCGGTAAATTTCCTATAACATAGTGACCGGATGCGTCGGTAAACCCAGTACCAATCAGGATATTACTCTGATCAAATACTTGAATGGTGGCATTCCCGATTGGAGTTCCCATATTATCGGTTACAACTCCGGATACAGAGCCGGGATTAGGTGTCAGTGTTAACGAGACTGAAGATGCTTGGCTGGCGAGAACCGAAACTCCTGCCTGGGCTGTGGAATAATTGGGAGCTGTAGCTGACACTGTATATGTGCCTGGTGTCAAGTTATTAAAAGAGAAAGTACCATCTTGATTGGCCACGACAGAATCGATCAGGACATTGTTTACGTCCCTTAACTGAATGATTGTGTTTGGAACGATAGGAGTAACGGTTCCTGTAATCGACCCTGGGTTAGGAAGCAACGAAACCGAGACAGGTGTTGTCTGTCCTGAAGAAACGAGAGCACCGACTGTACCGTTCTGGAAATTAGCAGCGAATACATTCACTGTATAGTTATCCGGTGCAAGTCCTTCTACCATGAATAGTCCATTTGAATCCGTCAGTACCGTCGTAATCAGATTACCGGAGCTGTTGACAATATTCACGCTTGCTCCTGCGATCGGGTTGCCTCCCGGACTATCCACAACGGTTCCGGTTATCCTTCCAGGATCAGGCTCCAATGCCACACTGCCATCAACGGTTTGGTTGGATGATACCTGCACAGATGCAGCGTTGGTCTGGAAATTCAGGGCCGATACAACGACCGTATATACCCCCGGTGCCAACCCATTCACGACATATTGACCGTTATTGTCGGTTAACGCTGTTGCGATAACCGCTCCACTGGAGTCCACCACCCTCACCTGAACATTTGCGCCAATGATCGGGGTTCCTGTTTGAACATTGGTTACGTTTCCTGCAATGGATCCTGGATCGGATGCCAAATTAAAGTTCACAACGCTCGGCGTATTGGACGTGATCGTCACACCTTGAGTGGCTGCTTGATAATTGGTGGCTGCAGCGACTACTGTATAATTTCCGGGAGCAAGGTTCGGAACCGTATAGGAGCCATCTGATGCTGTAACAGTTGTGGCAACGATGATGCCCGTTCCTGTGCTGATTTGCACGGTGACACTTCCACCTGCAATCGGATTATTATCGGTATCCCTGACAAAACCGGTCAATGTACCGGGATTCTCATTTAAGGTGACATTAACTGTTGTCGTCTGACCACTTTCAATCATGGCAGCAACCGTTTCCGTCGTATAATTTGGTGCACTGACGACAATGGTGTAGCTTCCAGGAGGAAGGCCGGGCACCATATATTGCCCATTTGCATCCGTGATCGCTGAACTTATCTGGATATTGTTCTGAAATACTGTTACCGTTGCTCCGGGAATGGCTGAAGCATTAGGGTCCTGAACGGTACCAATCAGCGCACCAGAGAGCCTCGATAATGCAGCATCTACAATGGTGACTGTATTTGATACGACGATGGCACCGAGTGTTTGAGTCGCATAACCACTCGCTGTAAATAAGAGGGTATATGAACCGGGAGTAAGACTGGTGAAAGAGTATTGCCCACTTCCATCCGTTGTGGTACTCGCTACAATGACATTTTGACTATTGATGGCCTGTACGGATGCACCAGAGATTGCCGTCAAGGTGTCGGCGTCAACGACCGTCCCTTGAATGGATCCTGGATTCGGGTCCAGGAAGAGGTTGGTGATTGTGGTATTTCCGGCGGTGACTGTCGATGAGACCGTCGTAGAACTATAGTTAACAGCAAAGGACCTGACCTGATACGTTCCAGGTGCTAAATTATTGAAGGTATATTGACCACTACCGTCAGCCGTCGTGGAAGCAATGAGCACCCCATTGGAGTCCAGAAGTTCTAAATTGGCAAATGGGATCGCATTATTAGTAGATGCATCACGGACCGTACCGGATATTGCACCGGGATTGGCAACCAGTGTGAAATTGACCACAGATGCCTGATTCGGTTCTGTCACCACGGCTTTCGTCTGAGATTGGAATCCTGTTGCAACGACAGAAACATTATAGAGTCCTGGTGTCACATTCGTGAAGGAATAGTTACCGGCCACGTTGGTGGTCGTGCTATCCACCACCGTACCGGAATTATTAAGAAGCTGAACGGTCGCATTATTAATGGCACCACCATTAGAGACGTTCCCTGTTATCGTACTCGGCTGAGGTACGAGGGCAATATTAGCCGTTGTTGAAGCCCCTCCCGTCGCAGTCACATTCACTGTCCCCGTTACGTAATTCGTTAATGCCGCTTGAACCGTATAGTTGCCCGGCACTACATTTGTAAACGAATAAAAACCACTTGAATTGGTTTGTGTTGTCGCAATGACACTCATTCCCTGGAGAAGGGAAACAGTAGCATTCGGAAGTACCAATCCGGTTGTCTGATCCGTGATGGTCCCGTTGACGGTTGAGCTTTGTTGTACGTTAATCGTAACCACGGAAGTGTTGGACTGAAGGCCGGTACCTGTTGAGGAATCAAAGCCTGATGCCTGTACCCGATCTAGGTTTCTTGATCCACTGGTTGTATAGGCACCACTAAGTGTGAATGTCAATGTGGCCGTCGCCCCTGGATTCAGGTTGCCAATGTTCCAGGTCAATAACTTAGTAGCTGGATTGTACGTGGTGAGCCCTTGGGAGGTCGTATTCACCACAAAGCCGGTTACGGTATCCGGACCGATGACATCATCCAGAAAGACCGACGTGGCTTGAGAAAGGCCGGTATTCGTCACAGTGACAGTTCCTGTCCAAGTTGCCTGCTGACCAAGTAGAACGGACTGGGGACCTGAGTTCCTTACTTTGTTCGTTGAAAGCTTTGCCCTGATATCGGCTTGATTTGGAGTAATTGGGTCTGTGAATGCATTGGCGAAAGAAAATCCCTCACTGGTCCGAAGTGAATCTTTATTATAGTTATTAGAGTTGGCTGATGAAAAGTATACAGCACGTATAGCGGATGAAGCATTGATTCCTAAGAAAGAAAACACTGTGCTTGCAGGAAGGAACCAATCAAGGAAATAATCCTGATCTCCTCCTATGCTTGAATCGGCAGGCGTGACCCTGGCATAATCAAAGTTGGTGATCGATTGAGTAAAGTTAGGGTTCCCCCCACCAGTCCCTTCGGCTGGATCATTCCACGAGTTAACCAGTTTCACCGTATTCTGAACCAAGCTGACTCGGTTATTCAACCCATCCACGTTAAACAGCCAGTCGTATGTCCCGGCGACACCGGTAGTATTTATTAATACTCCCCATGAAAAATTTCTGAAACCTGTTAATTGATTGTTTCGGGGATCCCCGTTCAGTCTTAAGCGAAAATACACATTCTCCCCGTCGTATGCAAAAAAACCCGCAGGAAAAGTGGAATTCCCTACAATGTCCGTCGAAACGGGACTCTCATCTCCTAAGACATCAAATATGGGTGTACCTCCGACTATAACAGGGGTATACTGCGAATTACTGGGAAATGTCACAGAAAAAAACCTCCTATACATGATATTGTCTTTACTATCGTATGGAGAGGTAAGAGAAGTGACCTGTTCAAACGTCTAATAGAATAAAACTAATTAGTACTTTTCCCCCTGAAAATCCACTTTGCCTGCTTTCTGGTAAGTCGGAGTTGAGATTCCTGCGGCCTTTTCCATCTTCCATTCTGTTGCACCTAACGGGTAAAATAATTTTCCAATAAACGATTCCTCTTTCAAAGACGGTATAAAGGCTTCTATTTCCAGTAGAATAAAACGGAAAACCTAAGGTGATTACATACTACTAAAATTGTTTTTCTCTTAATAAAGTATAGAAAAGGTGCATTTCCAATAAAGAAATGCACCAAAGTTATAGGTATTTAGACCAAACAGCTAAAATCCTTCACCATTTCACTGAATTTTTCTTGTTCCTCTACATGAGGTGAATGATTGCTATTCTCGAAAATATAAAATGTTGAATTCGGTACAAGATTAAAAATTTCCTCCGAATACACAAATGGGCATTGAGAGTCGTGTTTCCCGCAAAAAACGATTGTCGGGGTTTTTATGTTCGAAATATCCTCTCTGATATCGTATGTTGGCAGTTCGTTCAAAGCATAATACTCCAACCGTTTCTGCACCACTTTTCCACTGCTTGGCTTAGAAAAGTATTCATCATATCTGCCTGGGTCATTCAGAGACATTTTCGTCCATTCCCTGCCTGCATGTACCCGTTCTTCTTTTGTTGCATCATCGGATTGGAGGATGGAAAATACCTCTTTCAATCGGTCGTTATGCGGATTTTCATCGCAGTAAATACTTTCCTGATCATTCACATACTCATTGGTAGCTGAGGCCCCGCCTACAATTAATCGGTTCAGAGAATCCGGATAATCAGCAGCATAAACCAGCCCCAACATCCCGCCTGTGGAATGGCCGGCATAGTTCCAGCTATCATATCCTAAAGCTGATCGGATCGCTTCCAGATCCTTGCTGGTTTCCCTCATACTTAGCTCGTCTTCATCCTGAACCTCAGTGCTATTCCCCGTTTCTTTCAAATTAACAAGGTACACTTTGTAATCTTCCACAAACCGATCAGCAAAGTGGTAGCCGCGCTCGTTAAACTCGCTATACAAATGAGTCACACATAAGGGTTCCCCACTCCCCGCTTCAAAAATTTCAAAATCTCCTCGATCAGTTTGGATCAGCTTTTGTTGCCACATACTTTTTCCCCCATTCTGTTTTTCTGTATCGTTATTTGGATGTATTGGGTATATTTTCTTAAACACTACTACCTATTAGACGGGAGCCAAAATAGAATAGTTTCAATTATTCTGTTAACTTTATTTTATTTTTATAGAATCTGGATAAATACAGATCGTCATCTCCTCCAGAACCTTTACAACAGCTATTTGAGTCGACTCAGCAAACAGTTGTTCTAGTATGATATACGTCTTATGAAAGGTAAAAGTTTCGAAAAAATTAGGATCATTTTATAAAAATGGGAGAGTGATTATGTAACCGTCTGGAAGTCATCATCATTCCTATGACGGAAAGAACCTTTATTTCTTTAGGACAGTAAGAGCCTCAGCAGCCTTATGGGCAAAACTCAGTGGAGGCTCCACGGATTGAAAATGGATGTACATAATATCGGGTTCGGTAAAGAGCCAATGATTGTGAAGAGCGCTGATGATCAATCCTTTTTGGATAAGCAGTTTCGAGAATGCCGGGATTTCTTCTTCCAGCAGGACAACCTCCCCAAGATTCAATGCGTGTCCTTCTGTATCAAGTGCCTCAAATGAAAATCCCGCCTTCAACTCCCCTCTGCTTGGCCTTCCCTGTATCGTTACATATAAATGCCGGTCGATCGATACGGAACAAACGCCATTTTGCACCTTGGCTTTTCCCTGCAGAATTCTGCCGTACTCCGTGCACAATTCATGAAAATGGTTCATAAACCGAATCACCCTTTTTGTATCACTCTATTCTTAAAAAGATAGGAACATGCCATACTTTGGGAAAGTAATGGGAGGAGAATGGATCTTTGACTTGAATGTAATATAGGAGGAAAGGTTTAAAGAAAAGGACAGGAATCCACCGTACACACTCTCGGATACCACTGAATGTAATCAACGATAGAGGAGGAAGAAAATGAAGAAATATACAGGAGTCACCTTCCAGGTTCGAGTAACAGATTACGAAAAAGGGCTTAGTTGGTACAAAACACTCTTTAACCGCAACCCTGACTTCATCCCACATGAAAATTTTGCCGAGTGGGAAATCGTGAAAGATACATGGCTGCAGGTGGCAAAAGGAGATCCTGCAGTCGGGAATGGTCCGTTGCGTTTAGGTGTTCACGATATTTATTCTGAACGTGAAAGATTGATAGAATCATTGAAAACAACAATAGAGGAAGTCCAGACCAGGGAAGGAGTACCAGCAGCCTGGTGTACGTTTAGCGATCCGTATGGTAATTCGATTGGGTTATTTGAAGAATTAGATGCATAACGGCAGAGCGGGGAATACACCCCCGCTCTAGACCTGTCCCCATGACCCGGACCTCACAGTTTCCAAAAAGCGCCGTGCAGCAGGAGGCAGGGACTGTTCACTAACCAGGCTCACTATAGCTAATTCCCTATAGAGAGCCGGCATATCATTCGGTTCCAGCTTTACCAATAATCCTTCTTCTAAGAAGGCAGAAACCATTGATTCTGTAAGAAGCGCGGTTCCACTGTAGTTCTGGACAAACTCCAGTGCAGTAGCAGGAGGCAATTCGATGGAGTCACTCCCGAATGACATATGGGTTCGTTGCCAGTGCTTGCTCTCCTCGCTCCAATCCGTCATGATGTATGGTTTACTCGTTTCAAAAATGGCCTCTACCCTATAACTGCCGTCCTTCATCCCGCTTAATAGCTGATTACGGCGGGCAACGAAGATCAGAGGTTCTTTTATACTATAAAGCCTTTTCAAATCTTTATTAAAAAACGGGGAAGTGATCATTCCAAGCTTGATGCTTCCGTCATAAAGCATATCGATGATTTGTTGGTTATGGCCGGTGTGGATGGCGATCTGGATATCGGGAAATGTAGAGTACATTTCCTTGATGATCGAGGTGAAGTGCCCCGATGTAAATGTGGGAAGGGTTCCGATCGTAATCTCCCCTCTTTTCCCTTCTTTTATCGACTGGGCCCTTTCTTTCCCTTTATGCAACACTTCAAGAGCCTGCCTCGCATAGGGAAGGAACCCTTTACCCAAATCCGTCAGCTCCATCTGTTTTCCCGCCCTGACAAAAAGATATCCCCCCACATCTTTCTCTAACTCTTTAATCCGCAAACTGACAGTAGGCTGCGATACATCCAAGTATCTAGAGGCCTTGCTGTATGAACCGACCCTCGCCACAAGCTCAAATACAATCAGCTGATTGATTTCCATCCTGACTCCTCCAACTATAAAAATAATTAATAGTAACTATAAATAATATAGGATTGTTTAATAGGTATAAGAAAATTATAGTGTAAATACACAATGAATAAAAGGAGGGCGTTTCATGAATGTGAAAGCAAAATTACAGAACCTCATGGACACCCAGTATAGCCGTCCCGCCGGAGTTCTCGGATGGTTCATCGGGGAGAAGATGATTCGTCAGCACAAGCCTGAAACGCTTTGGAGCATCGAAAACCTCAACCTTCAGAAAAATGAACGGATTCTTGAGATTGGATGCGGGGCAGGATTTGCATTGAAACAGATCGTTTCGTTGAGTGGAGGGCACAATGTCACCGGATTGGATTTGTCAGAAACGCTTCTCCAGTCAGCAGCAGTGCGCAACAAAAAAGCCATCAGTCAAAAGCAGATGGCACTAGTTCACGGAAGCGTTGAAGAAATGCCGTTCCCTGATGAAGAATTTACAGCAGTGTTCAGCATCCATTCTGTCTACTTCTGGGAGGACCTGTTCAAATCATTGCAGGAAATCGAAAGGGTACTGGCTCCTGAAGGTACCGTCCTGATCACGCTTTGCGATGGCAAGGATGGAGAAGACTGGGATTCCATCAAGAAGATGATCCAAAGTGAATTAATCCCGATTATGGAACAATTGAAGTTTAAGGGTCTTCGCGTATTGGAAGGACCCGTGTCGCGGGGGTATCATACTGTGGCTGTATGTGGGGTTAAATCATCAACTTGATGACTTGATATCAAGAAATAGAAAGCCCTGGAGAGGGTCCGTTAATTCATAACAGACCTGTCCCCATGGCTTTTTTATATAAATTTCGGCCCTAATTAACCAACCACCGTAGAAACCAACTCAAATTCTGCTCCATAATAGCCCGGTGTATTCCTGGTTTGTCAGAGCTGTATCCCATGCCATCAAATACGACTAATTCTGTCTCGACTCCCATATCCCTGAGTCCTTTATAGAGTTCATAAGCATTGGGAATTGGGACTCTTGCATCCTTTTCACCATGTTGGATCAAAGTTGGCGTACAGGCAGATTGAATATAGGTCATGGGTGAGGCTTTGGCATAGATCTCTGGGTCGTTCCACGGTGTATCTCCCACATGCATCCTGATAAAGGAAGGCAGATCTGTATTCACGTAATTCGTGATCCAGTTACTTATTCCTCCTCCAACAGAGGCAGCCTTAAACCGATCACTATAGATAGAGCAGAATGCTGAGATGAATCCGCCTTGGCTCCAGCCCATCACGCCGACACGATCTTGATCTGCAATTCCCCTGTCCACGAGTGCATCGACACCGGCTATCACATCTTCGTAGTCACCGATGCCAAGGTTTCGATAGTTTGCCTTCAAGAAGTCATTCCCATATCCTGAACTTCCTCTGTAGTTTGGTTCCAAAACGATGAAGCCCTTCTCAATAAACGATTCAACTGGATATTTTTCATTGAAGCAGCTTGAGTGGATAGGGAAAGAAGCCCAATCCGGCCCCCCATGGATAAAGACCAATAACGGGTGTTTTTTATTCCAATCCACGTCTTTCGGGGTTGTTAATATCCCTTCTATTTCAAGGCCATCACTGCTGCTCCATGATATAACTTCCCTGTTACTTGTAAGTTTCCCCTCGAGCAAACCATTCTCATTGGTTATTTTTTCACCATCAGCATAGACTTCAAAAGTTTCATTCGGTGCAGCCCTAAAATAGGCCAGATGATTTCCATCCCCCGTGATAGAAGCTTCCATCATGCATCCATCCGATTTCCCTTCCAAAATATCCAGCTCTCCATCTTTGGAGAGTAATCCGATACGATAATTCGTTTTATCCTGCCACATCATTAGAATCCCTTTAGCTGTCCAGCGTATGGGAACAACCGCATGGTCAAAATCCAGCAGTGGTTGAATCCTCTCACCACTCGTTAAATCATAGATTTCGAGTGTACTGTCCATGATATGAGTCTTATAGTAGTCCTTCTCACGTATGCTTGCCATGTAACAGATTTTCGTAGCTTGAGGAGAAAAGCAAACGCTCCCTCCCACTACCTTATCTCCACTCAGCTTCCGCCACTCTCCGGATGGACGCTCGAGCAGGTAGAGTTCTCGATTCTGACCATCCTCCCCATCCGGGCTTGGCGTAGCCATGAACACCACCTTTTCCCCATCGGCTGAAACATCGAATTCCTGGATGTGAAAATCCTCGTCGTCCGTCAGTTGATACGGAACCTGTCCAATTAATTCCACGTACCATAAACAATCCTTCCGATATTCCTTGCCTACATGGTGGAAATCTCCATACTGCTCCCTGCGCTTCATGATTTCCTCAGATTCCGGTGACGGTGCAACATAGTAAAAGCCCTTCCCAGAAGGATCCCATTTGAATTGAATGATACCTTCTTTCTCATCCGTGACTTGAATCCTGCCATCACCATCGATCGACTCCACAAAGATTTGATTCTTCGTACCTCCATCACCAGTTGATAGATAGGCTAAACGTTTGGAATCCGGCGAACATAGTGGGGATGTCCCCTCTGTGAATGGGGTGCATTCTCCCTTGTCTTTTTCATATATCACGATGGAATCCCTATATCTATTCTCTTCCCAGTCAGCCGTGTTTTTGACAAACGCTACGTGTTGTCCGTCCTCACTCATGTGTAAGTCTGATATGGCGGGTATGGATAGAAGCTCTTCTATACTTAAATATGTATCACTCTTATTCATTCAGATACCCCTTCATCTTGAATTACTTAAAACGCTTTCGTACATACAGGTCTTTCATGCGTGTGGAAAAGGTCATGGACTTGATTCACATATGCTGGATTCGATATTTCTGCTTTGCCCCATTTATATAAAGAGTGGAAAGTCACGGCCCCCATGATCATCGAAGAAAACTCAGAGATATCCATTTGTATGACAGTATCGACCCCCTGTCCATGAAAATGTTGAATCTCTCCATTTGAAAACGTCACGTTGAAGTTCTTTGACTCGTCATCTTGCAAATCATCCTGTATGTCAAATCCTACCGTTATTGAAGTATTGCCGAATCGGTGCTTCTTTTCGTACAGCTCCATCAATAACCCTTTACAATCGATCACCCTGTACAGCACACCAACCCCAAGGTTCACCATATGCTTATTGTCAACAGAAGGCGCCGTATCAAGCATGGTATCCATCCCACTTTCAGGTGAACTGAGAAAATGAAGGAGGTCATCCTGGTTAGAATTGATGATGATTCTTTTAAATTGATCTGCCTGTTGGTGTAAAAAAGTAGATATTTCTTCAATCGCTTCCCTTGTTTCAAAGAACAGCTCATGGATGTATAGATCCTTCCCCTTGCCTTCGTACAACACGTAGCCAAGTACTTGATCATCCTGTTTAAAACCCACCACTTTTCCAAAATTAAATGGTCGATTCAACTCCCGCTCCGTTGGAAATCGTTTCGTCATTCCATGCGTTTTTTGAAAAACACGGTTGTAACAATCCAGGATGAGTTCTCTGTCTTCATAGTTTAAGTGTTCAAGATGCTCTTTACGTGAATACTCCTGAAAAGCGGATGGTCTGACATAATATTGATAAACCTGCGTCCCCATTCCAAATCCCATTCTTTTATAGAATGCAACGTTGAACGGATATAACATCACAAGATGATAACCTTTGGACTTATTAAGCTCATAAAAATACTTGATTAATTGATAAGCATTTCCCTCTCTTTTATGTAACAAATCAACGGCAAGCATCCCGACTCCGCCAACAGGGATGGTGGTTTGGTTTAAATTCATTTCAAACAGAAACGTCCGCATGCCAGCCACTAAATCATTCCCCTTGAACAATCCATATAAGCTTTCGCTCGGTGTTTCTTCAATATGCCCCTGCAGCCATTGGTCGGCATTTAAACCAGGGAATGCCCCATTGGCAAGTGAACAAAATGATGCGTATGAAGAATGATTGATTTCCCTTATTTCCTTCAACTTGAACTCCCCCCCTAATTCTGAAAGCTTGAGAGAATCTTATAAAAGGATTTCCATCAGCCTTGATTTAGTCTTTAAATTCATGGATTCATAGAATTTAATCGCATCTTCGTTAAACTCCCATACGCCTAACTCCAGTGAATCTGCACCAATCGTCTTAGCGTACTCCACTACTTCCCCAAAGAATCTTTTTCCCAATCCTTTTCCTCTGAACGTCTGATCCACACCAAAGTCATCCATATAAACCACTTTCTTAGGAATGAGGATCGGCCTTTCAAAGGTATTCTTGATTGTAATAATGGTATAGGCGATGGGTTGGTCATGTTCCAATAAAAATACCTTCGTGTTTTCTCCATTTATTAAGTTGTTAAAATACTCTTGGTCTAACGTGGTGTCTGCCATCTGGTAATGGTCTGGTCTTTCCTTTGTATGCATTTCGTGCACTTGTCTTTGTATTCGATGAACCGCATCATAATCATTTTTGGTGGCTTCTCGGATATGTGTTTGCACTATAGTTCCTCCTGGATGTTTTATAGAGTATTGAATTTAAATAAGATCATTTTCTCTAAGCGTTAAGTTTAAACCTTACTACGGATGGACTCAGCAGTGAGCCTATAAGTATTAATAGCATCCCAATTCCAAAGTTAAAAAAATGTTTTGGAAGGGAGTAAGGAAAAGGGTAAAGAGTAACGAGGGAAAAACCAACAACAAACTAAGCATGACCCTCCCCTTCATCGTTATCAAGTGCTCTTGATTGCATGCATGACATCTGATCGGATTTATTATTGGGCCCCATAAATACCGGTAGACCTCTTTCCATTGGAATTGGGTTTGACAGTTCTTGCAGTGTTGCAAAATGCAAATCCCCCTTTAAAAATGTAAACAGCTGAAGATCATTGATATAACCTCAGCTGTTTAATGATTCCAGTTTACCTATTACTGAAAGGATTTACCTTCCGTCTCCTCTAACCATCGATCGATTGCTTTAACAGGAAAGTAGTATTCATATCCTATTTTTATGTATGGAATCTCACTTTTAACCACATCATCTTCTTTTCTGGGGTATATCTTTTCTAATTGCTCGTCGCTTATGCCTAAGTAATCTTTTAATTCCGTAGAACTCAATAATTGAGGTCCTCCATTGAATTCATATGTACTGTAACTTGATCATCTGCATTGGGAGAATCACTGTTTTGCAGGGCATTCGAAATCATCCATGCACCAGCTAAAATACATATCCCTAAAATGATGAGAGAAATATTGGTTGATAGTTGTTTCATTGAATCCGCCTTTCAGTAAAGAATCGCCTGCCACAAATAGCCATTATTTCAAACCTTTTCATTTCTGGCAATTTTCATTTTCTTTTGAATATAACTTATTATTTAGTTTACATGACCTGCAAGTAACTCCATTAAGCCCTCTGCTGTATCTTTTTTACTTTTGTACATTTGAGGAGGTTGACCTTTTGAAACAATATAATGCTCGGCATTTTCACCATAGAGAGACCAGGTTTTATTCGCAACCATAAATTCTGCCCCGGAAGAATCCATTCGAAGGTTTGCCCTCTTAAATAAGTATTCCGAGTCATCTGTGTGCTCTAACTTGAATCCGACAAGTAAGACGTTAGGGTTCCATTTCTTTATTTCTGATAATACTTTCGGTGCTTTTTTAAAATGAATGATCGGGGGTTCATCACTCGTCATTTTTCCTGACTCCAAAATCGAATTCCCTAGTTGGTCCAATATTTTATCGACTACCCAATCTGATCCCGCAGCTGCCATGATCACGACATCGATAGGTTCAGATTGTACAATCGATTTGATTTTCTCACCTAAATCTTCTATGCCTTCAAATTGTATTAATCGCATGTTCCCATGGTTTTCTGGAAGCTTTGCAAAGTAGCCGTGTAAGTAAATGACCTCTGCTTCCTGGTTCAATGCTTCTTCCGCTAGATAACACCCCATCGTCCCTTTTGCTAAATTAGTATGTCCCCTGACCGTATCCCATTTCTCAAGCGTACCTCCGCTTGTTATCAGGATCTTTTTATCTTTTAATAAACTCATGCATTCACCTACTATTTTTATTTCGGATTCATATGTAATTCATCAATAAATTACTGGCTCCAGATTGGAACATTGCATTATAGAAATCTACCAAAGACTTTTAAAAACCCCTTATAAAAGAATATTTTTGCAGGAGAAACTCTTAATGATGTTTTCACTACTTTTCCCCTACACGTTAAATAATTCTTAATTTGTTTTCTTCTATTTGGAATCATATTTAAGGGGAGTTTACGAGGATGAAACCACCTTACTTCTTCTGTTTCCGGTCCCTCGTCAATCGGTGACCCGCCTTCTAATTCTCCTGAAAATAAATGCTCCACATCGTTGTATTGTGGCTTATAGTATTCCCCGATTTTCTGCTTAATTGAAATACTATAACCTGTTTCTTCTTGTGTTTCCCTCATAGCACAAATCGCTAATTCTTCACCTTTTTCCAGTGTTCCTCCAGGAAGATCCCATAAAGGATAATCTTTTCGCTTAGCTAACAGAATATAACCATTTTGATTCATCACTATAGTAAAACATCCAGCAGTATTTTCCTTGATACTTATACCTCCTCACATATCCACTTCTTCATCAAGAAGCCGAATTGGCAAATACGGATTGTTCATTTCCAAAGCGTTAAATCTTCATCTCCAACCTCATCCCTACTGATAATAATAGATTGCAAGAAGCCTTATTTTCCGACTGTGTTTCGGCCATGACTTTGTCTAATTGCATAGTGTGAATTCCATAATGCAATACCTTATTAATTACTTCTCTGGCGATCCCTCTCCCCCAGAATTCCGGTAACAATTGATAGCCGATTTCTGTGTGAATTCCGTCATGATAAGTATCAAGGAAAACCATGCCGACAAATTCCTGGGAACTTTTATTAAAAATAGTCCAATAATGTTCCTTATTTGGTGAATGGATCATTTCATGAAATCTCTGTTTAAATGATTCTTCATTAACGATGCCACCTAAATATTTTCGTACCTGCTCGTTGTCGTATAATCTTTTAATATGGTAAGAATCACTTTCCTTTAATCTATGTAACTCGCATCTTTCTGTGGACAACAATGGCTTCACCCCTTTAGTCCAATGATGATTCTACATACTACTAATGCTTCTAAATTTTGATTTAAGCAAACCATTCACTCTTTGAGTATTTAATGAAGTATCCAGTATTAAATATGGATTTTCATTTGGATCTATTTTGGAAGCTTTTATTACATTTTCTTCATAATCCAAACCTCTTAAGCGCTTTTGGTAAAAAGAAAAATAACTTTCTTTCTGTAATGGACCTACATGTATCAGCCCAAGAAAATCTAAGGTACATAGCTCTAATATGGCAGTGGATAAATCCTCAATATGTACAAAATTGCGGTACATATTTGTTGCCGCATGGAAGCAGCCCTTTTCTTCAACTTCACTGATAGTCCTTTGAGTCCTCTGTTCAATATTTTGATTTAAATCCTTTCCGTATAGTGGACCTGTACGAATAATGATGTGGTTTGGATGGTCGTTCTGGACCATCTTTTCACCCACTATTTTCGAATTAATATAGGTAGATAAAGGTGCTTCTTCAGCTATCGGTTTAGTTTCATCTGACTCAGAATAACCACCTTTTCCTTCTGAAAAAACGCCGTCTGTCGAAATGAAGATAAGTTTCGTCTGTCTACTTATCGTTGATAATAGGTTTGATAAACCTACGTTTATTAATGCATCCTCTTCAGCCATACTTAACAATGCCCATACGACTACATCAGGATGAAAATCTTTGATCGTTTGTTCTACTGCGCCTTTATCTGTTATGTTCAATTTAATTATATTTGAGTTTCCATTTTGATTTCTTGAAGTACCTAATACTGTGTGATTTAATTTTTCTGCTAAACCAAATAAAGTAGATCCAAGAAATCCAGTTGCTCCTAATATTAGAATTCTCACGTTAATTTCCCCCATATTGTTATTAGTATCTACTCTTCCTATAGACCCCCACTCCCAGGTAATATAAGAGACCAATCCCCATAATGATCGCTCCATAGACCATAAATCCTAATCCTTCAAATCCTCTGATAAAGACGATACCTGTTACAAAGGATATGTAACCTATAGTGGATATGGTTAAAGGAATGATGAACCCTCTTTTACTGTTCAAGCTGAAGAAATGAATCGAACTCAAAATCAATATTGCTGTCAACACTGACACTGCAATTACTGCATCCCCATAGTACTGCCACCACATGAAACCTCCCCCTTTCGTCTTGATCTATAAAAGTAAGCTTTATTGGTACTTATATTTTTGATATCTTCTCTCATTTCCTATCCATGATGAAATAGAAATAGATAATCCGATAATAATGGATTGATAAATAAAAATACTAATTGTTAATTGCGTGTGAAAGACCATGCTGAACAAGATTAACGTTAGAAAAGAAACCACTTCTGATATGGACAACTGGTAAATAATGTATTTTATTTTCCTTTTTCCCTCGTTCTTTCACACTTTTGCATGTATTCGCTCATAACATTCCCCCTCCATTTCTTTCTCCTCCCGTCCCTGTTACCAAAGCGAATTAAAAATTATCACTACAAAGGACGGAAACAAAAACGGTAAATAGAAAAGGATCCTTCATAAAGAAATCATTCAAACGGCACACTATACCAACTATAATTAAGCTTATTCCGAAACCCAATCTTTTCTGCAACTGCAACAGAAGGTTCATTGATCTCCATACAATCCCAATACGGGATGATCTCATTCTCTAAACAGTCTTGCACAAAAGCATGAGCTCCCTTCTGTGCAAGCTTTTTCCCTTGATGATGGGGTAACGTCTCAATGTCAATGCCGTGCACATTTTCTGCTACAACTCCTGAGAAACAAATGCTTACAATTTCATTTTCATAAACCACCATATTCCCGAGACCATGATGTAGGAACTTATCAAACGATGGCCAAAACTGTAATACTTTCGATTGTAAGAATTCGATGTTTCGATATGTTTCGGAAGCGTTGTTTTCCAAAACACTTTTTGTGATTTTAACAGTTTCATATCCTTGTTCTAAACGAGGTTCATGCTGGATATAATAATCCTTTTGCAGTTCATACACTTTTTGATTGTAGCCTTTCAGATTTTCACCAAATACGCTTTTAATCGTCTTATTCCACTTTGGATGGTCACCTATCGCTTCAAAACGTGTTAAACCCATTCTGTTGGCGTCTGGTTTGATGACTGTATTGAAATGATGGGTCAGCTGGCTATTAAATCCAGCGTTTTCTTCGTTTCCAATAAAGATAAAACCATTATTACTTCCCAGCCATATAAATGCAGAGGCAGGAGACAAAGGGTCATCCACAAATATGCGGTCGGAATGCATGCCTTCAATGGCGGCTTTAGATTCCAATAGTCCCCCGTGAACCAATAATGCTTTGCATCTATAAAATTCAGACTGTTCAAGCTCTGAAATCATCGGGGTTCATCCTTTCGCATCAGTATCACTATTTGTCAATGTGTCCCTTAAATATCGATCCTTAATTATCCTTCGATGATGCATTTCATGCCCCGCAATAATGTACGCAATTGCACGGGCCGTCACTTCGGAGCCATTTGCGTTCCCTCGCTGGCGCAACGCTTCTTCATCCATGCTGCTTAGAAGAAGAATGGTGTGTTGGCGGACAAGGGCTTGATGATGCAGAAGATCCGATAGTGAAAAACAATTGAACTGCCCTCTTTTCACATAATCATCATCGTTATATCCAGGCAGCATTCCCTTTTCTCCCCTGGCAATACTGAGAAGGCGGTAGCACATTATTCGCTCCGTGTCGGTTATGTGGCCGATGACTTCCTTGATGGTCCATTTTCCCGGGGCATACTGATATTCTGCCTTTTCCTCACTTAAGTCCATCAACAGTTTCTTGGTTTCCTTATGCTGTTCATCAAGAATCTGGAGGAGATCTCCATCTGGGACATTGTTTACATATCCCTTATAATACGGAGGGTATTCGTTCGTTTCTGGTTTGCTTATCATCGCTTCCACCCCTTCTGTATGTCATTAAATAACAGTTGTAACAGTGTCTTATCGTTTATAAGTCCTTTCCAAACTCCAGATGAATGGAGAACATTCGATAACCTAATGACTCGTATAAGGATATTGCCCTTCCGTTATCTCCGAATACACCCAGAGTAGCTTCACTTTTCCCTTTATCCCTCAGGAACAATAAAGCTTTCGTAATGACGGCTTTGGCGATTCCTTTTCTTCTCCATTCAGGTAATACAAAAATGTTTTCCGTCGCACTCCGTTCCTCTCCAAGCCCCCAGGTCATGACGCTTCCAACCACTTCATTTCCATTAAAAACGGTAAACGTATCCCACTCTCCCCCGTTTTTGGTCCACCTTAGATGATTCAGACTCCAGGACACCCTATAAAGATCTCCTTTTGCTTCTGCTGCGAGATACTGTTCCTCTTCAGCTTGCGTCTCCATTTCCCACCTTTTGACCACTAGACTTCCTGGAAGCGAATAATCCTTGATGTCTGCTTTTAAATCCCGTTTCATTAGTAAGTGGGTCCTACGAGTGTCAAAACCTTTAGAAAGATAGAAATCGATTTCTTCCAGATCATCAGATGAAATGGTGTGCGTCACTCTTACTTTTTTGTCAGAATACCCTGCTCTCAGTTCCTCCCCTCTATTTAAAAGACATTTCAACAAATCACCATACACATTTTCAGGAGGCTGCGATTCCTCGTCCAACGAAATG
This sequence comes from Bacillus sp. es.034, assembly GCF_002563655.1. GTDB lineage: Bacteria > Bacillota > Bacilli > Bacillales > Bacillaceae_B > Rossellomorea. The sequence continues at coordinate 2,099,920 of NZ_PDIY01000001.1, read as the reverse complement.
TCTACATTCAATTGATACACAAAATCAGAAGGCTTGTTCGTGTGATCAATCGCTAACCATGTTTGGTCAGGAACAATATGACCAACGCCAACTATGTGATCATTAGTATCAACAGCACAGAAGATATTTTGATGTTCATAATCACGGTTGTACCGATAGGCAAGCATAGCGTTAACATCAAATGAAGCAATCTGATTGGCATCGTGATCTTGGTAAGTTCGTATCGTATATTGAGACGTTTTCATAAATGGATACATCCCTCTTTCATTTTTTCAGGCAGAATGACTAGTACTTTCAAAGGATTAATACTCTAGATACATATCACTGATCGATTTACTTTTAAAAAACCCAAGATCTTCATAAAGCTTAATCGCTGCATTATCCTCAATGACAGACAAGCGTGTGGCCGGGTACCCTTCACTCGAAGAATGGATTGAATGGGTTAACAAGTATCGTCCAATCCCTCTCTGTTGGTGATCAGGTTCCACAACTAAACTCATGATAAGCGGATAGTCTTCAAACTCCATGTGCAAACAGACCCCTACAATGGTGCCCGAGTGGGTATCGATCACAACTCTTGAACACTCATCCATGATTTCATTATGTTTATGTACATCGATAAATTCGTTTACGTGGAGAAGATAATCCTCTTTCGTTCCGATTTCCTTATACGCCGGATTGGGACTATAGGCTTTCATAAGTAAACATGCGATATCATTTGCATCTTTACTTAAAACAGCCCTTGAACGATACCCTTCACGGAGAAAAGCCATCATGGGCTCAGTCGGACGAATCATCCATACATTCACCTCTTGAATCTTGCATCCAAGTTGTTCATACGTTGCTACATGTTCCTCTACCACTTCTCTTACAATGATTTTTTCTTCAATTGCAGATATCTTTTTGACATAGTTTAATAGCTTATGTGCCACCCCTTCGTAGTCCTTATAGGGCGGCACGATAAATAAATCTGATATGAAATTAGGTTTCAGTAGTACACCGCCAATGATCGTTTCACCTTCCACAATGAAATATCCACAGTCAAAAATGGTTGCCACTTCCACTAACGTCTCCGGGGACCTTCTAAAATAAGAATCTGCATATTTTTGTCCATGGTAAATGGAATAATAGCGAGTGTATTCTTTCGGTTCTTGATAAACCAGCCTTAAGCCGCCTTCTATCTCGATAGGTTCATGCTTATTCATATTTTTACCCCTTTGTTTTAACTAAGCAGCCTCGATCTATGATCTTTTAAATAGATCCCTTTGCTTCATATACTCGATGGCCTTGGTTTTATTCTTTTGTTTGGAAACATATTCTGCTTCGTTTTTATCTTTATAATAGGCGTTAAATCTTTCTTCTGATAGAGCGCCTTCATGGATGGCTCTTTGAACCGCGCAGTCTTCCTCGGTTATATGAGTGCAGTTCGAATACTTACAAGCACGGGATAATTCTAGAATATCTTCATATCCCGCCTCTGCTGTAAATTCGGTATCAACGAATTCTCTGACCATTTTATTCTTTTTCATCCCCTGCCTCCTCTACAATTCTGATAAGCACAATTCAATATCCCGACGAAGAGAGATCAACTCTTCACGGGAACTTATCTTTACGTAAAAGCTTTTTAAAAAGGTCTTACAGTTCGCTTCTAAAAACCAATAATTCTCTTCCTCTACTTGTTCTTTCCTGCGCTTCAGTTCGGAAGGTAACCCTTTTAGTAAGTGCTCTATTTCCACTAGGTCCAATCCCTTTTCTAACATGGCGAGTATCGGTGCGATCATTCTCTCGTCTTCGGCATGTACATAGACACTGTCAGATACAAGGACCTTCTCCCAAAGTGGGGGCAACATGTCTAAGTAATCTTTCTGTTCCATTTTTTTATTGAGAATCAACTCGTCAAACGCGTCTGCCACATGGGCTATACTATGAGCCCAGCCTTTCACGGGGACAAAACCCCTCAGGTCATTTTCAGAGTTGATGTAGTTGATTAAGAGATCTTTAGTTTTATAGACAACGTCCCGGGGGAGAAAATCATCCTCATTATCCTTGTATAAAATAACAGCGATGACAAGTGAGCTAAACGCCCTTGTAAACACGGTATCCGTGCCATTTTCACCAATCCCCTTGAATAACATGTCATCACTTAAACTGTAATCCAGCAGATCATTCAATAAATCATGCCCCAACTGGTTGTCTATGGCTAACTGACAAAAGGTGCTGTAGATCAATTTATCTCTAAGCTCACTATCCGTAGATCCGATAAAATGAATCATCGATGTCACAAGACGAGCATGATTCTCTACGTCCCATGGTTTATCTCCATTCTTATATTCTTGTAAGTACTTTTTCAGTTCATGTTCTTCCATTATTAAATCGGTTGATCGAAAATCCACCATCTTCATTTCCTCCTAATAATCTTCATTCAATTGCTCTCTTCCTAATAAAAAAAGAGACTATCACTAAACGATAGTCCCTACATACTAATAAGATTAAGAAATCTCAGGATTAACTATATGCGATAAGAAGGTTTGGACATCGTAAATGTAATGGTTCTGGTATGAAGTTTCATTGAACGCACGATTTACAACCTCCTTCACTAATCAATTTGCAATCATATTCAATTATAACAAACTGGGTTATTTTAGCAATTAAGGATTTGAATTTTCAGATAAAAGTTCTTTATATTTCATCCTGAATTCATATTTTTTTATAAGTTATAACCATGTAAAAGGGACTTATCCTGTTTTGGATAAGCCCCTTCCTTTAGATATGATTCATTTATTATTCATAAAAAACCATCTTCAAATAATCAGCGTGACCTTTTATTAGTTCAACTTCTTCATCCGATGATACCCAAAAGAATTGAAAGGTAATTCCTACTTCTTCTCCTCCACCTGTGGGGTTGTACTCCCACTCATCAGACAATTCATGACAAATGATTTTATAAAAATACCTTTTGTGCATAGCACCGTCATCATTTTCCCAATAGTCTTCTGTTATCAATTTTCCCACTTCAAATCTTTGAATGCCGGTTTCCTCTTGAACTTCTCTTATTACTGCGCTAAACGTGTCTTCATCTTCTTTTACTGTGCCTTTCGGTATCTGGATACCTGCTTCAGGAATATTCTTGTGTTTAAATACCAATACTTGCAGCCTTTTATCTCTTACTCTTGTGACGTAGGCGTATGCTTTTTTTGTTGGGGGCATCGGTTCACGCTTCTTCCTATTTTGAAAATGAATTATTCATTCTTGTAGTGGTTTCTTAAAATTAATATTGTTTTAAATAAACTGGAATAAAAGACAAACCATTATCTTCTCGAATTTTTTTAGCTTCTTCTGGAGTACTAGCCTCAACATGACTGACGGAACCAGATCTTTCTGAAATGCTAACGTCTAGGATCTTTGAATTTAGCCGTTTTAGCTTTCCAATCGGTTTTCTATCATTTGAAAATTCTTTTGGGTATGTCTTTAAATATTGATTTATTTCTTCCTCTTCTTCCTTGGACAATGGAATTAATGTAAATCCACTGTCAGCTAGCAACGCTTCCATTTCGGATTTTTCATCCTCTATCTTTTTTTGAATTACCTTCCCGGATTTAGTCAGAGGTATGTCGACAGCGTCACCCACTTCAAGGATGCAGTCCTTTTGATTCTTAACAGCTATCGGGGCAAAGGTCATGATGTATTCATCGTTGTCTCCATCTACTTCACCCTTACTAAAAATCGGTTCGACTTTTTCGCCGCCTGCTTTTATGAACACTCCAGATCTTTTATCGTCAACACTATACCCATACCCTTTACTGTTTTTCCTGGAATGAAGAAATTGGCGCTCTAACTTGCTCATCACATTATATACCTTTCCACTTTTATCCTTTTGATCTCCTGTGTCTGACCCTGTAACTACCACCCTTGTTTCCAACTTAGAGAACTCGACCCTTGTAACGGTGTAGGTTTCCCCTTTGTAAGTGAATGTTTTATTGAGTTCTACCGTTCTTCTTTCTGATAATGCAGCTGGCTTGATGGTAAATTCTAATGGCCAGGTTGTTTCCACGCTATCCCGACCGTTATCTTTATAAACCGTTAATTGATCAATTTCCAAGCGGATGTCTTTTCCCTTATAATCCTTTAATGATTCAAACGAAAGGGCTGATACTACTTTGTTCTCCTTCCTGTCATAATATCTACTTCCCCAGCCTACATTTTTCAATTTTCTTCTTTCGTTTCCAACCATTAAATTGATTGAGCTTACACCTTCGAACAAATCAATATAATAATCTTTTAAATCGGTCTTTTCACTCTGATAAGTAAGGAGGAGTTTTGTTTCCTTATCATCCGTCAACACACGTTCAAAATGGACGGTAATATCATGTTTATCATCAATATATGTTTGATCAAGTATTTGCCCATCCCCTGATAGAACGGCATTCCTCACTCCTGAATCATCAATATGCTTACTTGAGAAAATTTTGTCATATACTTCTTGAATGGCCGCTATCACTGGTGTGAATGTTAGCGTTGAAGCAATGAGCAAGAGTGCCGCTGCAATGATTGAAAGTCTTTTATAAAGATGTTTTTTCCCTTTTGAAGAGGGTATTTGACTTGGCTTCTTCTCCTTTACAGTTGGATGACTCCTCGCATTGAATTCTGCTTTTGCTTTCTCGACGCCTAATCTGGCTCTACTATGTAATTCATCTGGAATTTCAATTTTTTCTAACTCACGTCTAATATGATTATTCATACATATCAACCCTCCTAACCTGTTTTCGGAGTTTTGCCAGCGCTCGATATAATACAGACTTTACTGTGCCCAATGGTGATTCCTCGATTTCTGAAATCTCCTTAAGGGTATATCCATGGTAAAACTTCCAGAGTATGATGTTTTTTTCACTTTCATTTAATGTCTCAATCAAGTCTTGCAAGGATAATGAAAGCGGAAGATCATAATCTTCTAATTCAATAGGGGTATCGTATTCCGGGTTCAGATGAATGACTTTCTTTCTATTTCTTAACATATCCGTGGCACAGGTTATGGTGATTTTGATTAACCACGTTTTAAAATAGGCAGGATTCCTTAGTGTTCCTATTTTCTTGAAGGAGCGATAGGCCGTTTCTTGAACGACATCAAGAGCATCCTCCTGATTTTTCACGTAGACATACGCCATTCGATAAATATCTTTCTCGTATTCTTGAAACATTGTCAAGAAAGCCTCTTCATCGCCCTCTTTAGCTTTGTGAACTAATTCAATAATTGAACTCACCTTCTTTTCCTTTGTGTATGACTATGTATTAGACGGCCGTGTGATGGATTTGGCTTCATTAATTTGAAATACTATAAAAAAACAAGAGGATTGGACCTCTTGCTTCTTTGGTTAATATTTTGCAGTAATAGCACTACTTAATAACCACATTCTCAACCAACGCTGCCCCGCTTTGCCCCATCTTGTATCTGTCCCGGGGAATGCGTGCCGTCACCATGACATCGAGATATTTTTCCTGGCTGAGCTTCTCATAGATATCCCGATATTTGTGTCGGTCAAGGTAAAGCGTCCACCCTTCCAGCGCCCGGGGATAATCGACATACTGTTCACCGTAAGGATCTTCAACGATATCAATCCGAAAATGGGTGTCCTGGAGATTTTCGTCCTCTCCACTGGCAGTGGCATAAGGGTCCATCTCAGCCGTTCCTTCTACAAAGAAAGGTTCTTCTATATAGGAAATCGAATCATACAATACTTCCCTTCCGATGAGTGATAATCCGTTTTCCTCCATATAGGACTGTCCCTCCATCGATGTATCGGCATAGCGTTCCAACGGCTCAAGCTCCACATCCTGTCCGACGGCATTTCTTCCAGAATATTCGGTAAAGCGATCATACTCCACCATCGCGGTGACATTGACATGGACCATCCCACCAAGGGCCTGTTCATACAATTCCTTGTACTTCATCCTGTCAAAGACGATCCTCCAAAGCTGCTCCTCACTGTTTACCGTGTCCCGCACACTTAATACGAAATGGGTCGGCTCCAAGTCCTTGTATGCGCTGGCATAGCGATAGGTCACGAGCTGCGCGTTTCCACTGAGGGCGAATGGCTGATATGACATCCCCTTTAAGTCGTATAGGATATCCCTTGCTGTAAGCTCCACGGAATGCTTCTTCATATAGTCAGCCAGTTCGTCATCCAGCGGCTTTTCTTCTACCCCGCTTTGTTTAAACAAAATTTCCTCAACGATTGAAAGGTGACCCTGCCCCGTTTCGAAATACTCCTTCGGGATGGAAACGGTGGCGTACACATCCACCGGTCCTTTCTTTAATGCTTCAAACAGGTCCGGGTACTCTTCCCTTGGTAAATAAACATACCAATCCAACTCATCCTTTTTCATAATTTTAACTACAAAATGACTGCCTTCTAGCTTATTGAAACCATAATTATAATACCTGCCGAGCTGTGCCTTTCCTTCAAGAGCAATTGATTTATTCGTAAATCCTTCTTCCACCCTGTAAGGAATGTCAGTTCCCTTTAACGAGACCTCATGATCTTCCATGAACTCATCGAAAGTGTAACCCTCTTTGAGATTTCCAATTGTCTTTGTTTCTGTTGAAGGAGTTTTTTCTACTTCTTTAGAAGATTTCTCTCCTTGTTCAGCAGCATTACACCCTGACAAGAACAAGATGACCATTATGATACATAGTCGTTTCAATTGCATTCGTCCTTTCGGTTTTTGAACTTCCTATTGAAAAAAAGTACGTCAATCTTCCTGACATACTTATCCTATTAGATTGATTACAGATTAATGAGGAAAGTGACCGAGTATCGTCACTTCCCTTTCTCATAAAACCGCCGCACCTTCGCACGATTCCCGCAATCCGCCATGGAACACCAGCGGCGACTTTTATTCCGGCTCGTATCGAAAAACAACCATCCGCAAGGGTCTCCTTCACATTGCTTGACCCTTTCCAATTCATTTTTTGAAATGAGTAAATCGACAGCTGATTGGAGAATGGGAGGAAGCATGGTGTCCAGGTTTTTATCTGTTTGTTTGAACTTTAATGTGAATTGATCCGCGTCTTGGATGACTTGTAAAGATTGATAGAAGTGACTCACTGATTCATTGAAGCGTACCAGATCCTGCTCGTTTGGCGAGGTTTTCATTGAAATGCTCTTGAACAATCGGTACATGACTTCACGCAGTTCGATTGCCTGGTTCAGGACTTTTTCTGCTTTTGAGGGGTTTTTTTCTGCTTCACTAAGTAGATCTTGTGCCTGTTGAACTGTAAAAACTCCAGCATGGACCGACCAGTCGACCAATTTGGCGTAACTCGTAAACCATTCCCGCCTTTTCTCCGTACTTTCCCGCCAGCTGACGGTATTGGTGAAATCCATACATAAACGTTCTCCGACCATCATATAAGGGTTTGTTGTTTCCGACATAATCATGACTCCTTTACACTAACCATCATAATACATATTGACAGTTAGAAACAACCGGAGTAAACTTATAACCAGCTAAATTGTTTTAGATGGTTAAATACAATTTCAGGAGGTACTATAATGGAGAATCCGCTGTTGGCAGCTGTAAGAACGTTGTTGAAGGAAACATTTGAAGGACCTGAAGGAAACGGAAGCTGGTACACAGAATCGAAACCTGGAAGTGGCTTGTTCGGAACGCTCGAAGGATTATCCGCAGAAGACGCTTCGATACCAGTCAACGGCACGACCATCGCAGCCCAAACCGATCATACCCGCTATTATGTATGGGTGGCAAGATCCTACTTAAATGGAGAAGAACCCGACAAGGACTGGAAAGCATCCTGGAAAATCACGAGCGTAGACACCAACACATGGACACAATACACCTCTGAACTTCACCAAGAATACTCCACACTACTTACAACGATTGATTCACTTGACTCCTTAGAGGAACAGACAGTAACGGGTCTGCTCGGGGCGATCGCCCACTCCGCCTACCATCTTGGTTCCATAAGACAAATGATCAAAGCGATTAAAGTTCCGAGCCAGCCGTAAATATGAAAAGAGAGCTTCTGGCCACTATTTTAAATTGAAGAACTCGCCATATTTGGCGAGTCTCTTTATCAGAGGAATACTTAATAAGCGGAGATATTCCGGTTACATTTATGATGTAACATGTTTTTGGGTTAAATAAGCGGAGGTTTTCCGCTTATGCACAGAGTAATCGCCTATCATTGGAACGATGGAGTAAATAGCCGGAATTCTTCCGTTTATTTCAATCTTTTTTAATAGAAATTTCTAATTAAGCGGAATTTTTCCGTCTATTGATCAGCCCTCAACCTCAACGTCATCTCCAAACCGACATAGGGCTATATAAAGCAATAAACAAGGAGGAACGAACAATGAAACCAAGAATCACCGTACTGACTCTCGGAGTAGATGACCTGGAAAAATCACTGGAATTTTATCAAAACGGTCTCCACCTTCCAACTGAAGGGATCATGGGGCAGGAATTCGAGAATGGCGCAGTTGCCTTTTTCGATTTGCAAAATGGAGTCAAACTGGCCATCTGGGAACGAAAAAGCTTAGCAAAAGAAGCCAATGTCCCACTCTCTCCCAGAAGTCCCTCTGAATTCACGATCGGCCATAATGTCAGCAGCAAAGCAGAAGTGGATCAGGTGATGCTCGAAGCAGAAATAGCCGGGGCAAAAATCACCGATCCAGCCAAAGATACATTCTGGGGAGGATATTCTGGTCACTTCCTGGATTTGGACGGTCATGTATGGGAAGTTGTGTGGAATCCAGAGTGGGAAATTGAGAACTAAAAGGGAAAGGATCAAACCAGCTCATTTTTCTTGTGCTGGTTCCATTTCCCTTTTCTAGAGCCTAGTACCTTTGCTTCACCCATCCAGCGCCTGTTAAAAAGTCTTCTCTGGTCAGTTTTTCTCCTCTAATAAACTCCCTATACGAATTGATCGTCCCATCGTGGGATACCACGTAAATATGATTTTCTTTTCGACCTTCTAACTGGTTCAGTACCTCTGCAACCTCGCCAATTTCTTCTACTAGCTTCATAAACAGAGCAGACGAAGTGCGTCCTTCTTGGTATTTTAGTGCCAGGTAGCTCTGTAGCTCATGGAATGTTAATTGTGTCATATGAATCCTCACTTTTCTTATTAAAATAATCTCTCAATTTGGAGCATCTAATTCCTGTAATCCCTCAAATAATCTATTCTGCATATCTTCATCATCACTTACATAAAATACCAGAATATTATTCAGTTCATATTCTTTATGTTCCACTACTTCTGCTGTTTCTGTTTTCTCTTCAAACCGATGAATTCCTTTTTCTCGATCACTGGCAGAAGAGAAAATATAAACTGATAGGGTATGACCTTTTACATTATATACTTCAGGAGTGATCCCGTTTAATTCTTGGATAAAGACGTTTTCACTGGGTAAATCGGTTTCTTTATCTAATTTGAATCCTTGATCCGTTATGACCGTTTCTACGTCTACAAAAGTAATATGCTTCATTTCCTCTGCTTTTTGTTGGCTGCAAGCTCCCATAACCGTTATGGCCAGTACCATAAATAAAAGTTTTCTAATCACTTATACCCCCTGGAAAATATTCAATTATTCTACTAACCTGCTCCGTTATTGAGCAGACTCATTACTTCTCTAACAATCCTTTTCGAGAAAATGAACTGAATACCTGCTTCTCCATAAAATCCTAATTAAGATAACTTCTATATTCCCCTGCTACTATGTACCATACCTCTGGTAATACTTTATTCTTATTTCTTTTTTCCCATTTTTAAAAGATCATCCTTTCTTAGGTTTAGGTAAGGAAGATTAAAGGAATCACCGTAAACAACTTTATTAATCTTGCTCAAGTTTTTCATACCAAATTTATCTTTAGGAGGCACACGATGAAATATACGGGGATAGGATTGGTTATTCTTGCTGCTATATGTTGGGGCATCAGTGGTGGGATTGCCGATATTTTAATGGATAAGGGGTGGGATCCTCTTGTGATTTCACTCTACCGAGGGGCTGTTGGATTTATCTGTTTTTCCGTGTGGTTTCTCCTTCGCTTTAGACAAAACCGAGGCATCTCCACTCGTATTTGGATATGGTCTTTTTTAGCGGGTGTTGGCGTTGCTGGAAATTTCACTTTTTATTTTCTTAGTATCCAAGCCTCAAGCGTTGCCATTGCCGCTACTTTAATGTATACCGCACCTGTATTCGTCCTATTAATCTCTTTTTTATTACGAATAGAACATTCTACTTGGATTAAATGGGGTTGCATTGCCAGTGTTCTTTTGGGGATTATCCTGCTTACAGGTGCCTACAATACTAAATCGATTTCAGTGAGTTTTTTAGGAATCCTAGCTGGGCTTGCTGCTGGCCTTTCCTATGCTTTGTTTATATTCGGGTTTAAAAATGCGTCTGTTCATGGGAAACCACCCGCCACGTTAACCATTGCTTTTTTTTCATTTTGTCTCATCCTTTTCTTTTTTACGGACAAGGGTGAAGCAGCAGCTGTACTATCGTCCGAGGATGTAGGGCTGTTTTTCCTACTGGGAATTCTCGGTGCCGGGCTGTCATTTTTAGTATATGTGTATGGAATTCAAAGGACTACTCCGGCAAATGCTTCGATGGTTGCCATGGTAGAGCCGGTGACAGCTTCATTATTTGGCGTTCTGGTCATCGGGGATCACCTGAACGCCATTCAAATTCTGGGAATGGCGGTTATCTTGGTGACGATCACCGTACTTAGCGTGAAGCAGTCCGACTGAGTAAGAATATTTCCTCTAACTAATTCAGTATTTTTGTGAAGTGAATTTCACCAACAAACATTAGCTTAAGAGTTGATGGAAATAAAATTACGGAGACATTATCAAATAACATTTGTCACTAATCTCAATGGAATTCTCAGTGGAATATGAGTAAATAACATAATAAACGCAAAGAAAGGGATAGCTTATGACTATCCCTTAGATTCTCTAGATATAAAATTGTCGTCTGTTTTTATTAAGTGTCTTCGTCGCTTTTGTACAATATCCGCTAATTTTAAAATTATGTGGATGTATTTTTCATTTGTAATACTCTTATTATTTTTCATCTAGGAAACCATTTAATGGCTTTTGAAGTACGTCAACAACAACAATGATAATACTTGTTGCTAAAATACCCATCAGACTTATCGATATAGGACCTGCTGAATCATCTCCTGAGATACTAGAAATCACCTTCAAGCTTATTATCATTAACACAATGAAGAAAATGGCAGTTAAAGCACATTTTTTTATAACCTTTAAAGATTTAAGAGATAACTCCGACAAAGCATTGTCCCTTTCGATTAAGGTCAATAGTTTATATACATGAAACAGCGCAAAAGAAAATGTAATACAGATTCCATACGCACATACTAACAGGGGATATAGCGAGTAATCCCCACCTGGATGCGCTTTTACATCTCTAATGGTTAACACAGGCATCCAATAAATGCACAAAGTGAGCACTGCAATTCCAACCAGAAAAGTAATTACCTTTAAGAAAATGGCTGAACCTCGTTTACCATTCATTTCAAACACCTCACTTATTTAAAATAATAACATGATTTTAGCACTTAATTTATCGTTTTACAATAAATTAATATTGCTTTATATGATATTATTATCGTTAATTCTTTTACAGTTTCCACCGATGGGAAGTTTACTCTTACAAATCTCTATACGAATTCCAATAAAATTTATGAGTTAAAGTTACATTAGTTATTGACGTTACAATAAAAAAGACATACGAAAATCATCTACGATTTCATATGTCTTTTTATTGTTTGTACACTTTAAACCGAACCTAAATACTAGTGTCTCAACGCCCGATAAATCGAATAATCCACTTCTCCCGATATATTTCCCATCCCATTTTCACACAATTCCATAGCCATTAAATTCTCATCTGAAGGCGGGAGATTTTTTTCAGAGGCAAAGATTCCAAATTCAGTCGATGTCCTAAATCCAAAACGTTGATAGTACCGGGGATCTCCTTCAACTATGATTCCCTTGAACCCCATTTCCTCAGCTAATGCGATTCCTTCCTTTAACATAAACGTGCCAACACCATGACGTTGTTTATTTATTGACACTGAAACGGGGGACAACATCAAGATTTCATGTTCATGCCTATGACTAATTGGGAGATTTGAGAGGATAAAGTGACCGATGATCTTTCCTTCTTCCTCAACAACCAGATCAAGTTGCGGAATATAATAGGGCTTTTCCCGGATCTCCCTTACCAAGGCTTTTTCAATGACTCCATCTGAAAAAGTGGTGTGACCAAATATCTCAAATACAAAGTCTTCAATATAACGATATTCTTCTTTTTTTACGGGTCTTATCTTCATATTACGCCTCCAATATATAGATACATCTCTGTTCTACATATTCTTCAATCATTCTTAAATTCCTTTATCCGCCAGACTTACTTCTTACTTTCTGCCCAACAAAAATACCGAGTCCTGATTTCAGACTCGGTTTCTTTTATGATGACTGTTTCTTCATTTTATACTGCTCGCGATAAACATCGAAGCATCCTGCTTCATGAAAACTTGCTTTCCGTGATGAAATGTTTTAATTTCAGTAGAAGCAAATCCTACTTCAGAGAGTATGCCTTTCAACTCTTCATGAACAAATCCGTTATGTACTTTTGGGTGGTTGATTTCTTCGTTTTTGTCAAAGTCCACGATGATAAGCTTGCCGCCGTCATTGAGGATTGTGAACATTTCTTGTAAAATCTTACGGGTATCTGGGATGTGGAGAAGAACAAGTGACATGAGGATAGTGTCTGCTTTCACGTCTGGCGTTCCCTGTGTAAAATCGGAATGAAGGACATCAGCGTTGGGGATTGCTCTCTTGGTGATCTTTGTTCTTGCCACTTCTAACATATGCTCCGATGAATCAATTAACAGAGTCGAAGCGACCTGATCTGTCAGTTCTAAACCAACAAGCCCTGTACCGCTCCCATAATCGATTAAGGATTTAGATTGACTGTCCTGCAGTTCTTTTTTTACTTCCTCCACAACAATCTGAGCAAGTTCTTTTCGTTCATCTGTATCGTATCGCTTGGCCATTTCTTCAAAAACGTTCTGTTCCATCGGTCACACTCCTAGTTAAGATTCTTTGTCGACATTATATCAAAAGTCAGTGTTGGGTATTGATTTTTGGTACACTACATATAGTTCAATTTTAGAGAAATGAGGTGATGGTCATGAAACCATTCACTCAGGAAGAACAGCAGCAATCCATTGAAGCGTTTAGGTCAATCATCCGAAAATCAGAAAATGCTCTTGCTCGCATGAAACCAGGTACGCCGCAGACAAACCTGCTTGAGAAGAGATTAAACGCAGCCCGGATTGGCGTAGATGTTCTTCATGCACGATGGGAAGGCAAGGAGTTGGATGCAAGCCAAGATGAGTTATTGGCAGCAAAGGTGGTGCTGGAGGGGTTGCTGTTGATGCTTCCTTCCTTTCTTGAGAAAACAAAGCCCGGGAGTGGGCAGAGGACGTATATTGAAAGGCGGATCAAGGCTTTTCAGATAGTGGTTTCTTATTTGGATGAGGAGGTCATCTAAGAGAGCTGGCAGGCTGGCTCTCTTGTAGATTATTTCCACTTGAACACAGGGCAGTTGGTTCAAATTCCACCACTGCCTTCAATCCACTTTCAGCCCAAAAGCTAACCATCTTCCATCAATATCCTCTACTAGGAATTCTTTATTATTGTAATCCGTATGATCTAAGGGACGGACTAATTTAACATTAGAACTCACCAATTCTTCCTGAAGCTCTTCTTGATTTTTTGTAATAAAATAAGCATCATACCCATAACCATATAAGTCTCGATTCGGAATGACCTTTCTTCCATTCGTTTTGGTCAAGATAATCTCCGTTGTATCACGATACAAACAAATATGTGGTTCATTCGCATTCAAATAATGAACAGCCTTAAACCCTAGTTTCTGTTCATAAAAATTCGCCGTTTTCATTATATCCTGTGTTGGAAAAATACAGTGTGACTCTATTAAAAGCTTCTTCATCTTCTTACTCCTCTTTGGATACATTCTTCACACATGACATAACCGTATTTCCAAACGATCGTACATCGGATAAGTAATCATAACCCTCAGGAGACCCAAAGCTATTAAACATCCGAACTGCCACAATATCCTCTTCTGGAATGACTAATAGGGTCACATTTGTAAATCCAAGTATTTGGTAGGAGCCTTTAGGGACTTGATCACCTATCTCTGTCTTTTTGGCGGGTAAATCTTTGACGAACCATAAGAAACCATTTTGAGGTAAGTCCTTATGAAGGGTGGATGGACTCTGAAGAGAGGTGGCGACCTCAATGATTTCTCTCGGAACAACTTGCTTTCCATTCACTTTTCCTTTTTTCAAATGAAGGTATCCCCAGTATGCGAGCTCCCTGGTCGAGACATACATATTCATTTTGTCCCCCTCAGTGCTATCACTGGTCTTCCAGTCTTCATCCCCTTCATAACGCAACACGACATCGATAAGCTTTTCGTGTTTCTGTGAATACCAATCCGATTCGGTAAAGCCTAATGGAGTAAAGACACTTTCATGAAGGATATCGGCAACTGATTTCCCTGTTGTCCGTTTGACAATCTGAGTTAGTGCCCCGATCCCAATTTGTTTATAAGACCAGCTCGAGCCTGGAGTAAACTCCCGAATGTCTTCATTTGCTTCTTGAGTTAATCCATGTGTATGAGTAAGTAAATGTCTTATTGTTGTACCTTTCCAGGTTTTCTCATCAAGTTCAGGCAAATAGGATAAAACCGGATTATCTATGCTGTTTATGCGGCCATAGTACAATGCATAAGAAACCGCAAAACCGATGTAACTTTTCCTAACGGAAGCCACGTGAAACTGAGTATCAGCCTGAACGGTTCTAGCGTCTTCTTTCCTTGCCTGCTTCCCTATGTATTCTTTAAACACAATAGAATCTTTATGAATGATGAGAGTAGAAGCACCTGAGCAGATGACTTTGTTAAATGTTGCTTTAACGTGGTCCAATACCGGTGAGAAAAATGGATGTTCTTTGTGATTTAGGATCAAATCGTGTTCAATCAGCGACATACCTTCACCCCTACTCATAAAATTCCATATAAGGTTTAGCTTCCTTATAATGATCTATTCGATCTTGTAACGTGCCACTATGAAACTCAAATTTGTGACCATCAGGATCTGTGAAATAAATAGATTTCTTATCGCGACTGTCTCTCTTTCGACCTGGCAGAATGTTCACCTTCAAATCCGTTAACTCTTTATACGCCTGCTCAAATTCATTCTCTTCAATAGAAAAGGCTATGTGAGTATAAGACTGTGAGATTTCATTCCTCGGGATATCCTTTTCCTCATTCAGGGCTAGCCAATAGCCATGAAGATCAAAGTAGGCTGTTGTTTTCCCTTTAACGAATAACTTTGCATTGAACACTTGCTGGTAAAAACGGATGGATCGCTCCAAGTCCGAAACAGAGAAGAGAAAATGATTCAACCCTTTAATATTCATGTAGTTCACCTTAATCCCTATTTTATTAATCTTTCATTTAGCTTAATACCAATTATTTCAAATTAGAGCTGCTTGCTCAAGAGAAATGTAATAACAAAAAAGAAGCTCATCCTGTTCAGGATAAACCTCCTTTAGCTGAGGACTCGAAGACATGATAGATCTCAGTTTTCCAAATCTGAAACTAGCATTCCATATACAATGCTGTCTGTCCATTCACCCTTACTCCAGAAATCCTGTGTGAAATGAGCTTCCTTTCTCATCCCTATTCGCTCACACAACTTTTGTGATGCCAAATTCCTCGCATCGAGGGTGGCTTGAATCCTATGTACTTCAAATTCTTCAAACAACTTTCTGACTAAATAACTAACTGCTTCTGTCGCAAATCCCTCACCTGAAGTTTCAACAGAAAAACTGTACCCAATTTCAACCGTGTCCTTCATCCCTGTATACCATACAGATAAGTCACCAATGACATTATTGCGGTTCACCACAGCCAAACTTAAGCCGGTATCTTTAGTGAGGGCACTGTTCTTTAATTTTTTATCAAATGATTCCTGCATGCTTTCATGTGTCCATTTAGTATGTAGTAGATACTTACACGTCTCCTCGTTATTGTATATTTGAAACACATCTTCTAAGTCAAAGCTCTTAAATGGCCTGATTGTTAATCTTTCAGTGGTAAATTCCAAGAAAACCTCTCCTTATAGCTATTTGCCACTTACAATGGGTAGTCCCAAACCTTTACATACATAATTACTAAGCATATTATTTAAAATTTTATTACTTTCTAAAAATTATCTTTAGAATTCATTTACTTCACACATGAAAAAGCCAATACGACTGGAATCCGTTGCCTTCTAACAAATTCCTCTTCGCTACTAAAGTGTTCACGTTTAGGTGTACCTTCACGCAAATCCAATATTGTAAAACCTGCTTGTCTAAGTGCTGAAAAATATTGTTCAATTGTGCGGTGATACTTAACTACTACTTTATCAATCCAAGGCTCTCTTCTTTCACCATCATGGAAATAATCATCGACAATCCAATTACCACGTTTATCTCCGGTTTGCTTACTCGCAAATGACGAAGTGGTAAGGGGATGCTGGATACTAAAAACAAATTTGCCGCCTTCCTTAAGCGTATTATAAACATTTTGGAACAGGTGGTTAATGTCTGAAACATAATGGAAAGCGAATCGAGAGGTTACTAGATCAAATGTTTCTTTCGGATAATCATGCGATTCCATTGTTTCATTGTATATTGTTCCGTTTTGTTCAAGTAAGTTAGAGCGAGCTGCTTCTACCATTTGTTTTGAACCTTCTACTCCTGTATAGTTTTTTGCCCCTTGAAGTATGAGTTCTTTTCCGAATGAGGCATCACCACATCCTAAATCTAAGATACTTTTATTTTGAATACTTCCAATTAATTCATACATAAGTGGCCCTTCAATGGCATTGTTTGGACTGTCTTGTCTATTTCTTCTTTTCATGTAATTCGAAAAAAAATCCGATTGATCGTACACACTGGATCCTTTGAATTCCATCGTAACATCTCCTAATCTACTTCTTTTTTACTTATTTCTTGTACAAATCCTAAAATGTATTGTCGTACAATTCATCGCGCAATACACAAATTAATGCATTTTAACACGAAATCCAGAGAATAAACAAGCGTTATTTTCCTAATTTTCGAAAAAATATATCTAAAAGAGCCACGGGGACAGGTACCGTGGCTCCTCAAACATCAATTGGAGCACCCCGCCAAATTGGCATGGTGCTTTTATCATTCAAAGATTTCTATTGCATCTGAAGGTAAATACCTTTCTTGATTTAGATATGCGGTCATACTCACATCTTCATTAGATGGATAACTAAAACACCTATGGTCTGCAATGTCTTTAGCTAATGTCCTAAATAGCTCTCCAGCAGTAAATAATGAATCCCACATATTTCCATAATGACCATCTGAATAAGTAGCTACATACAGATCCTAGTAAGATGCTGGGATCTGCTTTCAAAAATAATTTCCTACTTTCCCCGTGGATACTTCAAAATTTGTATGATTCCAATCCACCATTCGACCATTTTATTCAATTCCTGTCTAACCACACAGTCCATCATGAACTTTGCGTATGGTAATTCATCTCGCCATATACTTTGCAATATTTTGTTGACACCACCAAAAGTTGTTGCAGCAACTTAGATATTTGCCTGCAGTTGGTTCTTGGACGTGATGATCAATATCTGAAGGAGTTGGAATAGTCGGTAACAGTTGTCCTTGTCTAACAAAGGAACAGTTAATTTGTCACTTAGATAGTTATCGTTCATATGTTCTTTGGTTTCGATATGAAGACACGGTTACCATCTTTAAATAACATTAAATAACCATAAGATTGTCCAAAATTAGTTTCCACTCCAAAGTTACTACTATTATTATCAGGCTCCTGGAAGATAGCTATTTCTCCAAAGTTGTCTATCCACCCTTCATCTTCAGTAAAAGGTTTAGTCTCTTTTACTACATAGACAATGTCATAATCTTGAAAGATATCCTTTTTAACATTTGGGTTTGTCCTAGAACCATTCATATAAACTGCTCGAATTCTTTCATCTTTCTCTGCTAAGTTCAGAATCGTATCCATCATGCCTGCCTCCCGACCTCGGAGCTCGAATCTCAGTGGCCAGCCGACTTGCCTGTTCAAATTTACACCATGAGTGCAGATCCTTTCTTCGTTGAAGACGGTGACATCAATGCGGCCCGTGAACTTGTGGAGGCGGCCAATCCGCTGAACTTTTTCTGTATGAGGGCAAGGAACATCTCTTCACCGACAGCAGCATACCTTCTTACGATGCTGACGCAACAAAGCTTGTGATCAAGAGGGTTCCCGACTTTCTCGCATAGGGAAGCACGGGGACGGTTCTTGTCCTTCCTTTTTGATTAAAAGAAAGCACAAGAATCGTCCCTATGCTCCGTACTATGCTCCGTAACCGGTCAATTACTCTTGTTCACTTAACATATGAGCCGTATTCTCCTTTTCTCCATATCGATAATAGGTCCTCTTGATCTCTGAACCTACTTCTTTTTCACAATGATTTCTCCCAAGTCTCTCCAACTAATTCATGGCCAAAGCTGTGATGTTTCTCCTCTTCAACCAATTCAAATCCTAATTTTTTATAGGAGTGGCGTGCCGCTTCTAAGACACTGTTGGTCCAAAGAACAAGCTTCTCATACCCGTTTCGCTTAGAAAAGCGAATACATTCTTCTACAAGACGAGTTCCGAGACCAAGTCCCCTCGCTTTCGGTTCGACCATAAGCAGACGTAATCTTGCAACCTTTTCATTATCCTGTGTCACAAAGACGGAACCGACGATTTCACCATCCATCTCTGCAATCCAACACCGTTCTTTTTTTGGATTATAGTTTCTCAGAAAATCTGAAACAATTTGTGCAACCAAGGCTTCAAACCGCTCATCCCATCCATATTCTTCTGCATAGATAACCCCATGACGGTGTGTAATCCATCCCATATCTCCCGGTTCATGAGGGCGCAATACATATGGTTGGGAATACTTAAGACCTTCACTAAAAATATCCTCGATGGTCTGCATAGCCTTAAATAAACGTTGTTGATCCTTTTCTTCAAGGTCATCGAGCATATCAGTTACTTCATCACGAGAACGCTTATCTAGCAATTCAAAAGCACTCTGACCTTCAGATGTCAGATGAAGAAGTCGTTGACGACCATCCGACTTGGAACGAGTCTTCTCGACTATTCCCTTGCCTTCAAGGCTTGTTATCATTCGGCTAAGATAGCCTGCATCAAGTCCTAAATCATTTATCAATTCTGAAGCAGTCAATGTTTCATTGTTGGCAAGCTCAAAAATGATACGAGCTTCTGTGGGTGAATAGGGAGTGTGTAACAGCCCTTCACGCAGCACCCCAATTTGTCTAGTTATAAAACGGTTGAAACGCCTTATAGCATTAATTCGATCTTCTAAAGTATTGGTTGACATCAAAACCCCTCCTATTTATTTGATATTGTCATATAAATACTTGCTTAAGTCAAGTATTTGATGAAATTATCTTCGAAACTTAGTCTTCAGGTATCCTGCCCAATAACTCAATACCCATTTTTTCGAATTCTACTGAATAACTCAATTTATTTTCACACCAAAAGGAGCTGAGTTTATTTTATACAGGGAAAGCCCTATTTAATTGAACTATCTTTGGATACAAGTAGGAAATCATCAATAAAATAACTCTTAAGCCAAGCCCTGTCCAGGAGATTGTCTCAATTGTACTGTAAGCTAATTTCTGTGATATTCCTGATATTAATAACTCTTATTAAAAACGAGCGTAAGCATTACTATTGAATAAGCAATCCATTACTTTATTACGTTACTGTTTTTCTTACTTTTCATAAAGACAAACCCTTTCACAAACTTTTTTTATTATGCCCAATAATTGAACAAGGGCAATAGCTGGTTCGATTAGCCGATCTTCAGCTATTGCCCCCGTTATTTAGGTGTATTTTTTCACAATCCTCCTCGTTATTTAACCCAGTATAGAATCACCTGCGAGTAATAGGTAACCTGAAATTTTTTTCTTCACGAACTTAGTCTCGTCTGCAATCCATAAAAGATCAAAAGTAATATTCACGCGCACAAATCTTTTCCGAAGGATCATCTGGAATAAGACAACTCTACTACACGTATATATTTTAAAGGAATATTCAATCAAGAGGAGGATTGTATGACAAATCCATTCGTTGCAAGGTCGTTAGATGAAATTAGATTTTGGTCTAGGATAATGAAAGAACATGCCTTATTTTTAAGTTTGGGTTTCACCTATGAGCAATCACAACTAATTGAAGAGGCTAAACAGTTCATTACTTTATTTGAAAGAATAGAAGAAAAATTATCTAGATTTACTTTAAATTCTGAATTACGTCAGGTTCAAGCATTCAATAGCGAGGTTTACCAAGCTGCTGCTGCTATATGGAGTTATAAACGAAAGATATTAGGTTTAACACTTAGATGTGAAATCCGACATAACAATTTTCCACTGTTAATCGATCACACAAGTAGAGAAGCAGCCTACTTTGCTAATCGACTTAAGGAACTAAATGAAGGCAGGCTGGCACCTACACCGGATGATGTGATCCAAGAAAATGTATTCTTTTTAAAAATTATGGCTGACCATGCCAAGTTCATCGGTCATCTTTTAGATCCTTCTGAAAGGCAGTTGGTGGAACAGGCAAGTGAATTCAGCCATGATTTTGATCAGCTAATGTTTCAAGCGGTTGATTTAGATTCTATGCGTCACCAATCAGAGACCGAACCAATTTTGGACCAGTTCTTGGATCAAAACAGAGTTTCAGTAGCTTCTTTAAGGGATTTCAAGAAAACCGCTAGGGAATTAATTGAGGCATGTCGGATTAAGAGCAATATACATCCTCTTTTAGCTGATCATACTTTTAGAGAGGCTGAGAGGTTCTTGGAAATCATTGATTTATTTGAGGCGAATCTTAACACGAATCACAAATAAGATCGTTTACTAAAATTTCAACAGGGTCAGTTGATTATACTTCGGTAGATAACGGACATGTCCATCAATGTTTAGATGTATCATCTCTTCCTATCATGACCAAGGATCAAAACTTATTTCTATCTGGCACAGGTTCAAATAAATATTTGTACCCCGTATTGATTTTAATTTTCATGGATACCATATTAACAAATATTCTTACGGGAGACGAAAAATTGAAGAACCAAATGGATATGTTAAACGACATAACGGAGAAACAACGGGGACTTACACAAGACTGGGTTGAATATTGGAAACTATTTTCGTCCTTTGATACATGGCAGTTTTGGTTTCAAGCGGTTTTGTTCGTTGTCCCTCTTATTATTATCTTTTTTAAAATTGATAAAAATAACGCATTTCAAATTGGTTTTTACGGGTTCAATATACATGTCTGGCTTGGATATATTGACCGGTTTGGAGTCAATGCGGGTTACTGGGATTACCCCTATCAATTTATGGTCTGGATACCCAACAACCTCACACTGGATGCTTCTTTGATACCAGTGATCTTTATGATGGTGTATCAATGGATTGTAAAACAAAAGAAGAACTATTACCTCTATACCGGCCTGCTGGCTGTTTTCCTGTCATTTATTTTTAAACCTCTTCTTGATTTGCACAATTTTATGAGATTTAACATTAGGATGCCTTATCTATACCTGTTTCTTGGATATATATGCATTCTTGTTCTGTCCAAGATCATCACGGATATTTTTAGCCGTCTAAGAACGCAAGCTGAATAGCTTAGAAATAGAGACTATTGATTACCTGCTTCTGGCTTCCAGTTCATTGAAGACATCCTTTTGAAATTCTTTTACTATAAAAACAAGAAATACCCAAAGCAATTAATGCAAAAAGATGGTAACTGCATAAATCATCAATGTCAAATTAACATTATTTCTCTTCGCAGCTCCTCTATAATTTTCATCGCCGTTTCCTCCGGCAAGGATCAAAGTGAATACGACTGATATAACTAACAAAATCACGACTTCTAAGGGGAGTGGAAATGTGGTAAGGAATTTTAATCTTATTATGTAGATTCATGTTATCTTCCAGAAAATGAGGTTGAAAGCTTCTGCCATCTTCTTTAAAAACCCAGGCAATGATATACCACTATCAATATTGTACAATTCAGTAATAATAAGAATGCAGAGTGCCACCAAGACCGAAATAACCATAAACGCGGTCCACATTTTGCTCTCTTTATATTTTTTATTTCTATGCTTCTTCATTCGATATAAACTCTGCGCAATTCGAAGCCGCTGATTTTTATCTTGTTTGGCGGAACTCATACTATCTTTCCCCTTCCGTCAAGAATTAAGATATCATGACCTTCAAGCCTTCTTTTTCATTCTGGAAATCAATGTATGAGAACCCAATACATATAAAAACATGATGATGAAAGGATTTATTGTTGGAAAAACATCTACGCCTCCCTCTTTTACATTTACAACATACAAGTATGAGATGTCGTAGTTTTCTGCAAGGGAAGCCAGCAGAATAAAGCCAACGTAGAACCCAATAAACGATAAGAGGTAAAAAAAGATTATTTTGAAGCTCAAGTTATGAACACCTCCTGTTTGTGTTGTTTAAATGAATACTTTTATTTGACTGTCATTAATGAACCTGCCATCATTTTAAGATCTTCATTAGTCACTTTAGTGTCCCTAAACATTACGGCCAATTGTTGAACATCATCATCGTCAGCCCACTCTAATACTTTTAATTCTTCCTCATCATGTTTCAAAATTGCTTTTTCTCCATTACTTAACTCGATGGATTCAAATCTTTTTGGTGAATCAATTTTGTTATTATAATATGTAGTAAAGCTAAGATTGATCTTATCACTCAATTCACCATCCACAGGTTCATACTCCACCGAGGCATAAGCAGGGGTAGTAGTGAACCTAAGTAATTCAACATTAAAAGGGAACTTTGTTGGCACTTTCATCTTATCTTGAATATATTCTGGCAACTTGTTTACTTCTATTTGGAATGATTCAGGATACTTTGAGATCGGTAATTCGTATTCATTAAGGTTGGAACATGCCCCCAGAGTGACTATAAGTAATAGCATGAAAATTTTCTTTTCCATCTTATCCTCCAAACGGCAATGGTTGAGTTCCATCCACATCTGTAAAATCATATAGTCTTGCTAGATCAGCCACCATCAAGGGCTCGCCTGAAAACCTTGATACCGTTGGGTCTGTTGCTAATCCCACTACTGCACGACCTACATATGCTGTTGTTTCCGTTGCTCCATCTTCCGGTCCAAAACCGGAATCGATTACTCTTTCGGTCCTCATCCAACCTGGACAAACCGCAACGGCTGGAACATTGAAGTCCTTTAATTCCTTTGCCATCCCCACTGTCATTCGATTGATGGCATTCATAGCTAAATCGTAATATAAATTACCCGATATCTTGTCTTTGATAAAAAATGTTATATTTACAATCAACCCTCTTTGATGATTCTGCATCAAAGGCACGGCGTATCGACTGGTCAGTAAATAAGCCTGCGGGCCAGCAACCATCATCGCGTCCCAATGCTCCTTTGGACGTTCCCAAAAATATCTTCCTTTTCCTGAAGGTAGAGAACTTTCGGAACCACCAAAGACACTATTGACTAAAATATCAACCCTGCCATGTTCCCTTTCAATTTGCTCAAACAGGTTTTTCACGTCACTGTCATTTGTATGATCACAGCGTATGGCGATACCCTTACCTCCGCGTGAAGTGACACCATCGGCCGTTTCCTCAATCGTCTCGGGTCGATTATCGGTTGTAGCTCCCCTTACACTTCGCCCCGTCACATACACCGTCGCTCCTGCACTGCCTAGTTCCAAGGCAATCCCTCTACCCGCTCCACGAGATGCACCTGTGACAACAGCAATTTTTCCTTGTAGTGGTTTCATAGTTTGCTAGCTCCCTTACCTACTTCGATTTTAGATACAGAATAATAGTAGTTCATTCCGTGATATTCCAGTCATTTCAAAACTTCCCACTCTTCATAAACCTCTGCACCCAACCCCAACTCATTCGTTTTCAACCACTCAAAAGCTTTCATTACTAAAGGGGATGCGTTTTCCGGAGTTACCTCATGTTCGGAGACCCACACAGCTCCCAATGAGTCTTGCCCTTCAAACTGTTCAGGTATGCTTATTTCCCCACCGGTCTTTCTCACAGAGTAATAAACGGCAATATGATGAACATTTGTAAAGTCTCTCCACACTGAGGGAAATTTGAAATCAATAACCCCGATTTGTTCCTCAATTTCAATCTCTATACCTGTTTCTTCTAGAAACTCTCTCCTCATCGCTTCTGCTAAACTCTCACCTTCTTCCAAACTTCCTCCAGGTAAGTCAAAACGATTAATATAAGGGCCACCAGATTTATGTATTACTAAAAGTTTGCCATCTTCTATATAGATACCGTATACTCCAAAAGCTCTATGATACTTTTTATCTGACATATATATTTGCCTCCTAAAGAAGTGTTTGTTCTGACATTTCCATTGATATCCCTGCATCTTATCCAAACACCTGAGCAGCAATTCCAAATAATTCATTATTTCTCTGCGGCATCTTCGTCGAATGTAACATCATGATGGGTGGATTACTCACATTTACAAACCCGAATTGCTCTAATGTTTCCATAAATGCTTCCTGACCTGATGGTATATCGATCCTTAACTTGCCTTGATGTCCACTGGCCAGTTTATCTAGAATAATAGATGCTATCTGAGCATCAGGTGCTACCACTGGTCCTATGATAAGATTGATCGGTCCTAATATGGATAAACCAAAACCTATCAAGCTCCCATTTTTATCTTTCACTACTACACATTGCTCGGATTGATTTATTCTATATTCAAGAAAATGACTTCTCTTATCTCCAAATGCCGCTTCATCCAGCTTCACAATTTCGCGAAAATGGCTCGCATGAAAATTTTCAATGGTAACCGTTATATTGGTTTTATTAGAAGTTGAGTAGGTGTCGCAAATATACTTATGCACCCGATCAACGGATTTGAATCCCATTTTTTCATAAAGAGGCTTGCCCTCTTCAGTCGAAATTAACATGATTGAAATGGCCTCTTTAAGAGAATTGATACATCGTTGCGTCGCTTCTTTTCCTAATCCCAATCCCCTATATTCTTTGTTGACTATGACCATTCCAATGGAGGCCACCATCGCTTCATAAGGGATAATGGCTGCACTTGACACAATGATCCCCTGAGCGTTTTTATGACCGAAAACGCTACCAGCTGACATCACCGTACCAATCTCGTGTTCATCATAGTCCCACCCAACTGATTTTGACAGCTCAATTAACCCTGGTACGTCTTCTTGGTCAAACTGGACTAATTGTAACGTTGATTTGTTGCTTGTATTCATCCATTTTTCTCCTTTATTGATTCCAATGAGAGTATGATTCTGTTTCACCATCAGGTACAATGAGTGACAGAGAAGGTAAGAGAAGCATTCTGTTCTTCTGAAATTCTGTAACTTAATACCAATTATTCCAAAATCGATCATCTTACTCAAGAAAAACTTCACATAAAAAAGAAGCTCATCCTGTTTGAATAAGCCCCGTTCACATTAAACACTGTAATTTACAGTCATTAGTATTCTAAAAGAGTCAATACTCTTCTCACTATTATTCTTTCAACCCCGTATACTTCCGATAAGCCTTATAATAACTCCCGGCCAATAAAACCACCATAAAAGCAGGAAACAATTTCAACAGAACAAATGGCGTTTCAAAGATAAACGCTTTCCAAAATAACTCATTCTCCATACTCCAAAGGCCTTCATGATATAATAACGAATCTCTATAGTAAGTAAATGAATACACCAGAAATATCATACCAAACCAAAAGGAATAGCCCATGATTCTCTTATAATAATGACTCCTAGACTCTCGATCAGAAAAGATTTCATCCTGGTCATCGCTTTCTTTTTGCCAATAACGTAGTCCGCTCAGCCAGTACCCTTTCAGGTAGTTCCAACCGAAATCCTCATAGATCCCTTTGTATTCCTCGAGCTTTTTCTTGGATAGATAATCCTGATAGTCCAGGCGCATCACGTAGCTCTTGTCGGTTTTTTCGAAGGTGTACACGCCCAGTCCACTAATGTTTATGCACCGATAGCCTTTTTGTAATTGCTCGTTCAGCCAACGTTCTTCTTTTTCAATACTGATGAACCATTTAAACTTCTTCATTCGCTTCACTTCCTTCATACAA
Source organism: Bacillus sp. es.034 (assembly GCF_002563655.1). Lineage (GTDB taxonomy): Bacteria > Bacillota > Bacilli > Bacillales > Bacillaceae_B > Rossellomorea. Next base: position 2,073,527 of record NZ_PDIY01000001.1, on the reverse strand, counting down.
GGATAATATATGCACGAGCCTTTCTTGCTCCATTTTCAAAATGGCGCTTCCTTCTGAAGTTATACTGTAAATCTTTCTCCTGCCTGAATGTCCAACAGGTTCGATCCAACCATGTTTATTCAGGTTCTCAATCGCACCGTATAATGTACCGGCCGCTAACATAACCGTCCCATTACTCATTTCTTCAATCTTCTGCATGGCGGCATACCCGTGAAGTGGCTCACGGAGAGCTAATAAAATGTAATGCATCGTTTCCGATAATGGCAATAATTTATGTTTCATATTCTCATCCTTTTATTCAGTTCAACTATATAGTTCGGCTTAATAACAATTTATTACAGTTCAACTGAATAGTCAACCATATTTTTGAAATTCCATTAAAAAAGCCGATTTCCGGTACATTCGGAAATCGGCTTGCTGTATGACCTATTACCAGTGGGCTTGCAACTTATTGCCATCTGGATCGTAAAAATGGAAAAAGGCATGACCGCTATCTTCTTTTATCTCATCGACCTTTACCCCGTGATCCGTTAAGTGTTGATGAAATTCACCCAGCTTAGGGCTTGTAAAGCCAATGCTAAATTCCTGTTCCTGATTTACTGTAAAATGGGCAAAGGTTTCATCCTCCGTCGGGATAAGGATCAGTAAGAACGGTCCTTCATTTACTTTGATGGCGGCCAGTTCCTCGTTAACGTTTAATAGCTCTAGACCCAACATATCTCTGTACCAATGTGCTGACTGTTCGACATTCTTAACTGGAATTCTAATATAATGCACTTGTTCAATGAATGATTTACTCAAATCCTTCTCTCCTTTAAACTGGTCTATCAAGTAGTTCGCTTTGTGCATTCCCTTCTCCTTTAATTTTCTATAAAATTCCAGATTTTTCATCTCTTAGTCCATTCTTTTGCCATCATTCTCTTCCTCAGGATCTCTCACTTTGCCGTCCAGGATATCGTCTAGAGGAGTGTATTGATTGTTCGGGAGTTTCTTTTTTCGAATGGCTCTAATGATAATAAATGCCGGAATGGCAAGATATACAACAAATGCAAGTCCCGTTGATAATACCTCTTGAATGCGATTAATGATTTCCATCTACCCTTTCCCCCTTAAAGAATGAGGACATGAACCGCTCCCACCATATGCATATACAATCCTGTGAGAGATAGAACCGTGCCCAGTAAAAACGTCCATGGGTTGTCTTCTGTTTCTTTATCAAAGGTCCAGATTGTAAAGAAGGCTACCGTCAAAGTGATGTTTGGGAAAATGACATATTGGGGTCCGAATGCGAAGGATATCCCGCCAAAAATCAGGACAAAAATGCCATAGGGATTGGCATTCTTGATACGATCAATGTATTCTTTTTCAGCAGTCGAGAAACCTTCATCATCATAGGAGTAGAACACCTGCTTTAGTCTATTAAGGAGATTGACGATCTTTTTAAATACTTTCATTTTCTCCTTCACTTCCTTCCTAACCGCTGGAATCCGAGAAGCTCCATATCCATTTTACGTATCAGCTTTTCCTCTACCATCATGTTTTCTTGAACTGTAAAAACACAACAGACCAGCAGATACAAAAAGAAGGAAGGGAATGATGACATACTCAGGCATAATGATCGTCCAATAAAGGAGATACGCACTTATGGCAAATAGAAACCAGCTAATGATCAGTAAAAAACTTGAAGTCAGTTCTTTGAATGTAGTCATGGCACGCTCCTCCCTAGGATTGTTTCCGGAAGCACTTCATATGATAGAGACCCCAATCTTCTTTAAGATCATCAAAATGCACAATACTCCAAGAATTAAAAAAGGTCTGTCCACGTTTGTTAAAGAAGGAATGCCCGTCTATGCAGTAAGAGGCGTGTTGAATGATTCCGTCTGCATTTTCCCATGTAAGCACATCACCTGCTCTCATATCTTCGGGAGAGGTCAAGTGATAATCCTCATTTTCCAAACTTTGAAGAAACGTCTGAGGATGTACCCATTCATGGATGATCCATTCCTGTTTAGTTATCGCGAAAAGGGTGGCCGATAAACAATTACTACCTGCTCTGGATGGAAAGGTGTTGGAAAATGGTAGTAAGTGCGGAGGAGTTTTGGGCGGAACTTCATAGCAAGTCCAATCCTCCCATTGCTCGGCAATGTCTGTCATGAGGTCTTCTTTACTAGTATAAGAGAGGTCTTCCCACATCGCTTTGTGAAGGACTAACTGCTTCTCTCCCTTGACCTCTATCATATTTTGACTAAGGAATGATGTGTCTACAGAGAAGTCCGAGATCGGATGAATCAATCCCCTGTTCACTTCCACTTGAATCTGAAAAAGCTCGATTTTCTTCTCAACTGGCAGCTGATCCACCCAGCCTGGAGGTGCTACAAGTACATACTTAACGTTCTTTGATAGATTCCAATACTCATAGCTGTTCGCAAGTTGTACCTGTTTATAAGATGAATGGTTCTTGAACTCTTCGTGGGGAACCACTAGGACATTACTTAGATATTCTTTAAAACTGGCAAGGTTGGTCTCTGGGAGGAAAAAGAGGTCTTTGTCCGGCACAAATGTTTGTATCCATTTCTTCATAGTGTCTGGTGTTGGTTGAATTTTTCTTTTCACTTTCATTCTCCTCTGTCGTTCATCCTCTGCGAAATTCCAAGACAAGCCCATCTCCAATCATAGAAGACTGTTTCAGCAGCTCCTTGTTGGCAGGATCAATCCAATAATATTGAAGGGTCTCCCCAAAATACGTTTTTACCTTCCAAGCATCAACAAATTCGTCAAAGCCTCTTTTGACAAGCTCTGACTCGACTACTTGAATGTGAATATCAACTTCTGACTCAAGCGTTGCATTGAAACCATTTAATTGTAGGGAATAACCAGACTTCAACGGCAGCACACGCAATATCAGCTCCACAGAAAACGTCTCAACATAGTATCCATTTAGCTTGATGGATTTTTCACTATCTTTAATCGAGATATGTACTCCTTCATCACTATATTCCGCTTTCACTTGTTGAGTACCGTTTACGTAATCAGTGAATGAAATGGGTCTAAATGTTGTCTTTTCAATTATAGTGATGCCTTTTCTGTTGCCTAAAACATCTGAATTCAATGTTTGCACTCTCTCAATAGCATCTCGGCCGTTGATTCGAACAAACCTTATCTTCTCTTTGGTGGAACCAACCTTTGTTTCTTTTCCGTTTTCAATAAGATAAATGTCCTTTACATCTTCAGTCTCAACTAGTGTCTCTGCACTTATTTTCATCGGTTGTGCTCTACTCTCTTCCATATCTCCATCCCTTTATTATCTTATTTCCTCTGCCAGCTCTAAAATAATCCCCTCCGGACCACGTACGTAGCATAGCTTATAACTATCTTCGTATTGTTGTATCTCGCTAAAAGTTTCCGTACCTTTTTCTTTTAAATGAGCAACCATGGTTTCAAGATCATCAACAGCAAAGCAAATATGGCGGATACCCAAAGTGTTGGGGAAGGTTTGCTGAATACCCTTTTCATCTGACGGTGTACGGTACTTGACGAGTTCTATCCATGTCTGACCGTCCGGCAATCCCATTCCTACGCATGACGTTTTCACATCTTTCATGCCGACCACCTTGTCCAGCAGCTCTCCATCCATCTCCCATTCGGCTTTTACCTTTAGTCCTAAATCAATAAAGAACTCTTTAGCCTTTGAAAGGTCGTTTACGTTGATACTAATATGATCCATTTTGTTGATTTTCATGTTAGTCCTCCTATGTTCTTGTGCATTGCTAACAATTAACATACAAATGATCTCATAGCATCTTGTCCGCCAGTTTAATATTCTCCTTTAGATATACAGGTAGTTCCGGATGGGCAAGAATTTCTAAGGTAGTCATCCAAATGACATCATCAACTTCTTCAGTACTTTTAGCGAAAGGTTCTCCAGTTTTGTGATGACACAGAAAAACGATATCAATTACATGGATTCCTGAGTCAGTATCAAAGGAAGAACTATTTACATATTTAAGCCCCGTAACCTCGCAATCTACTTCCTCAAAAATCTCTCGGATCAAAGTTCTTTCTAGAATATCTGATGAAACTCCTTCCATTTCACACTTTCCGCCTACTAGTGAAAGCGTGCCTCCAGCGTGTTCCTCCTTTTCACTTCTCATTACTAACAGCCACTTTCCATCTCGGTGAATAGCACCTTCTACATTGACTACAAACACAAAATAATCCCCCTAAAAATAAATTCAATTTTTATCTATCCTGCGATTATGGCAATAGCCGGATCAATTAGCTGTTCTTCAGTGATTGCCCCCGTTAGATATTACAAAATACTCGATGATAAACCTTTAGATAGTAAGTATTCTTCCGCTTCTTTGATTCTTGTTCCGTTATGTTTTACAAATAATTCATAACGCCGCTTCAACCACTCAAAAGACCTGTCACGAATATGCGAGTCATCTGCACCTTGTATCAGGGGCACCACTTTAGTAAATGAGTCAAAACTTGATAAAGCTTCAAAGCACTCCAAATGTTCAATTTTCTTATTAATGAGGCTCTGATAAGCATCGAGTATCATTTCTTTGAAGCACACTCCATACCACGAATATCCGAATGTAAGGCTATTCGCTATATCGAAACGAGGATCTCCTATAAAAGCTTTTTCCCAATCTAAAATATATAATTTATTTTCGTTCGTTAAGATGGTATTCCCAAAGTGATAATCTCCGTGATTTAAAGCTTCAGTAAATGAAACATCCCTAAACTTCTTCGATATGTTTTGAAGGGAATTAACGTAAATAGAGTTTTCAAACTTTGAGACTCTATTTTTTAAACTTTCTATATAAAAGTGGATATCCTTTTTTTGTCGGAAATCGATATCGTCATGAACCTCTTCAGTGCAAATGGAATGAATATGTGCAAGGGTTGCACCAAATTTTCCAAACGCTACTTCCTTATCTGCTGAATCGGATGTGATATATCTGTCCAGAGTATCCCCTTCAACGAATTCCATCAGCATTATTCCCTTTTCAATATCTACAAAATAGACAGTTGGAGTACTGATAAAGGAATTTACAGAATTACTCCTAAGAAGTTTTAATTCTTTAGTAAGCTTCAGAATTTCGCTAAATTCTTTTAAGACAACATCCTCACTAAATACCCCCTCATCATGGAAATAAGTAAGATGAAACATTGCAATGTTATTATTAAACCCATCATTATTTGTTTGTAAATTCTTTATCTCTATTTCTGTGCCTTTTCTTTTATTTTTCTTAATCAGTTGTTCTACTGTTTTATGTACTGCTACATTCAAATTTTCTGCCCCCAGCTTGAACCTATTCCATACTCATTCCTTGTTACAGATATTCTATTGAAAGAAGGATTATTTCTTTCTAATTTGATCAACCTCGCCTGAGATAAATTGACCACCATTCAGTTGGTTTAGCAATGCTTTACCTTAGCTAATTTCCTTCGCTTTGAAGAACGATCTCATCCGCAATATGTTCAATTGGTTTAGTTGCGTCAATGATCATCCCAGTTCTTGGAATGTCTTCTTTCGTCTCATGCAAACGAACTATGAGCTCCCTTTCCGACTTCTTCCCTCCAAATTCATCTTCCGGTCGAGCGTCCAGGCGTTGGTTCAATGTTTCAATATCGACCTCGAGAATAAACACACAATCAAATAGATCGATAAATTTCGAGAAGTTACGAGAACCACCGCAGAAAAATGTTACTGGCTCATTCTTGTTATCGACCAACGCTTTTACCTTATCCACATCCCATATATGGTTCTCGTGAGAGGCAGTATCGGTCTTTTCACCAGTTTCCGGATCGCCCTGATAAGCCAATTCCCGGTCACCATGGATGGCTTGATAGCCGCGCCGCTGCAATTCATTACAGACGGTAGTTTTACCGGTGCAGGAAACCCCTTCAATTAGATAATTCTTAACGCCCATTGTTAAAGCCTCCTTTCATTCTCCAGATTTGGTATGCGCCTTCAGTAGAACATCTTATGTAATTGTTAACCCTAATAAATGGTCCGAAAACAAGATAAACTCTTCTAGATACATAGGTGAATTCGGTGATGCAAAGGGTGTTAGTTTCACATTTGTTAGTCAAATACAAGCAGAAGAATTTACGATTGTTTTGTTTGTAATGTCTATTTCTGGACTAAGCTCGTATTCTTGCAGAGCACGACCCAGAATAGGTTCTTCTTCTATATTTTCTTCTAGTTGCATCTGAAAATCAGCCTCGATGGTGGCAGATTGGGTAAGAAAGATCATCTTCTTTTCTGGGTATTTATCCTTTAGTTCCTCGAATTTAATTTGTAATTCTACGATCGTCAGTTTTTTAAAGTCTACCGCCTCTACTAATTCTTTACCTTTCATATGTGCGCCTCCCTATTTTTAGTAAAAGAGTAAGCATTACTTTCTTAAAAGTCGTAACTCCCAATTCCAATTATTTCAAATAGCACTAATAAAACGCAAGAAAATTTTAACAATCTCTTTCAAATCTATGATCTTGAGGAGGAAGTTAAAGTGTTGGCAGGTCAAACAGTATTTTTGTCGAAATTTATACATAAGACATATTAAAATGGGGGCGTAAATGATGGCAAAAGTTTTGTTGTTCCACCATGTTTTGGGTAAAACGAAGGGAATTGAAGCATTCGCAGATCAACTGAGAGATGCGGGACATATTGTGCATGTACCGGATTTATTTGATGGCCGTACGTTTTCCTCACTCGAGGAAGGCTTAGGATTTGTGAAGGAAATCGGGTTTGGAGAAGTGACGGCGCGTGGCATTCGGGCAGCCGGCGATCTTTCTAAAGATGTCGTCTATGCTGGTTTTTCACTAGGTGTCCCGGCAGCACAGCAGCTCGCTCAAACACGCGAAGGCTCAAAAGGAGCACTGTTTTTCCATGCATGCCTCCCGACCTCCGAGTTCGAATCTCCATGGCCAGCCGACTTGCCAGTGCAAATTCATGCCATGAATGAAGATCCTTTCTTCGTTGAAGACGGAGACATCGATGCAGCACGGGAACTTGTGAAATCTGCAAAACACGCTGAGCTTTTTCTATATGAGGGCAAGGAACACCTCTTCACCGACAGCAGCATACCCTCTTACGATGCCGACGCGACAAAGCTTGTGATCAAGCGGGTTCTCGACTTTCTCGCATAATCATCAGGAAGCACGGGGGAAGCATGGGGACGGTTCTTATGCTTCCTTTTTTGACTAACACGAAGCAGCAAGCCATCCCAAGGCGGAATGTTCAACTAATCATTTCAGGATGATGATTTGATTAGCGATATTAACTTATATCTTTCTTCACCATCATTCTTTATCTTTACAACAATATTATCCTGGAGTAAGTATTCTCTTACTGCTTCATTATGAAATATCCGTTCATAATACATGCCATTATCGCTAAGCTCCTTGAACCACCCCTCTTTTTTTAACTTTCGTATATTCTTTTGAAATCTTATATCGTCTAAGTCTAATCCCCCCATAAATATTATGCCTAAGATTACACTTCCAATAGTCCCTAAAATAATCTTAACTATTCTCATTTTAATCGCCTCTTAATCATTATTGTTTATAACTTTTATTCATCCACCTTCACTATTAGCTAGGGAAGCATAGGGACGGTTCTTGTGCTTCCTTTTCTTTACAACAAAAAGTCACTTCAGCCCTCTCCCCAGTTACATTAAGGAGAGTTAATAACATGTATATTCCATCTTCAAAAACTCAAATGTGCTGCCATTTGTATCTTGCATAAAAGTCTCTACATCTTTAAATCCAACTTTTCTGTATAGTTTTATCGCCCTCTGATTAAAGGTTGCTACTGATAATGTAATTTTTTCAGATTTAAATTCTGATTGTACAAAGTTAATCCCTGTACTCAAAAATTCGATCCCATTACCCTTTCCAGTTAAATCTGGCCTCATCCCTAACCCAATATCAAAAATCCCGTCAGCGATTCTACTAACACTGAAGAAGGCAACCAGTTCCTTATCTTTTGAAACAGCAAACGTTGTATTCCCTCGTTCTTCCGGGTTTAAAAATTCAGCTAAATCTTCTGCATCAGCTTCCATATCGTAATATGAATAATCACCATCATAGTGCCATTTAAATGCAATATTTTCTGCCTGTTCTTGTGTCATAACATTAAATTCATAAGTCATTTTATACCTCTTCCACTATTCTAATTTACTTCCTTATGTAATTACCTCTTTGCGTCAGTACACAACCTATAGAAACTGACTTTTCCTTCTTCCAGATAACCTGCTGAAAGATAACCCCCATCACACCAAACCGATTCCCATGGCACCCTCTAGACCGGAAGTACTTAGATTTCTTTCAACAATCAAACGTAATTTCCTTACTTGGATAAACATCTGCAAACCAACGCAACACTCCATTATGGTGGTTTATAATTTGTTGGGCAGTGATATCTTGCGAATCCCAAGTGCTGTGTGCATCTGAAGCTATAGTGACCTTGTAATCCAAACTAAAGGCTCTTCTACACGTTGTATCCACACACGCTTCTGTTTGAATTCCCGTAATGACCAAATGTTCAATACCTTGCTTTTTCAGTTCATCATTTAAAGAAGTATTATAAAATGAATCCGGAGTCGTTTTTTGAATGAAGACATCTTGAGTGTTTGGAGTAATGTCCGGGTGAATCTCCCAACCCTTTGTACCGTACTCTAATGGCTTTCCAGCAGGTGCATTATGTTGGATAAAGAATATCGATGCCTCGTTAGAGCGTGCTTTTTCAATTAGATCTTTTACAGTTTGTAGTAACCTTTCACCTTTGTAAACAACATTACCTTCCTGAAACATCCCATTTTGAACGTCTATAACCAGTAGTGCATTCTTCATCATTTTCCCCCTTGAATAAACGTACGTTGAATACTAGCCTTCTTTTAAAATAAGAGACTTTTACATTCGACCTTCTTTGATCCATGTCCAAATACGGTAGCTACCGAATACCGAAACTAAGAGAAGTAAAATCATGAATATAACGTAAATGGATAATCTATTGATTTCTTGTAAACCTTCATTGTTAGCCACTACCTATATTGATAATCCAAGCAGCATGAAGTAACAAAATACATTAGGAATAATCCAAACGATTATTAACGTTGTGTTTTTCAAAATATCCCCCCAAAAGCAAGTACCAAGTTTCTACTTATTCACACTGATTACGTTCAAAATGCTTCCCTTCCTTTGGCAAACTTCCCTCTGGAGGTGTCCAAGCGGTTTGGCAAATAGTCTTTTCATCTACCACTGAGTATGTGTAAATCCAGCCTTTTTCGTTTTCAAACTCAACCTTTAAATGATAAGGATTGAATTGCCTCCTTGTTTGATGATCAATTTTCCATTCTTGATCGGGATATTTTTTTTCGAGAAAATAGTTTAGTTGTTCTGTCTTATGTGATACTTGATAATCAATCCAATAGGGTCGAATCACGAAAAATGAAAGGACTATTAGGGTTATTGAGGACGCGATAATGAAACTCCATTTTCTACTCTTTTTAGGCAATAAAAATGCCGTTACAAAGAGGATCAGGATAAATGCAGCACACATTGTTATTTCTATTAGCGTTATTGGATGCACGAACATTCCCCCATCATTCCCGATACCTAAATAAAGCTGCTTACTGTTTTACATATTCACCATAAAGCAACTCCATCGCTTCCATAATCTTATGGTCTGAATCCTGATGGTTTAATCGATTCCGTAAGTTAATCGCCCCTAATGCAAATATATAAGGGTTTTCATTGAAGTCGCCCATTATTCCGATATCAACAGCTACAGTTTCCAGTCCACCTGTCATATGATTTAGATGGTGGACTGGTATTTGTCCTATATTTCCCTTTTGTCTTACCAATCCATTCATGATCGGTGTCCACAAGAGAGGCTGTATTTTGTACCCTTGATAAATATGTATCATCAAATCTAGCAATTCGTTAAGCTGACCCATATTATTAATATCCCTTGGGTTTTCAGTAACCTGTATGGAGGGATAATAAGACTGGAGAGACTCATTTACCTTTTCCCAATCTCCACAACATTCAACTATGCTTCTGGCAATATAGCTATCGTGGCAAGCAATCATTACTTCAACCGCTTCCCTCAACGGAAGGGTTTGTCTATTTTTTAAGTGAGGATAAAGCTCTTTACTATCTTCTTCCGGATTAAATGACACCTCTTCAACAAGGGAATCCCACTTAACCACATCATCCTCTACCCATTTCGCTACACAAAATGCTATTGCCACTTTTGCAGCTGAAGCAAGGGGGATTTTGAGTTCACTATTTAGTGAGGCACTTTCTTTCTTTTCTTTAGTGGAATAGATTGTTAAGCCTACTTCTCCAACTTCTATTTCTTTCAGTTTTTCTATTACGTTATTCACTTTTCTTCACCTGCTTCGTTTTTAATGGACAGATATTTCTTACAATTTTGTATCAGTCCACACTATTCACCCGTCCCTACCATTTTATGTACACTCTCAATAATCAAATCCGGTCTATCGAGGAACACAGAATGTCCTGAATGACTCGCAAACACTAATTCACCCTTTAAAGACAATTTACTCTGGTTGGTGATAAGCTCTTCCCACTTCTCTTCAAAAACTCGTAACTCCCATTCAGGTATGCCATTTCCCAATTCAGATTGAATCGTAAATTCCTTATCCCGTCCAATTACGATCAATGGAACACCAGGAAAATCTCCTAGACTCCTGATAACTTCTGCATCTTTCGTCCATTCCTTGATCTCTGATGCCATCGCTTTATAAAGGAATGGACTCACTTGAAAGTCCAACAGTTTTTGCTGAATGGCCTTTGAAAATTGATGTTGTTTTTCCGTAAGTGAAGGCTTCAGTATTTCCAATAGTTCTTGTTCACTCTTGGTTGAATACTCCAAGCTCTTTTCAATCCACGATTCATCTGTGTCTTGGTTTAATACCGGTAGATCAAGCTTCTCTAATTCTTTTAAGTCAACAGAAGTCGAGTCCACTAATATGACTCCGGCCACCTTTTCAGGATGCACTTTAGCGAAGTGTTGAACACATAGGCCGCCATACGAGTGTCCCATTAAATAAAATGGCTCGTCGATTTGAAGGTGATTGAGGATTTCGGCTAAATCACGAACGGTGGATGCTGTATTTTGAATACCACTCCCAATCTCACTCTTCCCCAGTCCCTGTCGATGAAACGTTAGAACTCTAGACGCTTCACTTAAATTTTCTATTACCTCATACCACTCCTCAAATGAGCAGCCCATCCCTGTAAGAATAATAACAAGCGGACCTTTATTCCCTTTAAGAAGAACTTCCATTTTGTGGTCATTGATTTTGATCAGTTGATTAATAGCTCTCAATCCTTTCGCTATCTCTAATGTTAATTATTTCAAATTTTTCAATTTTGAGCAATGCTCGGGTTTCATTAAATTCCAATACTAAATCTTCCCCCCAAACATTTAGTTGATCGGTGAAATGGTCCCATTTTCATAAAAAAAGACGTCCCCTGGGACGTTTTTTCGAAATATTCTCCACCAAATACTCTTTTCAATCGTTCAGCCTTTCCTTCTCATTCCATTAAAAAGAGGGATGGAGTAGATTCATGCGGGATATATAAATTTCATGCTGGATTTAAATTAATCATGCCGCTTACGTAACAATCGTGCGGGTTTCAGAGACTATCAAGCGGATTTCCGATATTCATGCCACAGTGTCGAATTCTCTTTATATGTGAATACCAAGACACCACAGGGACAGGTACGCGTCCCCTATTTTAGAAACAAGAGACCTGTCCTCATTGCTACCGAAGATAATATTTAGATATTATTTCAGTGGATATACCAACTCAATACCTTCCTCATCCTTTAGCGATTGATAATACCAGTAATTATGGTCAGCTCCGTGGATGCAAAGAATTCTATTATTTGGGTACTTCTTTGCAGCCTTTTTCACCCTTGTAGCCATAATATTGTGTCGGGCATTCCATACAATATTTTGAACGTCAGGATTAACTGAATGTAACCAGTTATACATTTCATTTGTAATTGCATCATATTCAAAAGAGTTAAATGGGATATTCCCTTCATTCCATGTCGATAGTTTTTTATCATTCCAACTCTGTAATTCTTTCTCTAACTTACTCTTTGTTTTTGCAGCATACCTATCAAAAGGACCCTCTTCAAATACATCCTCTTCAAACCAATTCACTGGAACAAACGTAATACCCTTTTTCTTACATAAAGGGAATATCAAATCAGGATACTCATTTTGTGTCTCTCCCAGAATGCCAAATGGTTCACCTGTACTTAAATAGAGTTCCCAGCTTGATGGGTGAACTTCTCCACAAATGACATCAGGCTGAAATTCTGCTATCAATTCTTCCAATAGCGACAACTGAAAATTATACTTTTTTTGCATTTCTTTATCGTGAGTCATTCCTAAGATACCGACAACTGACATAGTTACACATCCTCTATAATAGTAGTGCTTGGAATCCTTATTTTTGTTGAATAAAAATATGAGACCCACATAGCCGCTTTTTGATTGACTCATTCTTCAATCTTTTTCTCGTTCAACTCAAACCATTTTTCAATCTCACTTACTATAAATGTAAACCCCTGTTCTTTAAATGGAGAGGTGATTCCACTCTCCTCTATTAATTGGAGAAATGATTTGCTCCCACCCAGTTTACAAAGATTCATATATTTCTCCCAAGCCATGAACTTATTTGTTTGTGCCATGCTCCAGATCTGCAAAGAACACATTTGGGCAAGAGCATAGTCTATATAGTAAAATGGGGTTGTAAATATGTGTGCTTGTTGCTGCCAGAAAGCTCCTCTCTTTATATAGGGGCTTTCGTAATCTGCTTTATAAGGCATATATTTGACCTCAATCTCACTCCACTTTTCTTTTCTCTCTGAAATAGATAATAAAGGGTTTTGATAGATGACATGCTGGAACTCATCGATTGCTGCCCTATAAGGCATTGAAAATAGAGCATCTTCAATATGAGCATATAGATACTTTTCCGCATCCTCACCAAATATCTTTTCCATGTATGGCCAAACAAGGAATTCCATCGATATGGAATGAATTTCGCAAGCTTCCTTTGTAGGCAGGATGTATTCCGGAATACAATTCCGTTGATTAAATAGATACATTTGCCAGGCGTGTCCAAATTCATGGCTTAACACTTTCATATCTTTTCTGGTTCCATTCAAATTCGCGAAGATATAAGGTGTTTTTTCATTACATAAGTATGTAGCGTAAGCTCCTCTCGCTTTACCCTCTTTAGGAAGTAACTCCAGTAGATGATTTGTGCACAACGAATGAAAGAATTCCCCGGCTTCCAATGACATTTCATTAAGAATCTCTTCAAAACTAGATACCATCCATTCAACGTCACCTTTTGGGGTTGGATTACCGGTCCTGAAGCGAATGTCCTCATCGTAAAATGTTAGTTTATCCAGCCCCAACCTGATCCGTTGCTTCTCTCTCGCTTTTTCAGCAATGGGAACGATGTATTGTAAGATAAGCTTCCGGAAGTTTTCTACATCTGATTGGTCATAACCGACTCTTGATAACCTGGCATACCCAAGTTCCACAAAGGAATCATGTCCCAACTTCATTGCCATGGTGTTTCTTACTTTAATCAATTCATCAAAGATGCGATCGATCTTATCTTCTAGCTGGCTGAGTAACTCGTACTTTTTTTCACCGGCTTGTTTTCTAATTGAACGATCGGTTGAATACAAAAATGCGTCTAATTGAGATAAGGTTCTATTCTCTCCACTGAACGCAACCGTTGAAGTAGCCATCAATTTTGTATAGTCACTTATGAGATTATTTTCCTTAATTAAGTCCTCAATGACTTCAGAACTAACGGTATGTTGAGAAGCCTCAGCTAAACAAACGAATTGTTCTCCAAATTCCTCTTTGATTTCATTTTTGAAAGGAGAATAGGAAACGTGCTCATGAAAAAGAGCTACAATCTTTTCATAGATTGGCCAATCCTCATTGATATACTGTTGCTCTTTTTGATATGTGACATCTAAGGTATTCAAGTGATGTCTGATTTGAGCTATTGTAAGCATCGTTAACACATCATTACGAAGAGAATTAATGTGATCTATTATTTCGAACTGTTGCAAATGGGACTCACTTGCTTTGAACCTTTTTAAAAGTTGAAGTACTTTTCCTTCAAATTCAGAAATGTCCGGTCTTTCATAAATAAGATTATCAAAATCCACCCTACTCCCCCTGTCTCTTCAAATTAATGGTAATGGACAATTTTATGTAATAATAGTCTTATATTTCGAAAAATTGAATGGTATACTAGCGATATAAGGTAAGGAATATAACTATTCAACCATTGATTTCTTTGAATGCAAAAAGGGAACTTTCTTGATCTGAAAGTTCCCTTTTTTATTTGGAATTAGTTACTTGTTCATTCTCTGTAGCCAAATCCAATAATGCGAAGTGATTTTATATCTGCATATACCCCAATCCCACCTAATGATGGACTATCCTCTGAAGGATAATCCACAAGATAAACTTCTTCTCCAATAAAAGTATTATCTTTAATTTGCCCCATCGACTCCCGAAGTGTTATTTTTTGAACACTTGCATCCTTCCAAGATCCTGCGATATGTTCTTTTGCTTTTCTGTAAGTTGCTCCCAAACAGCCTCCCTGACATCTAATGCCTGGGTTAGATCACTTTTTGTTTCCTTCACGTTTTGCTCTTCCTTATCGTTCAACACTTGTTGTTGGCAACCACATAAGACAAGAAATAGGATGAATGAAAGATAAATTAACTTCAACCCTTTCACAACCTTTTTACCTCCAATTCTTTTATTCTTTCGTCTATTTTACGGATATGCCAGTCAATCCATTTTCAACTCAAATTGAGTTCTTTCACAACCAGGTTTCCAAATGTTTGTATATCCTGTATATAATCGAAATTCTTATTCTCATATGTATATAAACTATTGTACATCCTGACAGCAACAGCGTTATATCGGGGAATGACCAGACAAGAACAACCTGAAGCCCCGAGAATTTGGTAACTCCCTTCAGGTAATTCTGTTCCTAATTCATTATATTCCCACGACACTTGATTATCTTTTAACCACCAGAAGAATCCGAATCTAGGCAGAGTTTGGTCAAGCCATTTGGGACTTTGAATGGTTGTAGCAAGGTTAAATACACCTTCTGGCATGATTTGTTTTCCATCCATTAATCCTTTATTCAGATGTAAGCTTCCCCATAGAGCCAACTCTCTACTACTAACAAATAGGTTTCTTTCATCACCTATATCGGATCCAATCCTTATAGTAGGAGAAGTTCCTGGAGAGTGGATGTCACATACTAAAGTGCTTTTCCCCTCTGTCGCCCACTCTGTACTTTTCCAACCCAAGGGTTCAAATACCCTCTCAGAAAGTATTTCGTTAACTGTCATTCCAGTAGCTTGCTCGACAATTTCAGCTAATAAATCTGGACGCTTCCCTTCAATGGAGGTTCCTGAATCGAAAACCCTTTGGACTGTATCCTTCTGAATCATTAATCCAGTGCACCTTGTAACCAAATGTCTTACTGTCGTCTCACCTAAGATTTTTTTATCCAATTGTTTAAAATAATCACTGAGATTATCATCAAGATTTAAGTAACCTTCATAAATCGCCAGTGCTGCTGCTAAACCAACATATGTAACCCTGGTTGAATACACGTTAAATTGTGAAAGGTGATCTATTTTCCTAGCGCCACGTTCAAAATGATGGGTACCGGAATACCATTCGTGTACGACCTCGTTATCCTTCATAATGACTAATGCTGCTCCAGAAGCGTGCATCTTCTCTTTCATTTCTTCAGTGTATTTAGTGAGATCTTGAAATGACCTTTTATCAGCCTCTACAGTCAACTTTTTCACTCATTTCTATTTTACTAAGAATTTACTTCTTATCTATCTATTCCACAATAAGAGGCATAACCCTGCTTATGGTTATGCCTCTTGATTCAGTGATTTTTTTGTAATAACTCCTAGTCATTAGCCTGAGAACGTTAGCTGATCTTTAGGTATTGCCACTCTTTACTTGAAGATGAAAGCAATAAACTCTTAAACTCCAAGATAGCTAACTACCCAATTTGTAAATATAATTCCGCCTATTGTATTAACGACTCCCAAGACCATAATTATCTTTCCTTGGTTGCCTACTTCATAATCTCTTTTAAGAACTAAACCCAGAAAAAAAGCAATGGGCCCAAACACAATTGGACTAAATAGATAAGGAAAAAATGCCGAAATCCAACTTATTATTAACAATATTTTCTTTCCATCTTTCTGCTTAAAAGTCTCTCCCATAAATAAATACCCCCTAATTCTTTGGTGAGTTCTTCAATTAACCTGCCCCTTTAATTGACATTAGGAATGAACCTACTAAATGCAGGATCTTTTCCAAATGATTTGATATTTAACACTTCATTCAACTTATCAACGATTTCGCTCAACTGCACCATATCTCTCACTTCTCCTTTTAATCTTCTTCAATTAACCTGCCCATTAGCCGAAGATGCTAACAGGTGACTTAAGAAGCTTGTGGTTTAAAATGACTCGGAATTTTAACGAGAACATAACTTTTAGTCCACATCTGTGAGGTCGCAATTAAACTTTTATCATTCTTTTCAAAGAGTAGACCAGCACCATCTTTATTTTTAAAATCCCATCCATTTGAAACAATCAATTTCTTAATATTTTCATCAGCAATTGATATACCTTTCTTCTCACTACTTGTGATATACCAAATAAAATCCCCTTCTACTGCAATTTCAGCTATTTTACTTTCCGATTCTTTTAGGCTATCAATTGCTTGGTTTGCTGATAAATTTTCTATTGGAAGAGAGGGATAATATGGTTTATATACAAATATGAACACACCAATAATAACTATTACAATACCTAGAATAAGTCCCATCTTTTTCATCAGATCACCACTTTATTAGTTATTTAATCAGGATATTTCTAAAAATCCGTTCTTCAACAATCTTGCCCTTTAACTTAATACCAATTATTTCAAAATATAGTGTTTTACTCAAGAAAAACTTCAAAGGGAGCTCATCCTGTTCTAGATAAGCCCCCATTTATTGAATAAGACTTGCTGTATTGTTATTGACAAACACTGGACCTTTAATCGGCTATATGTTGAGCGATAATAGCTGCCACCTCGGCTTTATTAAGGGCACCGTCTACAACTAAATCAGAATTGGATTTTGTTGTATGTAAGATTAGATTTATTAAATTTCTAACTGCCGGAGCTAGATCAACATCCCGACGCATACACAATCTTATTTTTCTAGAAAGTTGTAGGTCTTCTATGTAAACAATATCAATAAGCTCTGCTTTTAAATAAGGCAAAATTGCTAATTTTGGCGCTAAAGTAATACCATATCCAAATGAAACTATCTGAATCGCTTCTTCAATTTTTTCTACTTGAATTGGCGCATTCTGCAAGTGGATTTGCCTGACATGACATAAAGAATCTATTAAAGCTTTAGTAGAACTTCCTTCTCCTCTTAGAATAAAACACTCATTCATAAGATCTTTAAATTCTACAACCTTTGAACCTAGAGGGTGACCTCGAGGTACAATAAAAAAGAGTTTGTCTTCTAGCAGATCAATGGCTTCCAGTTCTTCTGGAATCGAAAAAGGACTTGCAATTACTGCAATATCTGCTTCATACATGACCAATTTTTCTAATGCACTTTCGGTATTACCAGAATTCAACGTAATATCAGTTGATGGAAAACGCTTTTTAAAGTTAGCAATCCATTTAGGAAATAAGTAACTTGCAGGAAAATTCGTAGCAAAAATTCTTACCTTACCTGTTACCCCGTTCGTATATTGATTAATTTTCTTTTCTACTTCCTCTTCTGCAGTAAACAACTTAATGGCTTGTTGATAAATAAATTCGCCTGCCTCTGTAAGCTCGATTCCCCGACCTTTTGCTCTAAAAAGTGTGACACCAAGTTCTTTTTCCAAATTCCTAATTTGCATTGTAATTGCAGGTTGACTAATATGTAACTGCTTTGCTGCGCTTGTAATACTTCCCATCTGTACTACATTGATAAATTGGCGTAAAGCGTGTAGATTCATCAACATTCCTCCTATAAATAAAATTTATGAATTAATAAAATATATATATTTTTCTTATCATTTTATCTCTTTTACAATAATTATGAAAGAGAGGGAGGAAATTGATGGAAAAAACATCTAGTAAATCGAACATAATAATAACTGCTCTAATTACAGGCATTTGCTTGCTAACAGATTCTATGCTGTATATTGCTTTGCCCCTTTATTGGAAAGAAGCTGGATTATCTTCACTAATAGAAGTGGGCCTCCTATTGTCGGTTAATCGCTTAATTCGTATACCACTTAATCCGTTTGCTGCTTTTATAACTAGAACCTTAAATCTTCGACCTTCCTTGTTACTTGCCATCTGTTTAACCATAATAGTAAACATTGGTTTTTTCTCCCTAAATGGACTCCTATTTTGGTTAATACTTCGTTGTGTATGGGGATTTGCATGGGCCTTATTACGCCTTACAGGGCAATTAATGGTGGTGCAATTGTCTACCAATTCCAATAAAGGGCATTTAATGGGGATGTATAATGGAACTTATCGATTAGGAAGTTTAGCAGGAATGACCATAGGGGGATTTTTATGCTACCAAATCGGCCTTAAGTTAACTTGCCTGGTATTTGCATGTATATGCTCTTTAGCTATACCTTTCATATTTTTTCTCTCTTATAAGTCTTTACCACCTAGACAAGAATCGAGGATAATTAAGCTCTCTCTTCTAAAAAAAAGGGGTATCCAGTTATCGCTTTTCAGAGGTTTCATCGTATCTTTCCTCCTACAAGGTGTGTTTCTTTCAACTGTTAGCTTTTACTTATCTAAGCATTACGGTGGGACTTTGACTTTTAACGGTATACTATTAACTTCAGGAGTCGTCTCAGGGCTTCTTCTCGGAATGAGATGGGCATGGGAGCCCTTCTTGGCTCCATTTATAGGAAGGGTTTCAGACGGGAAATGGGGCAGGCAATCTATACTTCTGAGCGCCTTACTAATTATCGGAAGTTTATATCCTTTTATGGATAGCCAACTCCCATTTATGATATGGGGTCTCATCATTATCGCCATACTAATTTGTTCAACCATTATCACAACCTTAACCGATACATTAGTATCTGACGAAGCTTACCAAATTGAGGGGAGAACTTCATTAATTAATTACTATTCAATAGCTGTAGACTTTGGGGCAGCTTTAGGGCCACTTATAGCCTATCAATTTATCACTGAAGGAAAACTCTTCCTCTTCCTCTGCTCAGGATTAGCTATCTGTCTAGCGATGATATCCTCAAACGAACACCTTAAACAAAAAGACAAATGTTCTTCTGTTACACAATGATCAGAAGAACATCTGTCTTTTAATAGTACTTCCTTATACATATCTCTTTTCGAAATCCCCCTCTAATTTCCAGCATTACTTTGGTTGATCAGCTTTTTCATTCTTCCGTTAAACTGCCGTATAATTGAATAAGACAATAGCCGGTGATCAACTAGCTGATCTTCAGTTATTGCCCCCTTTTGTATAACAAGGTAATTCCTAAAAAGTATATTTTTCTTTCTTTTCAATAAAGTCTTCTTCACTTATCTCACTCTCATCAGTAACTAAGAGAGATTGGAATGCTTTGAATAGTTCTTGTATTTCTTCTTGTTCATTAATCATATCCATACTTTTTTGATACTCATCTTCATCCTTATATCTTGAGATTTCTATCCATTTCGTAGCATCATCCTTACTATTTAGATACAATGTGTGAAAATCTAAATGTCTCCCGTAAATTTCTGATACTTTTTCTTGAATTGCTAAATATTCGTCTACTTGATTTTTTTGAATATGATACTGATAAACTTTAACAAACATGAACTCACCCCAATTTTCCTTCTTCTTGCATTAAACTGCCCTTTAACTTAATACCAATGGAGGAAAGCCATTTTTAATTAAACTATGCGTGATGATTACTAGGCGTTCGTTGGTAACAAGTAGGAAATTAGTAATAAGATAACTCCTAAGCCAAGTGCTGTCCAAGATATTAAATCAAGTGTACTGTACGCTAAACTCTGGGATACTCCTAAAATAAATAATACTATTTTGATAAGAAGAGTAAGCATTACAATTGCATAAGCAATCCACTGAATATTACGCTTTCTGTTTTTCCTACTTTTCATAATACAAATCCCTTTCTTTCAGGTTAACCCAGATAACTGCCCCCATAGGATGCTTATAAGGTATCGGCTCTTTATACATTCGAGGTTTTTCAAGAACCCAAGCATAAGTCTTTTTATAAGGTAATGCTTGGGAACCATCACTTTGAACACGATGAAATTCGTTGCTTACTTGGTAATCTTTTAAGGTCAACTCTTTACTATCACTTATATTTACTTCACCGTAAACCATACCTGAGCCACTCTTTATAAGAGCAATAGGTCCTCGAATTTTTGTATTGGAACCCCTGATTTCCCAAGTCTTTTTGCCATCCAGTATTAGTTCAATCCAAGGGAATCTAATTATTAGTCCTTTCATTTTACATCTCCTTTTAAAAAGATTAGAACCTCAAAATCCTTATTCAAAATGTTTTTATTCCACAAACCTGTCCTTTAGTGGAACAAAGCAATAACTTTATTTTTTCCTGGGGATTGAAGTTGAAATATATTCATTATTAAGTCTCATTTTTCCTATATACAATATTTGTCCCAGATGTTCCGAAAAATGAGACGCACATTGTAAAAGGACCTCCAATATGGTAACTTCATTACTCCGTACCTTTTGTGGTCTTAAATATTCCTCATATTCAAGATTTTTAATGGTCTTATCTAAAATTTCAAAATGACTCTCTATGATTTCGATTGCTTCTTCTTTACTTACTATTTTATTGATATTAAACTCTTCATCCCTCTCTCTCTTGTCTGGAAGACCACAGATTCCCACCTCAATTCTTTGGTGTATATTCCCTGCAATATGTATGACCAAATTAGAGATACTATTACTTTCTTCATTAGGTCTCCAATTAATATCATCATTAGAAAGTTGATTTATGACAGACAACATTCTACTTTTTATTTGTACAAATTTTGTTACTAAGTTATTTATGATGATTTGATTAATGTCCACCTTGTCCCCCCCTTTATCGCAACGCCTTAATTCTAAGCATTCTTAAATTTCTTTATTAAAGTAACTATAACTGCAATTAAAAAAACAATGACGCTATTTATCAATAAATAGTACCCAACTTTCAACCCATAAAATATCGCAAAAGGATCACGAATAATAGCCAGTGCCAACAGCCCCCCCAATTCCCCCAAATACAATGGCTAATAAAAATATTGAAAACGCAGCAGAAAATAAATTTTTCTTCTTTTTGTAAGTTATGAATCCATAAACATTTGCCATTACCATAAAAATGCCCATTAGTGTGATAAAGAAAGTAGCCATTTCACACCTCCATTTTCAATAATAATAAAAACCTATAATGATTGAGATGCATTACCCTCCCTATTTATTTTAAATAGAAGTAAAACCCCGGCAATTATCGTAATGATTGCTGGAACCAAGTAAAAGATTGCTACTGAGTAATATCCTACAAGGGAAGAGATGATAAGTAGGGATACTGCCAGCTTGCTTTTCTTATTTATCTGGAATGCACCAATTAAAGCCACTATTCCACTGATCACACCTAAAAATCCAATATTTCCAAATGTATATGAATCATCAATCATTGCAAATAATTGAGCAAATAGGGGTAGGATTATACCCAGCAACCCTCCGGTAATAGCTAAACCTTTCATAATTAAATCACCCTCCATTTTTCGTTACATAATCATATTGTCAAAGAAACATAAAATCAAAATGTCGATAATCAACATTATCCAGAACCATTTATTCCTAAAAAACACAAAGTTAATTGAATTGATTAAGGTGACTAAAGGGAAATAATAAAGCAGCAGGCTAGATATAAGAAGTGCCGGTTGCTCATTACTGTAATGGTTTATCCAATTAGCTGTTAAGAGGCCAAGTACTACTCCTCTAATTAAAATAAAGAAAACAGTAAGTAAGGTTTTAAATAGAATAAGACTTTTGAATGGCTTTATAGATACCGAATGGTCCTTGATTTCTGGTGGTACTTCTGCAGAAAAAGTTAACGTAAACCTATGAATGGATTCATTACATACTTTACAGTGTTCAGCATGTTCATTAATAATTTCTTGAGTTGGCTGATCCAATTCACTATATAGAGGCATGAGCTCATTACAAAGGATATGAATTTTTTGATGTTCATTCAATACTTTCACCTCTCTCTAAAGTTGAGAGTATTTTCTTCCTTACCCTGAATAATCTGGATTTGATTGTAGAAATAGGTAAACCCATGAGCGAAGAGATTTCTTCATACTTATATCCATAGTACTCCTTTGCCAAAAAAATCGTCTTTTCTTCTTTACTGATATTAGAAAGAACGTTATCGAAAATTTCTTTTCTCATGGTAATCTTTTCAGGAGTTAGATGATCCTCAAGGAGATTTTCCATTAGATCCACTTCATCTAACAAATGGGGTTTCTTTTTCCTATAGTGATCAATCAAAATGTTTTTAGACACTGAAACTAGCCAACTCTTTATATATTGAACTTCCAAGATTTTTTCAGGTTCTTTTAACAACCTTGAAAAAACCTCCTGAACTACATCTTCAGCTAGATTCTGGTCATTAGTCAGCTTCACCAAAAAATTCTTCAAGTAGGAATAGTTCATGGTATATTCTTTTTCAATTAAACTGAACGTGTCTTTCCTAAAGTATTTTTTCATGAATATTCCTTTCTAATGATCAGCTTCCTAAGTGAGACGTGTGAGGATGCAAAAAGTTGCTTCATTTCATCAAAAAATTTTATGTATGCAAAAAAAAGGTGTAACCAGTCTACTTGGAAACACCTTTTGAGTTACCTTATTTTGTTAAATATATACTAATCCCAATTATTTCAATTATTCTGCACTTATGCAATACCCATTCTCTAAAAAGCTGGACTACGCCAATCTCATTGCTTCAATAAACCAAAATCCTAGCGATACTATCAATATCACTAGGATCAAGAACAAACGAATTATAAGTTTTCAATTCTTTTCATATCTTCTGCAGACAATTCGAAATCGAAAAGATCTAGATTAGATGCTTGATTTTCGCGGTTATGAGATTTAGGAATTACGATCACACCACGTTGGATTTGGTATTTTAATAAGACTTGTGCGCCAGATTTTTTATAGGATTCACCGATTTCATCCAAAACCTCTTTTTGATGGGCTTCGGCTTTCATAGGTCCCCATGCAACCGGTGCAATGCCCTCTTCTTTTAATACAGCAAGGAGATCTTTGTTAGGTTCTTTTAGGTTAATTTGTATTTGATTAACTGCTGGCTTCACTTTAGCGAATGAATTCAATTCTTCTAGATGCTCTTTTCCAAAGTTTGAAACGCCGATTGCTTTTAGTTTGCCGGCTTCGTAGTATTCTTCAAAGACTTCCCAAGTGTTTTGAAGTTGTCCTTTGTCTTCGATAGGAAAGTGAATAAGAAGCAGATCTAGATAGTCTGTTTGAAAGTTTTTTAGACTGTTATCGATGGCTGCCCGAGTAGCTTCCTTTGAAGAAATATATTCTTCATCGCCTGGAACTTTTGTCGTAATAAATAACTCTTCCCGAGGCACTGTGCTTTCTGCTAGAACTCTTCCGACAAGTTCTTCATTTCGATAAACGATGGCGGCATCGATTGAACGATACCCCAACTCAAGTGCTGATAAAAGTTCAGGAATTTCATTTGTTAACGCCGCGTTATACTCATGATTTTCTTTCCCATACGTATTTGTACCTGTACCTACAATTGGCATTTTCAGACCATTATTAAGTGTGATGTATTCCATATGTCTAAGCACTCCCTTTGTATACTCTGAATTTTCTTCTTACAAAGTTCATCATATCAAATAATAGAATTTTCAAAAAGAAATATGAAAAAAGGGAGATAAACCATTGATAAAACTATCAAAAGTTATACTTTACTATTATCCTTATCTGCTAAAAGCTTATCTAACTTTTCTTCGACCCGTTTTAGCCTGCTATTTCTTCTCCTAAGAATAACTACAAATATAATGATGCCCACTGGAACGGCCAAAAGAAATACTAAAGACACCAACTGAAAAATAATATCGCCGGTATTTACGGTTGTTGCTGATTGTGCTGATGCGAATAGAAACAAAGAAACATCTCCTTATAAAATATTAAAGAGGCAATCACTCATTTGTGTTAGCTCTTAAAAAGTTGCTCATTCATCACGCTAATTGAATAGATGTTTTCTTCTACTATGTTATGAATGATTTGTTTTAATACATGCGGTTCTCGTAAATCCTTTTTTTCTAATGCTAAAAGATCATTCGTTTTTATCCATCTGCTGTCAGTAATTTCATCTTCTTCAAGATGTAATGTACCTTCAGTAATCTCACCAATAAAATGAAATAAAATGACTTGATTGTTCGTATTACTGATGAAATTATATACTCCCGTCGTGCCTATCAGCTTTACATCCAAGCCCGTTTCCTCTTTCACTTCCCTTTTAGCTGAATAAACAATATCCTCACCATACTCTATATGCCCACTCGGAAAGTTCCACTTATGTACGGCATTGGGCTTGTTTTCTTTTATCATCAAGACTTTACCATGATTTAAGATTGATACACTCGCTACTAAGACAATTCCATCTTGAGACATCTAGTTCTCCTCACTTCTATTTAAATACTACATTTTCTTTATTATGTATTACTTCATCTTTCTTTAACCTGCCCACTAATGGAAGAAGTTAATTGCCTGGGATCAGTTGGCTGCTCTTCTGTTATTGCCACCGTTAATGGAATACGAAATTGGTTAATTATTAGAGGAAGGATTTAAATTCTTATTTTTCCTTTTATTCCTGATAATGATTATTAAAGAAGTGGTGTATGAGATTAGGAGTAAACACCCTCCAATTATATAGATATAATAAGACAACTCTCTTCCCTCTATCCAACTATTATATGCTTTCGCAAAAGCAATAAAAGCAACTATATAGCCGAATATAATATTTAATGGTCTTAAATTTTTTATCATTTTAATCCCCCAAGTTTTTTTCAAAGAGATTCATTTGGTAAAGACATAAGTTAGTCAATTATCCTGCCCTATAATTGAAGAAGGGCAATAGCCGGATCACCTTTAGTTTTTGCCCCCTTTTATCAAATAATTATTTGTAGTGGTACATCACGATTATTTAATGATATATCTAACTAATAATAAGAATTAAAAGCCCAATAAAAGAAGATATATCGAATGAAACAAATTTTGTGGTTTATTTCAAAATCCAGACCATTGAACAAAGAAATGCTACTTGTTTAGCAACCACAACTTTCGTAGAGAAATGAAAGTTGCTATTTTTTAATTTCCACCAATAAATTCCCAGGCAAGAATGAGTGAACTCCTTGGAGGACCATTTTTTCATTATTCTTAGGAATATTAAATACCAATGTAAAGTTAATCTCTCCCCCAGGCTTTAAGTAGACACCATTCCATTCCTTTTTCTGAGTTACTATAGTTTCGACTGGTTGATATTCATTCCCTGCTTCATCTAGTAATGTGTAACCATTCAACTTAGCTAAAATACTGCCATCATTAGCTGGCCCTTCAGGATATATCATTTTAGAATTAACTTTTATTTCTTCCGTTGATGCATTAAATTCCTCTTCGCTATCCCCTAACGAATAAGAAAGAGTAACAAGTTCATTTAACTCTTCATCAATTTCAATTATTTTCCACGCAGATTCCATTTTCTTTTGTAATGAATTTTGTTTAGGACTTTTTTTAGAATCTTCCTCCTTACGAGTGGCCGATTTAAACACTTCTGTCGTTTCCCCATCGGTTCCCTCTATATTTTGAGGTTCTTCTATGTCGCTCGTTGCTTTTTTCCCTTCAGGAACAGCATGCCCCAGTATTGAAAGCAGACCAACAAATAAACCAATCCCTAAAGTACCTAATGCAACTTTTAATCGCTTCTCCGTCTTTTTTGAATGTTCAGCAGAGCCACCTAAAGCTTGGTAGGGTAAAGTTTTCACTGCTTTATGTGCTGGGAATAGCGCACCAATCATTCCGGTAACAACTGGTATTACAATTGAAACTAGAAAGAAAGGAAGTTGGTCTGTTGGAAGTTGGTCATATGTTTTCCATACAAATACAAAAGCAAATAAAACACCGATGATTCCGGCAAATAGCCCGCTGAATGCCCCTTCTAGTAAAACAAGTAGTCTTATACTTCGATTATGCCATCCAATTGATTTCAAAAGTGCTATTTCAGGCTGCCTTTCAGAAACATTTTGCCATATAATTTCTGTGGTTGTTAAAATGGCTATCAACAGAGCCACACCCATAGCGATATAATGCAGTGAGCTAACCTCCATGGCCACATATTCCCCCAGCCATGTTGCATACATAACACCTTTTAGTCTAAATGTGATAAATAAGAAGATAACAAAAAGGCTGGTTGGAAGAGCGATGGAGATAACCGATAAGATGCTTCTTTTCCATTTACTAATGAAAGAATTTAAGCTCATGGACCATATCGTCCCCGATGCAATCCACCTTTTCCCTGAATGAG
Source organism: Bacillus sp. es.034 (assembly GCF_002563655.1). Taxonomy (GTDB): domain Bacteria; phylum Bacillota; class Bacilli; order Bacillales; family Bacillaceae_B; genus Rossellomorea. The sequence goes on along the minus strand of NZ_PDIY01000001.1, from coordinate 2,046,748 downwards.
CGATCTCTCCAGATTTCATGGTTTCATATGGTTTTATTTTTCTTACTAGATATGCAGGAATGATTGTCCCCAGCAGGTAAATCAATAAACCGAATAGGCCAATTAGGAAAAACCTAGTGAGTGATGTGGTGATTTCACTAGTGAAATAGAAGTATCCTAATATAATCCAACTTATTACTGATACAAATACACCCAGTATGGTTGCTTCAAGGAACAAAAGCTTCGACAATTGGTTAGGTCTCCAACCAATTGACAATAATACAGCAAACTCCTTTTGGCGAGTAAACATCATAATGAGGTTTGAGGAGAATACATACACAATGGCCACAAGAATAACACTTGCGATAACTCCACTTAGTCCTACTTTTGCTTCTTTAAAGATAGACATGGATGAGCCCAGTTTAATCCATGGCTGCTCTACCCATCCTAACGAATCCTTCCCCTTTAATCCTGGAATATGGGTTAATGCCGGCTGCGGAGAAGATCCAAGGGTCACATCTGTAATAAGTCCCGTTTGATTTTCTATTGCACTAGCTACTTCATTTAAACGTTTTTCACTGGCATCATTTAGTTGATCTACCCCTTTCACTTTAATTCGGATAGATGAAATAGGTTTTTCCCCCATTACTTCAGCGGCTGCGTCTAATGTTGTTAACATGAGAGGTGGTTTCGTTAGAAAACCATAAGGATTATTTAGTGGTTTCATTTCCTTTGGTGGATTAACTGGGTTTTCATTTTTATCCAGCACCCAATTGGATTTAGATGGAAAATACGTTTCCATAGGTAATTCTGTTAATGGATCCTTTGATATATTCAATTTACCTGGATCAAATACACCCTTTATATCTAACTTTATTCTAGGAAAATCTTTAAATTCATTTCCAAACATCGTTACTGGACGATAAGCTTCCGTTTCTGCAATGGAAACATCCTCTGGTATTGCGTAGGGTTTAACTTCATAAGCAAATGGCCATCGTTCGGAGAAAGGGCTGGTTACCGGCTTATATTCAACTGGGGATGCCTTAAATCCTATAATTTTTTGAAGGTCAATCTCCATTTGGTTTTCGCCTGGTGATAAGATCTCATTAATTAAGTTCTTATGAACCTCCTGGGTAGTATATGTGAAAGAATCTACTTTCGTTCCTCCCTGTTTATCCAAATATGACTCTCCACCATTTTCTTTAACCTTCTCCATTGTTGATGCTTGTTCCTCTGATGAAAACGGCAAGTCAAGTTTTGAAATTGTAAATGTGCGCTTGCTCTCAACAAACTCCTTATTACTTATGATAACTGGTATTGCTGTTTCCGTAATACCTGTATCAATTTCAATTTTCTCTGACTTATCCTCATTAGCGAAATATTCACTGCGTGAATCCTCGACCATTGCTCCATTTAGACCTACCAACTTACTTTCAGCATCAGGATCAATGCCAGCAAGCATGACTTCAGATCCGTAAGAAAGAGGCAGTTCGCCGCTATATCGTATCGTGCCGTACTCTCTTCCCACACCGGCCGGTTCCCATCCTCCAACAGTGAAGTATAATGATCCGTTTTCAGTATCTATCCCTGCCCCAGTATTGGACTCGTCTTTAATATTTAGTCTATACACACCCGGTTCACGCACCACAACCTTGTTTACTACCATGTCGTTATTTACAAATCCTATCATAGCAATAGGAGCAGCAATATCGATATCACTCATTGCTTTTATCTGATTATATTGTTCAAGTGAAATTCCTCCCGATAATCCACTCTGATAATTAGGTTCAAGGAGATTCAAGTCTTCTGTAACACTTCTTGTATCAGGAGGTCGAACCACAATATGATAAGAAGATTTCCATCTGTTCTGAAGTTCGTCAACGATAGTGCCACTATTAGACTGTGTGACTCCGACAAGGTAGCTTAAACCGGTACTTACGATAAGAGCACCTACTAAAAGTAAAATAAACCTCCCCTTATTCCTCCACCAATTATTCCAAATAAATCTAATCATACAAATGTACCCACATTATCTGAAAGGATAGACCCATCTTTCATTTCAATGATTCGCCTAGCTTTCTTTGCTAAAACGGGATCATGCGTAACGAAAATAACTCCACACCCTTTTTCTCTGTTAAGGGAAAAGAGTAGTTCAAATATCATTTCTCCTGTTTCACTATCTAAATTCCCGGTAGGTTCATCTGCCAATAACCAATGGGGCTCATGTATTATTGCTCTTGCGATGGCAACACGCTGTTGTTGTCCCCCAGATAACTGAGAGGGCAGTGAGTTCAATTTATCTTTTAGTCCAACTTTTTCTAAAACTTCCTCAGCTTTTTGTTTCTTATTGTATGGGACTTTCCGTGAAAATAGAGGGGCCATCACGTTTTCTAATGAAGTTAATGTTGGAAGTAAGTGAAATTGCTGAAAGATAAAACCAATGTTTTCAAACCGAAAATCAGCTAATTGATTTGCTTTTAAAGCCTTAATATTCTCCCCCTTATATAGTATTTCCCCCTTAGAGGGAGCGTCGAGGGTACCAAGTAGGCTTAATAATGTTGATTTTCCAGATCCAGAAGTTCCTACAATAGAGACAAATTCTCCTTTTTGAAACTCCACATTAATATCATTTAGAGCAAGCGTGCTAACATCATCCCCTTTAAATTCTTTCGAAATTGAATTACAGGCAATTGAAAAATCCATAATAACCACCCTTTTATTTTCTGTTTTTTCTGTCTAATCAAATTATAACAAAATATTCCAAGTTTGTTGTTAAAACATCTAAACATCAGATATGTATTATTTTTTGGCACTTTTTACGGAAGTATGGCCTCTACTCGGAACTCAAATGGATAAAATAATTAACGTATCATTAAACAGTGAAAAACCCAGATCTTTAAATGACCTGAGTTGTTAATTAAATTTGTCTTTATTATTCCGTTAGCCTGCCCAATAATTGAAAAAGGGCAATAGCTGGATCCATTACCTGATCTTCAGTTATTGCCCCCTTTAACGGAAAACCCAGTTTCAAGAAATGTTAAAAATTATAATTGTTTGTTTAGCTTTTTATTTTTCTCCCTGGATCTAATAGTTTAACTTCCGGTTTTTGTAGAAAATTTAATTTCCTACGGTGTATTACTTTCCTGTCCATCTTTCAATTATGTGTTCAAAACCTAATCTTCCGACCCAACTTTTTTGCCATTCATTATGAAAGTCTACGCTTTGTGATTTGGGAGCAGGATTAGGCATTTCTTCTTTCGCAACAGAAGGTATTATTACAGCATCTCCTACCATAATAAACTCCCCTGAAGATAAATTTGGAAGTATGTTAGCAACCCCATTTGAAGTGTCCGGCAACAACCTTCTTATATAATTTTGGTCATTATAATTAGTAAGCCTAAGAGCAATGAAATTATTGCATTGAGCAAATATTGTCTCAGAAACTTCTGATGGTCTCTGGCTTACTACCATGAGACTTAAACCATATTTTCTTCCTTCTTTTGCGATTCTTTCAATAGATTTTTTCGATGATCTGTACTGAGCACTTGTGTTATTGGGCACATAAATATGTGCTTCTTCACAAACTATCATTATGGGAACATCATTTAATAAATGATCATTATGTCTAATTTTAGAATAATGAAAACTAAAATCAAAAACTATCCTTGATATGAGACTAACTGTAATACTCAGTACTTCAAAAGGGATACCGCTTAGGTCAACAATGCTAATATTAGATTTATCCAAATATCCAATAAATTGTTTTATTATATTCTCAAATTTGTCGTCTTCTTGTTGAGGAGATTTAAATAAGAAGCTTAGCCTTTTATCCTCTATTTTATTTTTAAGTCTTAAGATAAATCTATTAAATTCACCATAGTAAGGACCACCTGAAGCTTTATCAACTTTTGCAGCTGATTGGGGAACAAATTCGTATAAATCTTCGAAATAACAAATACGATCTGAAATTAATTCTCCATTAGTCAGTTTGGGTGAATTTTCTCCTTCTAGCTTACTAATCATTTCGTTGTTTAGATTTTCAATATAGTTACATACTTCTTCCATACTAAAATATACTGGTGTATCGTATGTTAAATCATTCAAATCCGGGTTGTATTTTATTTTATTTAATATTACTGCCCTTCTGAATTGTGATACTTGATTATGTGAATTTGATTCATTGCTTTCAATAAACATGTCTTCCAGTTCTTCAGAGTTCATTAGCCAATAAGGTAGTATAATATTATTTACATCTAAGACATTTAGATTGAATTTTTCTTCCTCTCTAAGAAAGAAGGCTGATGCATATTCAGAGTGGATGTCAAAAATTATTATGTGGCTGTTTTTTTGATTTTCTTTGTTAGTATTAATATTATCTTCAATACCAACGCTCTTTTGGAGTAACTTTGCCACAGTGCTTGACTTACCCGATCCTGTTGATCCAACAACCCCAACATGTTTACTGAAAAATTTATTACCATCTATCATTAAATTGATTTCATTATTTTGTATGAGTTTACCAAACTGAAAGTTATAACTCCCATTGCCATTGAAGATCTTATACATGTCAGATTCGGAAACTATATATGCTGGTTCAGTAGGTACTGGTAATGTCATATTCCCTCTTTTAAAGTCTCCGTTACTATTTAACATACCTACAGGTTGAGTATGTATATTAAATCTGAAATAGGGATTATTATCTTTATCTAGTTGGTGTATCGCCTTTACATTTGAAATAGAACTTATTATATGTTTTGAATTACCGTCGAGGATTTTAATATATTGGCCAACCTGTAGAAAGCTTTTATTCTTTTCGAATGTTCTAACATCCTGAACTTCTATTACTATATCGAGCGGAGAACTGTCAATAACAACACCTAATACTTCATTACTCATAGGAATCCCTCATTCCTAATACAAATTTTATTGCATTAAAATCACGGAGCTCAATTTTTTCATAGTTGACATCAGTACTATTGAGAAAGTAATCATTATCTGACAGGATAAATAGATCATCAGCTTTATATCTATTCAAAATTTCATGACGTTTAATATGTAACATTCGTATTTCAAATTCTCTACTAATGATTTGTCTTTTTTTATAGTTAGTGATAGGATTTCCAAAGAAATATGCTTCATCAAAGCAATCAGATGCAACCAAGCCATGGTTAGCTTTTATATTTTTCTGATGTAGCCTTACTAATATTTCATTAAATTTATGGTCTGAACAATCTAGGCAAAATAACGGTGTCCTATCATGTACAATTTTAAAGTGGTATTTGTCTAAATATTCCTTAATGAAAGTTACAATATTTTGATCAAAATCCTCTATGAATTCTTCCTTTATAATAAAGTATCTTAGTCTGGAATTTTGTTGCAAATTTACATTTAGTTGTTTTTTTCTAGTTTGTATTATTGATCGAAAACTTCTTAAGGATAGAGTCCATTTTGATAATGCTGTATTTTTTATTTTTTGTAAACATTGTAAGAATTCTCCAATGTTTATCGTTCTTTCTTTCTCAGAATGGAGTGTACTAGTTTCTGCGATGAAATTTATTGCATTTGGATATATTAAATTATCAACATACTCTTCTTTAAATCCTAAATCTAAGAAGTTCGAAATAATTACTTTTTTTAAATCGTCCATCGAGTGACCAAATTCAAACTTAAAATTCTCCAGGAATTCTTTAATGTTTACTTTTCCTTTTAGGTTTGCTGCTTTAATGGATAATTTCTTATTTTTAGTAGATAATATTTCCTCAATATCTTCTGTAGTTAAGTTTATTTCCTCCCCAAACATGTGAGGAAAATATGCATAGAGTATGTATGTTACGCCATTATCTTTATTTCCAGAATTATACCAGTGTTCCATCATCTGAATAATGGGTTTATATACCTGAGATAACGTGAACTTTTCTATAGATTCATGATACTTGCATTGAATTGCTTCCGTTCTACCAGCAGTGAAGACCTCTACATCTTCAATAATACCTTCTATTGAAACAAACTCCTCTGAAGGCTTACTTTGAATTTCCAATAATGTTTTATGAAATTGATATAAAAATCCCTGTATAGTGTAATCAGCAGTTCTTGAAATAGAAATCACCCTTCATACTTGCTATTGATATATTATCAATTGTGTCAAATTCTATATATTTCCACAAGTTGAATTTTCAATAGACAGCCTAAATATCTTTGATTACTCATAAAATTTATTTCATTAAACTGCCCTTTAACTTAATACCAATTATTTCAAAATATAGTGTTTTACTCAAGAAAAACTTCAAAGGGGGCTCATCCTGTTCTAGATTAGCCCCCATTTATTGAATAAGACTTGTTATATTGTTATTGACAAACACTGGACCTTTAATCGACTATATGTTGAGCGATAATAGCTGCCACCTCGCCTTTATTAAGGGCACCGTCTACAACTAAATCAGAATTGGATTTTGTTGTATGTAAGATTAGATTTATTAAATTTCTAACTGCCGGACCTAGATCAACATCCCGGCGCATACACAATCTTATTTTTCTAGAAAGTTGGAGGTCTTCTATGTAAACAATATCAATAAGCTCTGCTTTTAAATAAGGCAAAATTGCTAATTTTGGCGCTAAAGTAATACCATATCCAAATGAAACTATCTGAATCGCTTCTTCAATTTTCTCTACTTGAATTGGCGCATTCTGCAAGTGGATTTGCCTGACATGACATAAAGAATCTATTAAAGCTTTAGTGGAACTTCCTTCTCCTCTTAGAATAAAACACTCATTCATAAGATCTTTAAATTCTACAACCTTTGAACCTAGAGGGTGACCTCGAGGTACAATAAAAAAGAGTTCGTCTTCTAGCAGGTCAATGGCTTCCAGCTCTTCTGGAATCGAAAAAGGACTTGCAATTACTGCAATATCGGTTTCATACATGACCAATTTTTCTAATGCACTTTCAGTATTACCGGAATTCAAGGTAATTTCAGCTGATGGATAAAGCTTTTTAAAGTTAGCAATCCATTTGGGAAGTAAGTAACTTGCCGGAAAATTTGTAGCAAAGATTCTTACCTTACCTGCTTCCCCAGTCGTATATTGTTGAATTTTCTTTTCTACTTCCTCCTCTGTAATAAACAACTTAA